>JBHYFR010000007.1:22668-33508 GCA_051859425.1 Oceanicaulis sp. | reverse complement strand
CCACCCCCGTCAAACGCCTTCGGCGTCCGACCCCCTCAAGGGGAGGGAGTAAGAGTGCCAGCCTCAAATGCGATTGCCCTGCCCGCTTGGGGGGGAAGAAAGCAGCCCAGGTTCGAGTGACATGCAACCCCGTCTCTCCGTCGCTCCTTGCTGAGCCATTTTCGCAAGCGTCGCAGGCTGTCAAGGGCGGCCCTGCGGGCCGCTGCGGTTGCGGCGACCGAGCGAAGGCTCGGTCGTCCTTGACAGGCTGCGATCGCCTTGCGTGATCCTCCAGCATGGAACGATGGGGAAGATTGAGCACCGGCGCCCGCAAAGCCGGAAAAAAGTGTCACCCATGTTCCCGGTCCAAAATGTAACCCATCAACGGGGTTGCTCACGCTTCCTGTGCCTCACACCCCCGCGCTGGTCCTCCCCGGCGAACCGGGGCAGGGTGCGCGGGTCCTTGCGATCTGCCAGCCCGAGCCCCCATGACCCCTGACGCGCCGCAACCTCACCTGTCTGAAGAACAGCGCGCGGCGTTTGATCTGGCGGTGCGCGGCGGGGCGCACCTGTTCCTGACCGGGCGCGCGGGCACGGGCAAGACGACCGTGACGCGCGCCATTTTGCGCGCCATGGGATCGCGCGCCGCCGTGCTGGCGCCCACCGGCGTGGCGGCCATGTCGGCGGGCGGGCAGACGCTGCATTCCTTCTTCCAGCTGCCGCCGCGCATGATCCTGCCCCATGATGTGCGCCGGGGACGCAATGGCGCGGCCATGCGCGCGCTGACCACGCTGGTGATCGACGAGATCTCCATGGTGCGCGCCGATGTGATGCAGGCGGTGGATACCAGCCTGCGGATGAATCGGGGGACCAACGCGCCGTTTGGCGGCGTGCGCATGGTGCTGGTGGGCGATCTGGCCCAGCTGCCCCCCGTGATCCAGGGCGAGGAGGCCGCCCATCTCGAAGACATGTATGGCGGGCCGTTCTTCTTTCATGCGCCGGCCTTCCGCGAAGCCGGTTTCTCGATCCTGGAGCTCAATCAGGTCCATCGCCAGGCCGACAGCGATTTCATCGACATCCTGAACGCCGTACGCGAGGGCGCGCTGGACAATGATCAGGCCGCCCGGCTCAATGATCGCGTCAGCGCGCGTTCGGGCCTGCAGGCCAGCGAGACCCATGTGGTGCTGACCGCGACCAATCAGGCCGCCTCCGCGATCAATCAGGCGCGCCTGGACGCGCTGGTGGGCGAGCCGCGCGGCTTCGCCGGCCGGGTGGAAGGTGATTTTGACGCGCGCCTGTTTCCCACCGACGACCCGCTGATCCTCAAGGCCGGCGCGCGCGTCATGCTGATCCGCAATGATCCGGCGGGGCGCTATGTCAACGGCTCCATTGGCGAGGTCACCGGGTTTGGCGATGGCGCGGTGATGGTGCGGGTCAATGGCGAGAGCGTGCGTGTGGAGCCGGTCAGCTGGGAGCGCACGCGCTACGCCGCCGCGCCGGGCGCCGAGGGCGGGCTGAAACGCGAGCGCGTCGGCTCCTATGCGCAATATCCGCTGCGCCTGGCCTGGGCGATGACCATTCACAAGGCGCAGGGCCTGACGCTGGAACGGGTGTATCTGGATGTCTCGCGCCGGCTGTTCGCCCACGGCCAGGCCTATGTGGCGCTGTCACGCGCACGCTCGCTGGCCGGGCTGGAACTGTCGGCGCCCTTGCGGCCTACCGACATCATCACCGATCCGCGCCTGTTCGACGTGCGCAGCTTCTGTGATCCGGTGGCGTTCAGCTTGCGGGGCTGAGCCCTACATGGGGCGGCCGTTATTGCTGGCCATCACCTGACGGCGCAGCTTGCGCATGCCCGCCACCCAGCGGTCGCGGTCGCCGCCCTTGTGGGCTGCGTATTGCGCGGTGTTGGGATGGGTGGTGATCAGGAAGCGCTTGTCTTCCATGGCGGCCAGCACGGCCTTCGCCACCTCGTCCGCTTCGATATAGCCCGACAGGCCTTGCGCGCCGCCCTCCACGCCTTCCACCAGCGGGGTGCGCACGCCTTCGGGACACAGGCAATGGACCACCAGCCCGTCATCGCCATGGGTGATGGCCAGACTCTCTGCGAACGCCACCGCCGCCGCCTTGGTGGCCGAATAGGGCGCGTCGCCGATCTGCGACAACAGGCCCGCAGCCGACGCGGTGATCAGGAAATGCCCGCCGCGCGCGGCCATGGGCTTGGCCAGGTGGCGCGCCGCATAGACGCTGGCCATGACATTGACGTCCCAGCACGCCTGCCAGGCGGCGTTGGCGGCATCGCCCGCGCCCCAGCCCGGACCGTCGGTGACGCCGATCCCGGCGTTGGAGATATAGATATCCACCGGGCCCAGCGCGCGCTCCACCTTGTTGATGAAGCGCGTGAGCGCCGCTTCGTCGGTGACGTCCACCCGCGCGCCGAACCCACCCAGCGCCGCGCCGGTCACCTCCGCGCCCGGACCGTCCAGATCGATGGCGGCGATGCGCGCGCCCTTCGCATGGAGGGCGGTGGCGATCGCCTTGCCGATGCCGCTGGCCGCGCCGGTGACGATGGCGGTCTTGCCGGTGAGGTCCATGGAGCATCCTTTCATGCAGGGCGGCGCGGGCCGGGCCGGCGCGCGCGTCTCATGCGCCTGACCCTCCCCTCAAGCGGCGCGAAAGACAAGCCTTTGAGCCTGCCCGGTTTCAGCGCCGGAAGGCGCGCCAGACCAGAACACCGGCGATGATGAGAATGACGAGGCCTGCGCCCAGCTCCAGAAAACTGGCGCCCAGAAGGACAGGCCGGGTGAGCGGCTCCAGGCCGGAGAATGCGCCCGCCGCCGCACTGGCCAGACGCTCGCCCTGAAAGCCCGCCGCCACGGCCAGGGCGATCAGCACCAGCGCCACCATGACGGCCAGGCGCATGGCCGCGCCCGCGTCCGGCCCGCTTTCGCGCACCCTTCGGGCCTCGCGGATGGCCTGGCGGCGCTGGCGGTGTCTGGACATGGAGCTCCCGGGATGGATGGCTTTGCAATCGCGTCTGATTTCGGCACGCTTGTGACGCGAACCGGTTTGAGGCATAGTTTGACCCGCACAAGCGGCCTGAACAAGGCCCGGTGAAGCCTAGCGAGACGACCGGTTGCCCTTGCGCCTGCGACTTGTTCCTTCCCCGACCGCCAGACCGCAAATGCCGCGCGCGGGACGCCGCGGGCGCAGCCTTTTTGCGCGGGACGCCGCGCAATGACGTGAAGAGGGCACTCCCCCATGACCACTGGAACCGTAAAGTTTTTCAACGCTGACAAGGGGTTCGGCTTCATCACCCCGGATGATGGCGGCAAGGATGTGTTCGTCCACATCACCGCCGTGAAAGAGGCCGGCATGGCCGATCTGCGCGACGGCCAGCGCGTCACGTTCGACACCGAGCCGGACAGCCGGGGCAAGGGGCCCAAGGCGATCAATCTCAAGGCGGCGGGCTGACTTAAGCCCTCTGACCTGATCTAACTGACGCCGCGCGGGGCAGTCGCTCCGCGCGGCGTCTGAGTCTCAGGCTTCACCAGGACATGCCCCATGCGCCCCGCCCTGATCGCCGGCTTCATCTATGCGGCATGCCTTCTGGCGCTGGGCGTGGTGCTGGGCGCGTTCCGCACCTTCGTGTTCGAGCCCTGGCTGGGCGCCTGGCCGGCGCTTCTGATCGAGCTGCCGGTGATCCTCTACGCGGCCTGGCATCTGACCGGCATGGCGATGGAGGGCCGCGAGATGACCCGCGCCGGCGCCGGCGCCATGGGCGGCGTGGCGGTCGTCCTGTTGCTGATCGGGGAGGCGGTGATGTCCCAGATGCTCGCCGGGCGGACCCTGCTGGCCCATTTCGCCCTCTACGGCGAAGCGCGTCACCAGCTGGGCTTGCTGGCCCAGAGCCTCGCCGGCCTCTTCCCCCTGATCCGCCACTGGCGCACCCCGCCCCGGCCGCCAGCGCGCCAGGGCGAGGTGCTGGAGGGTTGAGGGGCGCCCATTAATGTCAAATGAAACGCGTTTCGTTTTACACAAACGGCTTTGTGTAAAACCGGCCGGTCATTCATTCGGGCCTCTTGCGCACACAAAAAGCCCCGGCGGATCGCTCCGCCGGGGCTTTTCTGTCGGGCGTCTGACGCCGCTTACGCCGCCGCGCGCTGGCGCAGGACGTAATGCAGGATGCCGCCATTGCGGAAGTAATCCAGCTCGTTCTCGGTATCGATGGCGGCGCGCAGCTTGAGCGTCTCCGTCGAGCCGTCGGCGCGGGTGATGGTGGCGGCCACATCGCCGCGCGGAGCGAGATCGGCCACGCCTTCAAGGGTCACGGTCTCGTCGCCCTTGAGGCCCAGCGAGGCCCAGCTCTGCCCGTCCTTGAACAGGAGCGGCAGGACGCCCATCCCGATCAGATTGGAGCGGTGGATGCGTTCAAAGCTCTCGGTGATCACCGCGCGCACGCCCAGAAGGCGCGTGCCCTTGGCCGCCCAGTCACGCGAGGAGCCGGTGCCGTATTCCTTGCCGCCGAACACCACCAGCGGGCGGTTTTCCTCGGCGTATTTCATCGCCGCGTCATAGATGGACATTTCCTCGCCCGACGGGTGATGGATCGTCACCCCGCCTTCCACGCCCGGAACCATCTGGTTCTTGATGCGGATATTGGCGAAGGTGCCGCGCATCATCACATCGTGATGGCCGCGCCGCGCGCCGTAGGAGTTGAACTCCAGCGGCTCCACGCCATGGGTCTGCAGCCAGCGCCCGGCGGGGCTGGTCGCCTTGATCGAACCGGCCGGGGAGATGTGGTCGGTGGTGATGGAATCGCCAAACAGGCCCAGAATGCCCGCCCCGGTCACATCGCCCGGCGCAGAGGCCTCGCGCGACATGCCCTCGAAGAAGGGCGGGTTGGCCACATAGGTGCTGTCCGGCCAGTTATAGGTGAGGCCCGCGGCGGTCTCGATGGACTGCCACATGGCGTCGCCCTTGAACACGTCGGCATAGCGGCTGGCGAACATCTCCGGCGTCACGGCCTGGCGCACCACCTCGGCGATTTCCGCAGAGCTGGGCCAGATGTCTTTGAGATAAACCGGCTCGTTATTGTCGTCATAGCCGATCGGGTCTTGCGTCAGGTTGATATTCATCGTGCCGGCGATGGCGTAGGCGACCACCAGGGGCGGGCTGGCCAGATAGTTGGCGCGCACGTCCGGGCTCACCCGGCCTTCGAAATTGCGGTTGCCTGACAGGACCGAGGCCGCCACCAGATCGCCGTCCTTGACCGCTTTCGAGATCGGCTCGGGCAGCGGGCCTGAATTGCCGATGCAGGTGGTGCAGCCATAGCCCACCAGGTTGAAGCCCATGGCGTCGAGATCATCCTGCAGGCCGGCGCGGGCGAGATAGTCGGTCACCACCTGGGAGCCCGGCGCCAGCGAGGTCTTCACCCACGGACGCACCGACAGGCCGCGTTTGCGCGCATTGCGCGCCACCAGGCCTGCGCCCAGCATCACCGACGGGTTGGAAGTGTTGGTGCACGAGGTGATCGCCGCGATCACCACATCGCCATGGCCGATGGAGTAGTCGGCGCCCTCCACCTTGACCCGGCGCGCGCCGTCCTCGGCCTTGCCGCACTCGCCGCCCAGCGCAGACGCGAAGGCGTCGGCCGCATCGGTGAGCGCCACCCGGTCCTGGGGGCGCTTGGGGCCGGCCAGCGAAGGCACGACCGATGCCAGATCCAGCTCCAGCGTGGCGGTATAGACCGGATCGTCCTGGCGCTCGGGCCGGAACATGCCCTGCGCCTTGGAATAGGCCTCCACCAGGGCCACACGGGATGCGTCACGGCCCGTCGCCTTGAGATAGCCCAGCGTCTCGTTGTCCACCGGGAAGAAGCCGCAGGTCGCGCCATATTCCGGCGCCATATTGGCGATGGTGGCCGCATCCTCCAGCGACAGGCTGTCGAGCCCTGAGCCGAAGAATTCCACGAACTTGCCCACCACGCCCTTCTTGCGCAGCATCTGGGTGACGGTGAGCACCAGGTCCGTCGCCGTGGCGCCCTCGGGCAGCTTGCCGGTCATCTTGAAGCCGACCACTTCGGGGATCAGCATGGAGACCGGCTGGCCCAGCATGGCGGCCTCGGCCTCGATGCCGCCCACGCCCCAGCCCAGCACCGCCAGGCCGTTGATCATGGTGGTGTGGCTGTCAGTGCCCACCAGCGTGTCGGGGAAGGCGTAGGTGGCGCCGTCCTCATCCTTCGTCCAGACCGTCTGGGCGAGATATTCGAGGTTCACCTGGTGGCAGATGCCCGTGCCCGGCGGCACCACGCGGAAATTATCAAACGCGCCCGCGCCCCATTTGAGGAATTTATAGCGCTCGCCATTGCGCTCGTACTCGCGCGCCACATTGCGCTCGAAGCTGTCGGCGCCGCCGAAATAATCCACCATCACCGAGTGGTCGATCACCAGATCCACCGGCACCAGCGGGTTGACGCTTTTCGGGTCGCCGCCCAGCGCCGTGGTGGCGTCGCGCATGGCGGCCAGATCGACCACGGCGGGCACGCCGGTGAAATCCTGCATCAGCACGCGCGCGGGGCGGTACTGGATTTCATGGCTGGACTGGCCGGTCTTCACCCAGGCGGCCAGCGCCTCGATATCGGCTTTGGTCACCGTGCGCCCGTCTTCAAAGCGCAAGAGGTTCTCCAGCAGAACTTTGAGCGTATAGGGCAGCTTCGAGACGCCCGCGAGGCCATTGGCTTCGGCCTGTTTCAGGTCGAAATAGGTGTAGGTCTTGCCCGCGACCGTCATCTCGCGGCGGCATTTGAAACTGTCCAGTGAAGCCATGATGTTCCTCGTGGTCTGGGCCGGGAAGGGGCCCGGCGAAAACAGATGCGCTGCGCTTGAGGGGCAGTGTGCCGCAGCGCAGCAAGACAGAAGGTTTGCGCGCCTTGTAAACCCGTCACGCGCCCGCCGCAATGGATCGCGCCGCCAAGGCGTTGGACAATCGCGGCTGGAGCGGGGGGAGGCGGAACCCCAAAACATTAACTAATTTCTTGATGCACGCATAAACTGCATGCAAACTCCCCTTGAGCTGCGAGGGCAGCATTCGCCGGGGGAGTATTTGACATGTTGAGAGTCTGCCTGATCCTTATAGCCATTGTATTGAGCGGCTGCGCGGCGCGCACGGCAACTCACAACTTTCCGGACACACCACCGCCCAATCAGCTTCTCTCAGAGCGCCACTATGAAGTTTGGGTTGATGCTGACGCGACGTTCTTTCCAGATGGCTGGCAAGCCCTGTGCGGAAGCCACCGCTCAGGCGCCTATACGCTTCATAATCGCGCGCTTTCATCGAACTACCCCGATTGCACGCCTGAACTCCTAAGTCAGACCCGCGAGCAGACCTTGTCAGACGTCGCGGAAGCCTTCCGCGGACTGGAGATGGTCACCATCATGATCCACGGTTTCAATCATGGCGTCTTCGATGAATCGACGAGCATCCGTAATGACTATTTGGCGCGGCGTAATGCGATTGATGGGATTCTCGCTGATCCTGCTAACAGGCCAATAGAACATGGCTATATCGACTTCTTCTGGAACGGACTTGAGTCCACGCGCGGATATCTTGGCATTCCTGCAGCCTGGAACTATGCCAGCATCAACGGGGAGCGCGCCGGACATTTAGCGCTCCAGCCGATCCTCGCCGCGCTTCAGGACGCTGGCGTGCAGCGCGTCCACATTCTGACCCATAGCCGTGGGGCCGCTGTCGCGCTCGCGGCGCTCGCAGGCGGGAAATATGTGGATGAAGAAGGCCGCGCACGCAATGCGGCGCTCGGCGCGCCTGCCTCCTCTACTCCGCTGCCCGATGGCGGCATGGAGATTCACGTGACCTCCACAGCGCCGGCTATCGGTTGTTGGCATTTTGTCAGCACCGAGGAACGCCGCATTCGTTGCGATCATCCCGCGCGAGAACTGCCTGAGTCGGTCATCAGCTACTATTCAACGGTGAACCCTGCTGATTTTGCCTTGAGTAAGTTGATAGGCGGCATACTCGTGACCAGGCTCAACAGCACCGAGTTCGGTCAAAACCTGCAGGCGGCGCAGCGCGTGGCGGACCGGATGAACGAGGCGCGAATGGCGAACGGAGGGTCTGCGTTCATGACGGTGGAGAACATCAACATGGTCGACGACCAGATCGAAGGCAGGCCTCGCGATGGCGCCGACAGTCACGATGCGACCGATTATCTGAACCTGTGTCAGGTAAGGCGCCGTTTGCGAGAGGTATACGCGCCCCCCGGCTGACGCCCCACTTGGCCTGCCGCAAGCGCCGGGCTATGGCTCTCGGGCCATGGACCCTGCCGTTTCGCCCCAGCCTCTGCCCCCCGCGCATCTGGAGACGCGCCGCCTGCGCCTGGAGCGTGGCGGCAAGATGCTGGTGCGTGATCTGTCGCTGTCCCTCTCGGGCGGACAGGCGCTGGTGCTGACGGGGCCCAATGGCGCGGGCAAGACCACGCTCCTGCGCGCGCTGGCCGGCTTGCTGCGCCCGGCGGGCGGCGAGGTGATCCTCACGCCCGGTCCCGCAGGCTGGCTGGGCCATAGCGAGGGGCTGAAACCGGCCGAGCGGGTCAGCGAGATGCTGGGCTTCTGGGCCGCCCTGTCAGGGGCGGGCGCCAGCGAGATCGAGGCCGCCTCGCGCGCCATGGCGCTGGGGCATCTGGCCCGGCGGCCCTGCAACGCCCTGTCGGCGGGCCAGAAGCGGCGGGCGGGTCTGGCGCGCCTCGCCCTGTCGGGCCGGGCGGTGTGGCTGATGGATGAGCCGGCTGCGCCGCTGGACGCCGCAGGTCGCGAGCGGCTGGCGCGTCTGGTGGCGGACCATCGCGCCCGGGGCGGGATTGTCGTGGCCGCCACCCACGCCGATCTGGGCTGGTCAAACGTTCAGCGCCTCGATCTGGGTGCGGAGGCGGCGGCATGAGCGCGCGGGCCCTGTTCATGCGCGAGCTGCGCCTGGCGTTCGCCGGCGGCGGGGGACCGGCGGGTCCCGCAGCGTTCAATCTGGCCGCATTGGCGCTGGCGCCTTTGGCCATTGGTCCCGACGCCGCCACACTGGCCGCGGCGGGGCCGGGCGTGATCACGTTTGCGGCGCTGCTGGCGAGCCTGCAGGGGGCCGAGCGCCTGTTCGGCGATGACGCGGGCGACGGCACGCTGGAGCTGTACGCCCTGTCGGGCCTCAGCCTGTCCATGGCCGCCCTGATCAAGGCGCTGGCCTTCACGCTCGCGGTATTCTGGCCCGCGCCCCTGCTGGCGGGGCTAGGCGGGCTTGCCTACGGGCTGACGCCGGAGGCGTCGCTGGTGCTGGCCGCCGGGATTGCACTGGCCGCGCCGGGTCTGGTGTTCATCGCCGCTTTCGCCGGGGCGCTGGCGGCGGGTTTGCGGCGCGCGGGCCTGCTCATCGCCCTGATCGCCGCGCCCTTGCAGGCGCCGCTCCTGGTGTTCGCCGCCGGCGCTGCGCGCGCCGCCATGGACGGCACAGGCCTCGCCGGACCCAATCTCATGCTGGCTTTAGCCGCCAGCCTGATCGCAGGCGTCCTGGCCCCGCTGGGCGCCGGTGCGGCGCTCAGGGCGCGGCTCGATTAGCGCGGGTCAGGCGCCGGGCGCCGCGCCTTCCAGCGCCCGCTGGTGGTGGATGAAGTCATCGCCGCAGGTCAGACGCCGGGCGATGGGAGAACCCGGATCGATCACGCGCCAGAACGGCGTGACGCCAGCCGCCTCGGCCCCTTCGGCCAGATCGGTCAGCGCCGCTTCGGCCACCACGCGCAGATAGATGGCCGTGGTCACCGGACAGGTGGCCTGCGCCTTGTAGCGGCGCGCCAGCTCATTGCGCAGGCGCGGCACCGAGCGGGTCTCGCCGGGCGGGATGGCGGCGATATAGCTGGCGATGATCTCCGGCGTGGCGATGAACATCACCGTACCCGCCTTCACCCCGCCAAAGTCGGCATGCAATGTGACAGTCTTGGCGGGCTTGGCCGAGCGCATGCGCTTGCGCCAGTCGGTGGGTTTGCGGGCTTTGGTCGTCATCATGTGTTCCTGGGTGGCCGCGTAGCGCGCCGGGGTCACGGCGCAAGCTTCGCCGAGGCTTTGACCGGACGCAATAAGCCCCTATGAAAATTGTGTTGCGGCAGGGGTTTGCGGGAATCCCGCCGCACGAAACCGGCTCTCCCATTTCCTGCGCGGTCAGAATTTGTTAACCATACGCCCACGCAGCGGTGCATGACGCGCCGCGCGGACACACAGTCAGGGGATACCGCCATGCTTTCCACCATGATCGCCTCTTTCATGATCGCCGCCGCCAATCCGGCTGTGGACGCGCTGACCGAAAACGCCCTGCAGGTCGATACCGGGACCGTCACCTATATCGTCTTCTTCGAGGCGGACGGCAGCTACACCACCTCCATCGGTTCGGGCGGCACATGGTCCATCAATGACGACGGCGAGTTCTGCGTCTCCAGCGCGGCAGGCAATGACAACTGCCAGCCGCTGATGGACGGATTGTCAGTCGGCGACAGCTGGGACGGCGAAAACGCCGCCGGCGAGCCGGTGACGTTTACGCTGATCGCACGCAGCTAGAGTTCGCTGATCGCATTCGGGATGAAACGCCCCGCTGGCGCTGCCGGCGGGGTTTTTTGTTGGGGGAGGGGTAAACAGAGATCACCCCCCTGCTTGCCGTAATTATCCCTCCCCTTGATTGGTCGGGTGGGGTGATGGGCCCAAGCGCCTGCCGACGCTCGCCCCCACCCCAACCCTCCCCCGATGGGTTAGGGTGGATCACACGCCGCGGCATCTTTTTTCCCTCCCGTTTTGGTGTGGGTCTGGTTGGGGTG
>JBHYFR010000007.1:0-22658 GCA_051859425.1 Oceanicaulis sp. | reverse complement strand
CCGCCCCCCCCCCCCCCCCCCCCCCCCCCCGGTGGGGGGGGGGCGGCCCCCCCCCCGCCCCAGCCTTTCCCCCCCCCTGGGGGGGGGGGGTCGGGGGGGGGCCATGGCGCCGCTCGCTGCAGAGGTTTCCGTAGCCGCCTGACGGCGGCGCCCCCTCACCTGACGAATATCCGAACCCATCTCCCCATGCGTTTTCCCGTCGAAAGACGGGACCCGGAATCCAGCGGCGCAACCGGGCCCCGGCTTGCGCCGGGGAAACGCGAAGGTGAGGTTTGAGTTCAGGTGACCTGCACCATGATCACACCGCCGCCGCCGCCGCTTCACCCAGCCCGCCGTCCAGCACGGCCCGGGTCAGCGCAGCCATATCCGTGGCCATGTAACGGTCGGCGTCGAGATGGGCGGCGCGGGTGCGGATGCGGGCGTGGAGGTCTTCCATCAGCGGGCCCGCCTTCAGCGGGCGGCGGAAATCCAGGCCCTGCGCCGCGCACAGAAGCTCGATGGCGATGATGGAGGCGGCGTTGCGCGCCACCTGACCGGCCTTGCGCGCGGCGCCGGTGGCCATGGACACGTGATCTTCCTGATTGGCCGAGGTCGGCACCGAGTCCACGCTGGCGGGGAAGGCGAGCGAGCGGTTTTCCGCCACCAGGGCGGCGGCGGTGACCTGGGCGATCATGAAGCCAGAATTGAGCCCGCCATCCTCCACCAGAAACGCCGGCAGACCGCTCATCTTGGGGTCCACCAGCACAGCCGTGCGCCGTTCGCTCAGCGAGCCCATTTCGCACAGGGCCATGGTGATCTGGTCGGCGGCGAAGGCGACAGGTTCGGCGTGGAAATTGCCGCCTGATATGGCTTCGTCCGTATCAGGAAAGATCACCGGATTATCGTTGACGCCATTGGCCTCGATCTCCAGCGTGCGCGCGCTCTGGGCCAACATGTCCAGCGCTGCGCCCATCACCTGGGGCTGGCAGCGGAAAGAATACGGGTCCTGCACCCGGTCGCAGGCGGCGTGGGCGTCCTTGACAGCGCCGCCGCCGAGCAAGGCGCGCAGGCGTTCGGCCACCTTGATCTGTCCGGGTTGTCCGCGCACGGCGTGCAGGCGCGCCTCGAACGGGGCGTGGGAGCCCATCAGCGCCTCGACGGACAAGGCCCCGGCGCCCAGCGCCGCGCCCATCACCCGCTCAGCCGCGAACAGCGCATCCAGCGCCAGGGCCGTGCTCGCCTCGGTGCCGTTGATCAAGGCAAGGCCTTCCTTGGGTCCCAGCACCAGCGGCTCCAGCCCGGCCCGCGCCAGCGCCTCGCCGCCGGGCAGGCGCGCCCCGTCCATAATCGCCTCGCCCTCACCCAGGAGGACGCAGGCCAGATGCGCCAGCGGCGCCAGATCGCCCGACGCGCCCACCGAGCCTTGCGCCGGGATCACCGGCAGGCAGTCACGGGCGGCGAAATCCACGAGGCGCGCGATCACCTCCCGCCTGACGCCCGAATGGCCGCGCGCCAGAGAGACGGCTTTGAGCGCGATCATCAGGCGCACCACCGGGCGCTCCAGATCCGGACCAACGCCGCAGGCATGGGACAGGATGAGATTGCGCTGCAGCGCCTCCAGCTTGTCATTGCCGATGCGGGTCTGGGCGAGGAGGCCGAAGCCGGTGTTTACGCCGTACACGGTGCGTCCGCTCTCCACGATGCGGCGCACGCTGGCGGCGGCGGCCTCCACGCCGGGCCAGGCGGAGGCGTCCAGCTCAAACGCGGCGCCGGCGTGGATGGCGCGCAGATCGGCCAGCGTCACCGCGCCGGGCGTGAGTGTAATTGACATCAGCGGGTCTCCAGCATGGGCAGGTCGAGGCCCTGTTCACGCGCGCAAGCCCGCGCGATCTCGTAGCCCGCATCGGCGTGGCGCATCACGCCGGTGGCCGGATCATTCCATAACACCCGCTCCAGACGGCGCGCGGCTTCCGGCGTGCCGTCGGCCACGATCACCATGCCCGCGTGCTGGGAATAGCCCATGCCGACCCCGCCGCCATGATGCAGCGAGACCCAGCTGGCGCCTGATGCGGTGTTGACCAAAGCATTCAGGAGCGGCCAGTCGGACACCGCGTCCGAGCCGTCCATCATCGCCTCGGTCTCCCGGTTCGGGCTCGCCACGGAGCCGGAATCGAGATGGTCGCGGCCAATCACCACCGGCGCTTTCAGTTCGCCCGAGGCCACCATCTCGTTGAAGGCGAGGCCCAGCCGGTGCCGCTCGCCCAGCCCCACCCAGCAGATGCGCGCGGGCAGGCCCTGAAACGCGATGCGCTCATGGGCCATGTCGAGCCATTGATGCAGGCGCCGGTCGTCAGGGATCAGTTCCTTCACCTTCGCGTCCGTCGCCGCGATGTCGGCGGGATCGCCCGACAGCGCCGCCCAGCGGAACGGGCCAATACCGCGGCAAAAGAGCGGGCGGATATAGGCGGGCACGAAGCCGGGGAACGAGAAGGCGTCCGCAAAGCCTGCGTCATGGGCCATCTGACGGATATTATTGCCGTAATCGACGGTCGGAATGCCCGCTTTGGCGAAAGCGGCCATGGCCTCCACCTGGGTGCGCATGGAGGCGCGCGCCGCTTGCGTCACCGCTTCGGGATCGCGCGCCGCCGTTTCGCGCCATTGGGCGAGGGACCAGCCTGCGGGGAGATAGCCATTGACCGGGTCATGGGCCGAGGTCTGGTCGGTGACCAGATCGGGCCGCACGCCGCGCCGGACCAGTTCGGGGAAAATATCGGCCGCATTGCCTTCAACGGCGACCGATTTGGCCTCGCCCGCCGCCGTCCAGCGCGCGATGCGCGCCAACGCGTCGTCCAGATCATCCGCCTTTTCGTCCACATAGCGCGTGCGCAGGCGGAAATTGATGCGCTCGGGATCGCATTCGACGGCGAGGCAGGACGCCCCGGCCATGACGGCGGCCAGCGGCTGTGCACCGCCCATGCCGCCCAGTCCCGCGGTCAGGATCCAGCGCCCTGTGAGATCGCCGCCATAATGCTGGCGCCCGGCCTCGGCGAAGGTTTCATACGTACCCTGAACAATCCCCTGCGAGCCGATATAGATCCACGAACCCGCGGTCATCTGGCCGTACATCATCAGGCCCTTGCGGTCGAGCTCACGGAAATGCTCCCAGTTCGCCCAGCGCGGCACGAGGTTGGAGTTGGCGATCAGCACGCGCGGCGCGTCTTCATGGGTGCGCACCACCCCCACCGGCTTGCCCGACTGGACCAGCAGCGTCTCGTCCGGCGCCAACCGCTCCAGCGTGGCGACAATGGCGTCATAGGACGCCCAGTCGCGCGCCGCCTTTCCGATCCCGCCATAGACCACCAGGTCTTCCGGGCGCTCGGCCACGTCCGGGTGGAGATTGTTCATCAGCATACGGATCGCCGCTTCGGCAGCCCAGCTTTTGGCGCGGCGCTCAGGCCCGGTGCGCGGGCGCACCTCGCGGATATTGGCGCGGGTCATGACATATCTCCATCAGCAGGCCGGGCGGGATGGCCAGTAAGCTCATAGCGTTCGCCGGCATAGGTCAGCCGGGCCGCCGAGGCGACGCGCCCGGCCGACCAGGTGCGCCGGCGGATTTCAAGGCAGGCCGCCCCCGGCGGCAAGGACAGCTGGCGCGCCAGACCCGGACCGGCATTGATGGCGCGCACCGTGTGTTCGATGTCCTGCAGAGGCGCGGCGCCGGTCAGGAAGGCGTAGGTGGTGGTGCGTGCAAAATCGGCCTCGCCCGCCCCCGGCGCCACAGCAGGATCGATCAGCCGGTCCTCGATCAGCAAGGGCTCATCACCGCGCGCATGGCGGATCACCACCCGGATGAGGTCCAGCCCCGGCGCGGCGTCGAACAGGGCGGCGGCGCGCGCGCTGGCGGTGACGCACGTGTGCTGCAGCACCTCCATCACATGCGGCGCCGGCCCGCCCGCCAGCTCCTGGGCGATGTCGCGCAAAGCCAGAAGGGCGCCCGCCGCGCGCGGCGGGGCGACATAGCTGCCAGACCCGGCCCGGCGGGTGATCACGCCTTCATCGCGCAGCTCGTTGAGCGCGCGGTTGGCGGTCATGCGCGCCACGCCCAGCGCCCGCACCAGCTCGGATTCCGACGGCGCGCGCTCGCCCGGTTTCAGATCGCCCGAGGCGATGAGATCGAGCACGTGCTGCTTGACCTGCTGATAGAGCGGTGCGGAGGCTTTCATGGCCGTACATCCTCGCCCGCCAGGATCAGACGCTCCGGACCCGGAAGACCGATCCAGTAGGCGATGGCGGCAGGGGCCGGCACGTCCCAGACGGCGAGGTCGGCGGCCAGGCCTGTGCGCAGCATCCCCGTCTCGTGCGCCACGCCCATGGCTTTGGCGCCATGACGGGTCATGCCCGCCAGCGCCTCGGCCGGGGTCAGGCCGAACAGGGTGCAGGCCATATTCATGGCCAGCGGGGCCGAAACGAGCGGCGAGGAGCCGGGATTGAGATCGGTGGCGATGGCGATGGGGATGTTCAGCGCGCGCAGCAGCGCCACCGGCGGCAACCGGGTTTCCCTCAGCGCATAGAAAGCGCCGGGCAGGAGCACCGCCACGGTTCCCGCCTCAGCCATGGCGCGCGCGCCCTCGTCTGACAGGTATTCGAGGTGATCCGCCGACAGGGCGCGGTGGCGCGCGGCGAGCGCGGCGCCGCCCTGATCGGACAATTGCTCCGCATGCAGACGGACCGGCAGGCCCAGCGCAATGGACGCCTCCAGCATGGTGTTGGTTTCGTCTGGCGTGAAGCCGATGGTCTCGCAGAACGCGTCCACCGCGTCGACCAGGCCTTCGGCATGCAAGACCGGCAGCACCTCATCGCTCATCAGGCGCACATAATCGGCGCGCCGGTCCGCGTATTCGGGCGGCAGGGCGTGCAGGCCCAGAAAGGTCCTCCGCAGCCGGACCCCGGCGCGCCGGGCCGCCTCGCCCGCGGCCAGCAACATGGCGCGCTCGGTTTCTAGGTCCAGTCCATAGCCCGACTTGATCTCCACCGTCCCCACGCCCGAACGCATGAGCAGGCGGATGCGGGCATGGGCCGTCTCCACCAGCGTATCCAGGCGCGCTGCGCGCGTGGCGGCGACGGTTGAGCGTATGCCGCCCCCGGCCCGGGCGATCTGTTCATAGCTCACCCCGGACAGGCGCTGTTCAAACTCGCCCGACCGGTCGCCGGCGAACACCAGATGGGTGTGGCAATCAATCAGCGCCGGCGTGATCCAGCGCCCTTGCAAGTCCACGCGCGCGGCGTCCGCGGCCCGGTCTGCAGGCAAATCCGCCTGCGGCCCGACCCAGGCGATACGCCCGTTCTCGGCCAGCACGCAGGCGTTATCGATCGCGCCCCAGACGCCGGGGCGGGCCGGGTCCATGGTGGCGGCGTGGCAGGCGTGGAACAGGGTGCGGGACATGGGCGCCAACTTGTCTATACAGCTTCATCCTGCTACAAATTCAGCCGGGAATCCACCCCGTCACGCCTGCCCGATCGGAGGCCGCCATGCCCATGCCAGACCCGGTTTCGGAATGCCGCAGCTGGCGCTCGGCAGCGGACTTGCTGGGCGATCAACCGCAGGCGCGCGCCGCCCTTTTGGGCGCGCCGCTGGCCGAAGGCTCGCTGACGCCGGGGCGCTGCGATCTGGCGCCGGGGGTCATCCGCGAAACTCTCAAGCGCTTCTCTGTCTATGATCTGGAGACCGGGACGGATCTGGCGGCGCTGGCCGTCCATGACGGCGGCGATATCCCTCTCAAATGCGTGCGTCCCGCCGACGCCTTTGCGCCGGTGCGCGACGCGGCCGCCGCGCTGGCCGCGCGCCACGCGCTGGTGATTTTGCTCGGCGGCAATAACGCCGTCACCCGCCCCGGCGTGCATGCGCTGGGCGATCTGTCGCGCACCGGCCTTATCACGCTGGATGCGCATTTTGACCTGCGCGACACCGATTGCGGCCTGCTCAACGGCAATCCGGTGCGTGCGCTGCTGGAAGACGGTCTGCCCGGGGCGAACATCACCCAGATCGGGCTCGCCCCCTTCGCCAATACGCGGCACATGCATGATGCGGCGCGCGCAGCCGGGATCAGCGTGCACACAATGGCCAATGTGCGGGCACGCGGCATCGAGGCGGTGGTGAGCGAGGCGCTGGAGCGGCTGGCCGCGCGGTGTGATGTCATCGCCGTGGACTTCGACATTGATGTGATTGACCGCGCCCAGTGCCCCGGCGCGCCGGGCGCCCGGCCCGGCGGCCTGCCGGTGCAGGACTTTTTCACCGCCGCCCGCCTGATCGCGGCCCACCCCAAGGTGAAGCTGGTGGATCTGACCGAGTTTGACCCGTCGCTGGACGTGTCATCCATCACCGCGCTGACCGCCGGGCGGTGGGTGTGCGAGATACTGGCCGGGCTGTCGCTGCGCCCTTCCTGCTAGAACGCCCGGGCCGCTAGAGCTTGTCCGGCGTCAGGCCCAGGCGCCCGGAGATCATCTTGTCGGTCATCCGCCCGGGCAACACGCCCAGCAGCCACTGGGTGAAAGGTTCAGGCGTCAGCACGGTGTTGAGCTTCGGCTTCGCGTCGGTCAGGGCGCGGAAAATCGCCTGCGCCACCACTTGCGGCTCCAGCCCGTCGCGGCCGCGCTTGAGCATATAGGCCAGGATGCGCGCCACGGCGGGGGCAAAATCGGTGTGTTCGTACTGGGCCGGGTCCATCTGTTCGGCCTTGTCCCAGATCGGCGTGCGGATCGGGCCGGGATTGATGGCGAGCACGTCGATCCCGTAGAGCATCAGCTCGCGGCGCAGGCCCTGGGTGAAGGCTTCCAGGGCGAATTTCGAGCACGAATAGGGCGTCACCAGCGGCGCGGCGTTAAACCCCGCCACCGAGGAGATATTGACGATGCGTCCTCTGGGGCCGGCGTGATCACGCGCAGCGCCCAGCAGCGGCGCGAACACCTGCGTCACCCGCAGCTGGCCGGTGACATTGATGTCGAGCTGGGCGGTCATCTCCTCAATGGGCAGATGCAAGAGCGGCCCGGCCACCGCCACACCGGCATTGTTGACCAGACCCGACAACGCCGCGCCGTCCAGCGCCGCGCGCACGGTCTCGCCCGCGGCGCGGCAGCTGTCCATGTCGGTGACGTCGATCATCACCGGCGTCACCGCCTCGCCCAGGGCCTCGCTCAGGCGCCGGGCGTCAGCCTCCTTGCGCACCCCGGCGAACACCCGCCAGCCCTTGCCCGCCAGATAATCCGCCGCCGCATACCCGATGCCCGTGGACGCCCCGGTAATGACAACGCTTTTGTGCCCGCTCATCAACAACACCCCCTGTGATCCACACCGCCTGACACTGGCGCGCTGCGGGGCGGGCGGTCAATCGGGTGGGCTGCGGCCGTCCGCATGCCTTCGGCGCCCGTCTGCAGCGCCGATGCGTTGACCTGTAGGCCGCGCGGAGTAATGTCTCGCGCGAGTTCCGACCCCGTGTGCGCCGCTTCGGCTGGTGCGCCGCTGCACAAACGAATGGGGCCCCGCATGGCCAAACCCTCAAGCACTACCCGGCCCCTTTCCCCGCACGTGTCGATCTGGCGGTGGCATGCGACCATGGCCTCGTCGATCGCGCACCGCATGAGCGGGGTGGTCAATTATATCGGCGCGGTGCTGATTACGGTGTGGCTGGCGGCGCTGGCGGCCGGGCCGGAGGCCTATGGCGCGGTCGAGGCGCTGATGGCCGGGCCGCTGGGCGTTCTGGTGACGCTGGCGCTGATCGGTTTCACCCTGTCGCTCGTCTATCACATGCTCAACGGGCTGCGGCACCTGATCTGGGATCTGGGCCACGGCTTTGATCCGCAAGGGTCCAATCTGCGCTCGATCCTGATTTTCGCCGGCGCGGCGGTGATCACCGCCGCGATCTGGCTGCTTGCCGGAGGGCTGGTCTGATGGCTGATCTGCGCACACCTCTTTCGCGGGCCAAGGGCCTGGGCGCGGCCAAGACCGGGTCGGGCCATTTCATCGCCCAGCGCGTGTCGGCTGTGGCGCTGCTGGTGCTGATCCCGGCCTTTGTCTGGATCATCGCGCGCCTGCCCGACATGAGCTACGAGGCCGCGCGCGCCGCCATCGGGGGGCCGCTGGGGGCGCTGGTGGTGCTGCTGACGCTGACAGCGGCGTTTTATCACATGCGCCTGGGCCTGCAGGTGGTGATCGAGGACTATATCACGAATCCTGTCACCCGGGCCGGCCTGTTGATCGTGAACACGCTGGTCACCGCCGGCCTGTGGCTGATCGCGCTTTATTCGATCCTTGTGATCGCGGCATAGGAGTCGCCTGTCCATGGCTGGCTACAAGTGGATTGACCATACGTTTGACGTCGTCGTGGTGGGCGCGGGCGGATCGGGCCTGCGCGCGGCGCTGGGCGCGGCCCAGGCCGGGCTGAAGACGGCGTGCATCTCCAAGGTCTTCCCCACCCGTTCGCACACCGTGGCCGCCCAGGGCGGCATCTCGGCGAGCCTTGGCAATATGGGCGAGGATGACTGGCGCTGGCACATGTACGACACCGTCAAGGGGTCGGACTGGCTGGGCGATCAGGACGCCATTGAATATCTGTGCCGCGAGGCGCCCGCCGCCGTGTATGAGCTGGAACACTGGGGCGTTCCCTTCTCACGCACCGAGGACGGCAAAATCTACCAGCGCGCCTTTGGCGGCATGACCCGCAATTTCGGCGAAGGCCCGGTCCAGCGCACCTGCGCGGCGGCCGACCGCACCGGTCACGCGATCCTGCACACGCTCTACGGCCAGTCCCTGCGCCATGCGACCGAGTTCTTCATCGAGTATTTCGCCCTTGATCTGATCATGGATGACGAGGGCGTATGCCGGGGCGTGACCGCCTGGAAGCTCGATGACGGCACGCTGCACCGCTTCCGCGCCCAGAAGACGATTCTCGCCACTGGCGGCTATGGCCGGGCGTATTTCTCCGCCACCTCGGCCCATACCTGCACCGGCGACGGCAACGCCATGGTGCTGCGCGCCGGCCTGCCTTTGCAGGATATGGAGTTCGTCCAGTTCCACCCCACCGGCATCTATGGCGCAGGCTGCCTGATCACCGAAGGCGCGCGCGGCGAGGGCGGGTATCTCACGAACTCCGAAGGCGAGCGCTTCATGGAGCGCTACGCCCCCAACGCCAAGGACCTGGCCAGCCGCGACGTGGTCAGCCGGTCCATGACGATGGAAATTCGTGACGGGCGCGGGGTGGGTCCGAACAAGGACCATATCTTCCTGCACCTTGATCATCTGGACCCGAAAATCCTGCACGAGCGCCTGCCGGGCATTTCCGAAAGCGCCAAGGTGTTCGCCGGCGTGGACGTGACCCGCGCGCCGATCCCGGTGCTGCCGACCGTGCACTACAATATGGGCGGCATACCGACCAATTATCACGGCGAGGTGCTGACCAAGGCGGGTGGCGATCCCGACACGGTGGTGCCCGGCCTGATGGCGGTGGGCGAGGCGGCGTGTGTGTCCGTGCACGGCGCCAATCGTCTGGGCTCCAACTCGCTGATCGATCTGGTGGTGTTCGGCCGGGCGGCAGGCCTGCGCTGCGGCGCGACGGTGGAGGCCGGCGCCAGCCAGCCTGACCTGAGCGCCAGGGCCACCGAGGCGGCGCTGGCGCGGTTTGACCGGCTGCGCAACGCCAGCGGCGGCACGCCGACGGCGAAGCTGCGCCTGGATATGCAGCGCGCCATGCAGGACAATTGCGCGGTGTTCCGCACCCAGGAAGTGCTGGACGAGGGCGTGGCGCGCATCGCGGAGGTCCACAAGGGCGCCAGCGATATCGCCATCAATGACCGCTCCATGATCTGGAACACCGATCTGGTTGAAGCGCTGGAGTTCGACAATCTGATCGCCCAGGCCGCCGTGACCGTGAACTCGGCCGCCGCGCGCACCGAAAGCCGCGGCGCCCACGCGCGCGAGGACTTCCCCGACCGCGACGACAAGCAATGGATGAAGCACACGCTGAGCTGGTTTGATGAGGCGACGGGCAAGGTGACGCTGGGCGACCGCCCGGTGCACGAATACACCCTGTCCAACGACATCGCCTATATCGAGCCCAAGGCGCGGGTTTACTAAGGAGAAGACCAAATACGTGCTAGACTGACGTTCATGTCAGTCTGGCGTGAGGATGGGACGGCTTATGAGCGGCGAACCGGAAAATCTGGTGCTGGAGTATCTCAAGCGGATTCATGCCGATATCGGCGGGCTGCGAGAGGACGTTCGCAATCTGCGTGATCGTGTATCCAGCCTGGAAATCGAAGTCTCGGCCCTCCGGCGCGACTTCGCCGACATGCGCGCTGCCTTTGTCCGCCTTGAACATCGTGTGGACGGCATGGACGCCCGCATTGAACGCATTGAACGCCGCCTCGATTTGGCGGACGCCTGACAACATCACTGCCGCGGGAACCCACGCATGGTCCAGCTGACGCTGCCGAACAATTCCAAGGTCAAAAAGGGCAAGACCTGGCCCAAGCCTGAAGGGGCGGACGCCGGGGCGCTGCGCGAGTTCCGGGTTTACCGCTATGATCCGGATCTGGGCGAGAACCCGCGCTGGGACACGTATTTCGTGGACACCTCGAAATGCGGGCCGATGGTGCTGGACGCGTTGTTCTTCATCAAGAACGAGATCGATTCCACCCTGGCCTTCCGGCGTTCGTGCCGGGAGGGAATTTGCGGCTCGTGCTCGATGAATATCGCCGGGCGCAACACCATCGCCTGCACCAAGGGGATAGACGAGCACAAGGGCGCGATCACCATCGCGCCGCTGCCCCACCAGCCGGTGATCAAGGATCTGGTGCCCGACCTCACCCATTTCTTCGCCCAGCTGACCTCGATCCAGCCCTGGCTGAAGACCGAGACGCCCACGCCCCAGGGCGAATGGCGCCAGAGCCCGCAGGACCGCGAGGAGCTGGACGGGCTGTATGAGTGCATTTTGTGCGCCTCATGCTCCACCGCCTGCCCGTCCTACTGGTGGAATTCGGAAAAATATCTGGGGCCGGCCGCACTTCTCCAAGCCTATCGCTGGATCGCCGACAGCCGCGACGAGGCCACCGGCGAGCGCCTGGATGCGCTGGAAGACCCGTTCAAGCTCTATCGCTGCCACACCATCATGAACTGCGCCCAGGTCTGCCCCAAAGGCCTGAACCCGGCGAAGGCCATCGGCAAAATCAAGGAATTGATGGTCGAGCGCCAGACCTGACGGGTCTGCCTTCATTTGTCCCCAATCGGTGCGCCAGATAGGCGCCTCACCGCGCAGGGGATGATGAAACATGACTGCAACCACGACGCTGGGCCGCTCGCTGGGGCTCAAACTCTTGCTGGTCGGCGCTCTGGTGCTGGCGCTCGGCATTCCGCTGGGCATGGTCAATATCCTGGCCTGGGAGCGCGAGAACCGCGCCCAGCGTGTAGCGGTCGATGTCGGCGCCTCCATGGGCGGGGCGCAGACGGTGCGCGGCCCCTTTCTGGCGATCCCCGTGGACACCGTGCGGGTCACCGAAACCGGCAGCGGCGAGTCGCTGGTGCGCCGCGAAACCCTTGAACGCCAGCTGATCATCGTCTCGCCCGACCGGCTGGATGTGTCCGCCCGGCTGGAAACCAGCACGCTGCGCCGCGCCATCTATACCGTGCCGGTCTATCGCGCGGTGATGTCGCTGAGCGGCGCCTTTGACCTCACCGGCGTCCCGGCGCTGGCCCCTGCAGGCGGCGCCATCGGCTGGGACGGGGCGCGCCTGTTCGCCACCGTGGGCGATCTGCGCGGCATCAGCGAGGACTTCCAGGCCGAGGTGAGCACGCAGGACGGATTGTTGAGCTTTGAACCGGGCCTGCCCCTGCGCAGCGCCGCAGCAGACGTCCGGTTCAGCGGCGAAGGCCTGGCCGCCAACGCGGTGAGCGCGCCGCTGGCCGGCCTCAGCGACGGTGCGCAGATCACGCTGGAGGGCCAGCTGGTGCTCACCGGCGCCCAGTCCTTCGGCCTGCAGCCCTCGGGCCGGGAGACGCGCGCCCGCCTGACCGGCGACTGGCCCCATCCCGGCTTCGCCGGCGCCTATCTGCCCACCGAGCGTGAGGTGACCGACACCGGGTTTCAGGCCGACTGGCTGGTGCCCTATCTGGCGCGGGGCTTTCCCGCCCGCTGGATCGAGGGACAGGGATTCAGCCTCAACCAGGCCCGCGATGCGGTCATGACGGTCAATCTGGTCAATCCCGGCGACGGCTATGCGCGGGTCGGGCGCTCGCTGAAATACGCCTTCTTCTTTGTCGGCTTCACACTGTTGATGTTCTTCCTCATCGAATCCAGCAGCGCCCAGCGCCTGCATGCCGCGCAATACATTCTGATCGGCCTGGCGCAGGTGGTGTTCTATCTCCTCTTGCTGGCGCTGAGCGAGCATGCCGCCATCGGCGTGGCGTTCGCCAGCGCGGCTGGGGCGACCATAGGCCTGACCGCGCTCTATGCCTGGACCGCGTTCAGGAATAATGCCCGCGCCATGCTCACCTTCGCGGCCCTGACGGTCAGTTATATCGTCCAGTTCCTGCTGGTCCTGGTGGAGGATTACGCCCTGCTGATCGGGGCCGGCCTCGCCTTCATCGCGGTGGCGGCCACCATGTATGTGACGCGCAAGCTGGACTGGTATGGCGGGGCCGACAGCCGGATCTGAAACCGCCCCCCGGTTAGCCTTGCGTTTACCTTGCGGGAAGACTCCCCTGCGATCATGACGCGATGACCGCACCGGGCCGCTTTCCCCCGCCTGACGAGACCATGCCCGCCACGCCCCGTCCGGGCTGGTGGGCGCAGGCGCGCGCGCGCGTTCTGGGCGGCGCGCTGACCGCGCTGGGCGCGGGCGCGCTGACCGCCATGCTCAGCCATGATCCCCTGGACCCAAGCCTCAACGCCGCCACCGGGCGCGCAGCGGGCAATCTTCTGGGCTCACCGGGGGCGTCGGCGGCTGACCTCCTTTTGCAGGCTTTCGGATGGGCCGGCGCGGCGGCGGCGCTGGGAGTGCTGGCCTGGGGGCTGATCTTGCTCGCGCGCGGCGCACGCGGGCGCCCGGTCATGCTGGGCTGGCTGCGCCTGATGGCGGGCCTGGCGGGCGTGGCGGGATTTGCGCTGGCCGCAGCCGCCCTGCCCATGCCGGCCAGCTGGCCTTTCGCGGCGGGCCTGGGCGGACTGCTGGGCGATCATGCCCTGGCCGCGCTCACCGGCCTGATCGCCCTGACCGGCGCGCCGGGCGCGGCGTTTGCGGCGGCGGCGCTGGGGCTGACGCTGTCGGTGGCGGGGCTGTTTTTCTGTTTCGGCCTGACCGTGCGCGATATCGCAGCGGCCAGTGACCGAGCGGTGCTGGCCTGGGCCACGGTGCGCGTCTGGGCTGACCAGCTGATCGGCGCTGCGCCACGCCCGTGGCGGCGCGACCGCGATATCACCGAACGCCCCGCGCCCGATGGCCGGGCCGAAACCGCGCCGGTCTTCCTCAAACAGGGCCGCGCGGCGCCGGCGGGCCTGCGCGCCAAGTCCATATCCGAGCCTGAACCCGACACCGGACCGGCGGTGAAGATCGCCCCGCGCAAGCGCGCCAGGGCGTCGGACCGCGAGGTGCGCGAGGCCCAGGGCGCGCTGGCCTTTGACGAGACCAGCGGGTTCGACCTGCCGCGCCTGGACCTGCTTTCGCCATCCCAGGCGCGACAGGATGTGGCCGACCCGGCGGCGCTGGCCCAGAACGCCGAGCTGCTGGCCGGAGTGCTGATCGATTTCGGGGTCAAGGGCGAGATCACCGCCGTGCGCCCGGGTCCCGTGGTGACGCTGTACGAGCTGGAGCCCGCCCCCGGCGTGAAGACCAGCCGGGTGATCAATGTGGCCGATGACATCGCCCGCTCCATGGCCGCACAGGCCTGCCGCATCGCCGTGGTGCCCGGGCGCAACGCCATCGGGATCGAGCTGCCCAATCAGCGCCGCGAGACGGTGTTCCTGCGCTCCCTGCTGGCTTCGAAAGGCTTTGAGGACGCCAAGGCCGAGCTGCCGCTGGCGCTGGGCGAGACCATTGGCGGAGAGCCCTATACGGCCGATCTGGCGCGTATGCCGCACCTGTTGATCGCGGGCACCACCGGGTCGGGCAAGTCGGTGGGCATCAACGCCATGATCCTGTCGCTGCTGTACCGGCTGACCCCGGACCAGTGCCGCATGATCATGATCGACCCGAAAATGCTGGAATTGTCGGTCTATGACGGCATTCCGCACCTGCTGAGCCCCGTGGTGACCGACCCGAAAAAGGCGCTGGCGGCGCTGAAATGGACCGTGCGCGAGATGGAGTCGCGCTATCTCAAAATGTCCAAAATCGGCGTGCGCAACATGAAGGGCTTCAACGAGCGCGCGGCCGAGGCCCGCGCCGCCGGAGAGATGCTCTCGCGCACCGTCCAGACCGGGTTTGACCGCGAGAGCGGCGAGCCGGTCTACGAGACCGAGACCATACCCGCCGATCCCATGCCCTATATCGTGGTGGTCATCGACGAGATGGCCGATCTGATGATGGTGGCCGGCAAGGATATCGAGCAGGCTGTCCAGCGTCTGGCCCAGATGGCGCGCGCGGCGGGCATTCACCTGATCATGGCGACACAGCGCCCGTCGGTGGACGTGATCACCGGCACCATCAAGGCCAATTTCCCCACCCGGATTTCCTACCAGGTCACCTCGCGCATCGATTCGCGCACCATCCTCAACGAGCAGGGCGCCGAGCAGCTGCTGGGCCAGGGCGATCTCCTGTTCATGGCCGGGGGCGGGCGCATCCGCCGCCTGCACGGGCCGTTCGTGTCCGATCAGGAAGTCGAGCAGGTGGCCGCCTGGCTCAAGGCCCAGGGCGCGCCGGACTATCTCGACGCGGTCACCGAAGAGGTCGACGAGGAAGGTAGCGCCGGGGACCTGTTCGGCGGCGGCGAAGGCTCGGGCGATGATCTGTTCGATCAGGCCGTGGCCGTGGTGGCGCGCGACCGCAAGGCCTCCACCAGCTATATCCAGCGCCGCCTGCAGATCGGCTATAACCGCGCCGCCTCGCTGGTCGAGCGCATGGAGGACGAGGGCATGATCGGCCCCGCCGACCATGCCGGCAAGCGCGAGATCTTCCTGCCCGAACGCGAGGATGTGTGAGGGGTCGCTGAACCGCTCACCGCTGAGCGGCGTATAACCCTGCACGCAGACATGAGCGGAGCTTTCCCATGACCCTGGTGCGTATCCTGAGCCTTCTTGGCGGGCTGGCCCTTCTGGCGGCCATTATCTGGGCGGCCATGACCGCCGGGCAGTCGTTTGGTGAGGCGATCGCCTGGCTGGTCTCAGGCCCCTGGGGCGTGGTCAGCCTGGTGGATCTGTATCTCGGCTTCTTCTTCATCGGGGTGCTGATCTGGCTTCTGGAGCCGAGCAAGCCGATCGCGCTGCTCTTCATCCTGCCCCTGCTGTTTCTGGGCAATGTGTGGGCGGCGGTGTGGATGGCCTGGCGCCTCGCCCACGTGATCCGCGCGCGCCAGAGCGCCCCGGCGCAGTAGCGGCGCAGATTCGCGCATGACAGGGCGGGCGCGCGGGTTTAACTCCGCGCCCATGGCCCGGTCCCGCCCCGCCCCTGATGCGCCGCCCCCGCCGCCCGAGCCGTCGGGCCGCATGGAGCCGTTGCGGGCGGGCATGACGGCGCTGGCCGGGTATGCGGTCTGGGGGCTATCGCCGATCTTCTACAAGCTCCTTGCCTTTGCGAGCGCCGCCGAGATCGTGCTGCACCGGGCGGTGTGGTCGGTGCCCGCCCTTCTGATCCTGTTATGGATGGCGCGCCGGGTGGGGCCGGCCATGGCGGTGCTGAAGGACCGGCGCGCGCTGATGCTGCTGGGATTCACCGCCCTTGTGATCGGGTCGAACTGGTGGCTGTTCATCTTCGCCGTCAATGACGGGCGGGTTCTGGAAGTGTCGCTGGGCTATTTCATCAATCCGTTGATGAATGTGGCCGTGGGCGTGTTCATCGCCCATGAGCGCTTCGGCCGCTGGCGGGCGGTGGCGGTTGGGCTGGCGGCCCTGGGCGTCGCCAACCAGATCATCACCCTGGGCGAATTGCCCCTGATCGCGCTGGTGCTGGCGGGCACGTTCACCGTCTATGGCTATGTGCGCAAGACCATCGCCGTGGACGGGCGCATCGGCCTGTTCTGGGAAACCGCGATCCTGGCCGTGCCATCCTTCATTGCGCTGATATTCGTGGAGATCGGCTCGGGCGGGCATTTCTTCACCGGGCCACAGGCTGCGCTGCTTCTGATCCTCACCGGTCCCATGACCGTGGCGCCGCTGCTGCTGTTCATTCTGGGGGCGCGCGGGGTCAGCTTTGCAACGCTGGGCCTGCTGCAATTCCTCGCCCCGACCCTGCAATTCATCGTGGCTTTGGCCTATGGCGAGACCTTCACCCTGGGTCATCTCGTCACCTTCGCCCTGATCTGGTCAGGGCTGGCGGTGTTCGCGTTCGATCTCCTAAACTCGCACCGCAAAGCCGAGCGAGTGACCCAATGACCGACGCCATGCCCCCCGCCCGCCGTATCCGCGCGGGCGATATCACATTGAGCGTGCATGAGGCGGGGCCGCAGGACGGCGTGCCGGTGCTCCTGCTCCATGGCTGGCCGGATCTGGCGCTGGCCTGGGCGGCGCAGATCGCAGCGCTGAGCCAAGCCGGATACCGCGTCATCGCACCCGATTTGCGCGGCTTCGGCGGTTCGGACGCGCCTCATGAGATTGAGGCCTATGGTATCGACGCCATGTGCGCAGATATCGAAAACCTGCTCGATGCGCTGGGGATCGAGCGCGCCGTGATCACCGGGCATGACTGGGGCGGGATCATCATGTGGCAGGCCGCCTGCCTGATCCCGCACCGCTTTCTGGGCGCTATCGGGGTGAACACGCCCCATTAGCCGCGCAGCTCCACCCCGCCGCTGGACGTGTTCCGCGAGCAGGGGGGTGAAGAGCATTACATCGTGCGCTTCCAGGACGAGGCCGCCGATGCGCTGTTCACAGGCCGCGAGGACGATTTCTTCGCCTTCTCCTTCGCCCCGCCCGCGCCCAGCGGCGATCTGGACAAGCTGCCCGCCTCCATCACCCATTTGCCGCGCCGCTTCGACGCCTTCGTGGCGCGCGGCGGGCTGAAATCGGAAGGCGATTGCGTGATCGGCCCGGCGCTCCGGGCGCAATATGCAGACGCCTACCGACGGTCGGGCTTTCGCGGCGGGCTCAATCTCTACCGTAATTTCAACGCCAACTGGGCGCGCATGGGCGGGGTGGACCACCGGCTCGCCATGCCCTGCCTGATGATCTCGGCGGAGTGTGACTTCATGCTGCCGCCCAAACTCACCACCTGGATGCCGGCGCTGTGCCGTGATCTGGAACGCCATGTGATCGAGGATATCGGCCACTGGACCATGGCCGAGGCGCCCGAGACCCTCAATGCGCTCATGCTGGACTGGCTGGGGCGGCGGTTCTGAGGCAAGCTGGCCGGGAACGCCGCTCAGCCCCGGTTCATCCGGACCGGGGCAGGCTGGCGCATGATAGCCATGGGCAGATCAATCGGCAGATCAATCGGCAGACCAATCGGCAGATCAATGGGGAGGGCTTGAACCATGAACCGGCGTGATTTCATCTCTACAGGACTGGCGGCGGCGGCCATCACCGCCTTGGCGCCCGCCGCCTTCGCCCAGAGCGCCGCCGGCCCCGCCGTGCGTGAAATGCTGACCAGCGCCGCGCGCCTGTCCACCACGCGCCTGGGCGCACGGGACGGGTTCTTCGGCGACGCCCTGGTGCGCATCCCCTTGCCGGGAACCCTGCGCAGCGCCCAGCAGCGCCTGCGCCCGGCAGGGCTGTCGGGACCGCTGGATGATGTGGAGCTGCGCATGAACCGGGCGGCCGAAAGCGCCATGCCCGCGGCGCGCGACTTGTTCGTCAACGCCATCCGCACCGTGACCATCGAAGACGCAGCCGGCATCGTGCGCGGCGGCGATACGGCGGCGACGCAATTTTTACGCGGGCGCACCGCGACGCAACTGACCGGGCTGATGCGCCCGCCCATGGAACGCACGCTGAGCGAATCGGGCGCCTATACGGCGGTGGACGCGGCCTCCAACCTGGTCACGGCGCGTTCCGGACTGGGCGGCCTGTTCGGTTCGCGCGCGCCGGCGGCCAATCTGCGCGATCAGGTCACCGATTTCGCCGTGGAGAAGGCGCTGGACGGCGTGTTCCACTATATCGACGTGGAAGAGCGCGCCATCCGCCGCGATCCGCTGCGCCGGGGCGCGTCCATGATCGGGCGGCTGATGGGCGGGTAAGTGCGGCTGGACCCCCTTTGCGCCCTGTGCAAGGTTGTCCGCTCACCCCCTTTTTCCTGATCCAGCAAGACGAGCGGCCGACGTGACAAACCAGCCCAGCCCGACTGGCGAACCTGCGCCCAAGCGCGGCGCCTTCACCCGGTTTCTTGATGCGGTGGAGTGGCTGGGCAATCTCCTGCCCCATCCGGTGACGCTGTTTGCGATCCTGGCCGGCCTGATGATCCTGGCCTCGGGCCTGTTTGGCGGGGTTTTGCAGGTGGCGGTGGAAGACCCGCGCCCCGAGGGCGCGGCGGGCCGGGCCGCCGACGGCATGATCCGCGCGGTCAGCCTGATGAATGAAGATGGCTTCCGGCGCATTTTCACCAGCCTGACCACCAATTTCACCAGCTTTGCGCCGCTGGGCGTGGTGCTGGTGGCCATGCTGGGCGTGGGCGTGGCGGAGAAATCCGGGCTGTTGTCCGCCGCCGTGCGCTCCATCGTGCTGGGCGCCAACAAGCACACCGTCACCGTGGCGGTGGTGTTCGCCGGCGTCCTGTCCAATACCGCCTCTGAAATGGGCTATGTGGTGCTGGTGCCGCTGGCGGGCGCGGTGTTCTACGCGCTCGGCCGTCACCCGCTGGCGGGCATGGCCGCGGCGTTCGCGGGCACGTCGGGTGGATACAGCGCCAATCTGCTGATCGGCACGATCGACCCGCTGCTGGCAGGCATCACCACTGAAGCCGCCCAGCTGATCGACCCGGCCTATGTCGTGTCGGCGCCGGCCAACTGGTATTTCATGGTGATCTCCACCTTCCTGATCACGATCATCGGCTCGCTGGTGACCATCTTCATCGTGGAGCCCAAGCTCGGCCCCTACGATTCCAGCCGCGCCGACCCGTCGGTGCTCGACGGCAAGATGATGCAGCCGGTCTCCAGCCCGGAGAAGAAGGGCCTGGTATGGGCGGGGATCGCTTCGCTGGGCGTGTTTGGCGCCATGGCCTGGACGCTGGCGCCGCCGGTGGAATTCGCCAGCTGGCTGCCCGGCTGGGGAAGCCTGCGCAATCCGGCCACCGGCGATATCTTCGTCCAGGCGCCGTTCTTTACAGGCTTTGTGACCTGGATTTTTCTGTTCTTCCTGATCGTGGGCTTCGCCTATGGCCGGGCGGCGGGGACCATGAAAAACGACCGCGACGTGATTGACGGCATGGCCTCGGCCATCTCCACGCTGGGCCTCTATATCGTACTGGTCTTCTTCGCCGCCCAGTTCGTGGCGTTTTTCGGCTGGTCCAATCTGGGGGCCATCACGGCGGTCACCGGCGCGCAATTCCTGATCGACACAGGGCTGACCGGCCCGGCCATCTTCATCGGCTTCATCATATTGTGCGGGTTTGTGAACCTGATGCTGGGCTCTGCCAGTGCGCAATGGGCGGTCACCGCGCCCATTTTCGTGCCCATGCTGATGCTGGTGGGCTATTCGCCCGAAGTGATCCAGGCCGCCTACCGGATCGGGGACAGCTCCACCAATATCATCACCCCGATGATGAGCTATTTCGGCCTGATCCTGGCGTGGATGACGCGCTATGACAAAAAGCTGGGGATCGGCACGGTCATCGCGATGATGCTGCCCTATTCGATCATCTTCCTGGTCAGCTGGATCGCGCTGTTCTTCCTGTGGACCTTCGCCCTGGGTCTGCCGGTGGGACCGGGCGCGCCGACCTATTACCCGGCGGGCTGAACATAAAAACGCCGCCCGGCATGACCGGGCGGCGTTGATCATTTGGAACTGAAGCGCCGCGAACGGCGCAACGATCGTCAGGCCAGGGATTTGAGATCGCTGACCAGATCGGACTTCTCCCAGGAGAAGCCGCCATCGGCGTCCGGGGTGCGCCCGAAATGGCCATAGGCCGCCGTGCGCGCATAGATCGCCCGGTTCAGGCCCAGATGGGTGCGGATGCCGCGCGGGGACAGATTGACCATCTCCGGCAGGCGCTTTTCCAGCACCGCCTCGTCAACATTCCCCGTGCCGTGCAGGTCCACATAGACCGAGAGCGGCTTGGCCACGCCAATCGCGTAGGAGAGCTGGATGGTGCATTTGCGCGCCAGGCCCGCCGCCACCACGTTCTTGGCCAGATAGCGCGCCACATAGGCCGCCGAGCGGTCCACCTTCGTGGGGTCCTTGCCCGAAAACGCGCCGCCGCCATGGGGGGCCGCGCCGCCATAGGTGTCCACGATGATCTTGCGGCCCGTCAGGCCGGCGTCCCCGTCCGGTCCGCCGATGACGAACTTGCCGGTTGGGTTGACGTAGAACTCGTCCTCGGGCGGGAACCAGCCCTCGGGCAGCACCTGTCTGACGATGGGGCGCACCAGCTCGCGCACGGTATCGAGCGATACGCCGTCCTTGTGCTGGGTGGAGACCACCACGCTGGTCACGCCCACCGGGCGGCCGTTTTCATAGCGCAGCGTCACCTGGGACTTGGCGTCGGGCTCGAACTCGGGCCGCTCGCCGGATTTGCGCAGGCGCGCCATCTCTTTGAGGATCTGGTGGGAATAGGTGATCGGCGCGGGCATCAGCTCGGGCGTCTCGTCGCAGGCATAGCCGAACATGATGCCCTGGTCGCCCGCACCCTCTTCCTTGAACGCGCCCGCGCCCTCGTCCACGCCCTGGGCGATGTCGGCGGACTGTTCGTGCAGGTGGTTGGAGAAATGGGCGGTTTCCCAGTGGAAGCCGTCCTGTTCGTAGCCGATATCGCGCACAGCGGCGCGCACGGCGGCTTCAATCTCATCGCCGGGCACATCCACCGCGCAGCGGATTTCGCCGGCCAGCACGATGCGGTTGGTGGTGGTCAGCGTTTCGCAGGCCACCCGTGCGACCGGATCACGCGCCAGCAACAGGTCCACGACCGTGTCGGAGATACGGTCGCACACCTTGTCCGGGTGACCTTCGGAGACGCTTTCGCTGGTGAAGAGATAGGAAGTTCGGGCCACGCGGGACACTCCATATAAAGATCGCTTTATATGGAGGGCTTAAAGCCTATCCCCGCCGCAATTGCAAGCCGGTTGGCGAAGCCGGGCCATGGCAGGCCCGGCGCCGGTATCAGGCCTCGTCCACCCGGGCCGCCGCCGCTTCGGCTTCTTCTGCAGCCAGCGTGCGCACCAGTTCCAGAATCCGGCGGCGCACCTTGCCGTCCTTGATGCGCGCAAAGGCCTGGGCCAGCGCCACACCGTCCGCCGACTGGATGAAATCATCCACGATCGGGGTCTGGTCGCCTTCGGAGAAGCCAGGCTGCGCAGCGGCTTCGGACACGCCGTCATAAAAGAACGACACCGGCACATCGAGCACGCGGGCCATCAGCCACAACCGCCCGGCGCCCACGCGATTGGTCCCGCGCTCGTATTTCTGAATCTGCTGGAAGGTGACCCCCAGCTCATCGCCCAGTTTTTCCTGGCTCATGTTCAGAAGCTGGCGGCGCAGACGGACTCGCGAGCCAACGTGACGGTCTACGGCGTTCGGGCCACGGGGATTTACGCTCATGGTGGGCTTTTCCTGTCTTGGGCGCCGGACCCTGCGATCCGGCCACCTTCAATCATACGGTGCATTGCGGCATTCATGTGTCGAGCTGTCGGCGAAACAGTATCCAAGCAACACCGCTATTCAACACAAGGAGAATCAAAAAGGCGATGCCCCATGGCCCATCTCCGTAGAGCGCGTAAGGGGTGTCGTCCAGTCTCTCCAGCAACACTACGTCAATAAAAGCTTCCGCATCAACTGTGAGAGCGCGCTCGATACGACCATAGGGGTCAATCTGTCCCGAGACGCCGTTTGAAGCCGCCCGCACCAGCGGCAGGCCCTCTTCCAGGGCCCGGTACTGCGCCTGGTTGAGATGCTGGCGCGGCCCCGCAGACGAACCATACCACGAATCATTGGAGACATTCACCAGCCAATCGGGCCGGTCCGCGCCGCGCGGGGCGAAGCGTGGAAAGATCACCTCGTAGCAAATCAGCGGCGCCACCGGGCGCAGCCCGTCCAGATGCAGGGTCTGCGCGGCCTCGCCGGGCGTGTAGAAGGGCACAAGATTGGACAGGGTGTCGAAGCCCACAAGCCGGGTCAGCGGCGCCAGCGGGTTCCCCTCGCCGAACGGCACCAGGCGCACCTTGTTGTAAGCCGCCTCCAGCACCATCCAGTCTTCGTCCATGCGCATGGCCACCAGCGCGTTGAAATACCGGTCCGGCCCGCCGGCTGCGCCGCGCTCGGCGCGCGCCGTGCCTGCCATGAGCAAGGCGCCTTCCGGCAAGGCCTGGCGCACTTCGGCCAGCAGGTCCGGCTCGCTGAGCA
>JBHYFR010000006.1:23982-37159 GCA_051859425.1 Oceanicaulis sp. | reverse complement strand
CCAGCTGGAATACGCCGCCTCGGACGTGTTGTATCTTCACAAGGTGCGCGACGGACTGGCGGCCATGCTGGAGCGCGAGGACCGGACGGCGCTGGCCCAGGCGTGCTTCGATTTCCTGCCCGCACGCGCGCGCCTCGATCTTGGCGGATGGCCCGAAATCGACATTTTCTCCCATTCATGATGTCCTCGCCTTTTCAGCCTGGCCGGGAGACGCCTGCATGAACGCCGCCGCCCTCGCGCCCGACAGTCTGATCGGGGACCGGCGTGCGCGCTCGCTGACCCGCGCGCGGCAGCGCTCGGGCCGCGTGCGCATACTGCGCGCCGCCCTGCTGGCGGCCATCGCGCTGGTGGCCGCCAATGCCCTGATGCAGATCTTCATGTCCGGCGCGTCCGGCCCGGCTGAACCGGCCTTCACGCCCGCCGGTGACGCCGAGCGCATCACCAATCCGCGCTTTACCGGCCGTGATCGCGGCGGCACGCCTTTTGTCATCGGCGCCGACGCCGCTGTGCGCCGGCTGGGCGGGGTCACCCCGCTGACCGATCTGGAGCGGCCCACGCTCGATTATGACTGGATCGAAGGCCTGCGCGAGGCATCCCGTGCGCTGGCCGAGTCCGGCGTGTACGACGAGGCGGGCCAATTGCTGACCCTGCGCACTGATGTGCGCTTCGCCACTCCGGCCGGATACCGGTTCGTGACGCCTTCGGCGCGAATCAGCCTGCGTGACGGCACGGTGAGCGGCGATGAGGGGGTCTCGGGCGACGCCCCCTGGGGCGCTGTGCGCGCCGACGCGTTCGAGGTGCAAGACGGCGCCAACCGGGTTATCCTCACCGGCGACGTGCGCACCCGCATCTATCCTGGCGGCCGGACGCCAGATGATCAGGAGACCAGACCATGATCCGCCCTCTGCTCTGCGCCGCCTTGCTTTGCGCCGCGCCGCCAGCCCTGGCCCAGGCGCCCGGTCCGGAGGGCCCGCTGGACATCAGCGCGCGCAATAGCGAGATGCTCGATCCCCAGGGCCGCCTGGTCTATTGGGGCGATGTGAACATGATCCGCGGCAATGAGCGCCTGCGCGCCGACCGGGTCGAGGCGTTTTTCGACCGGCGCCCGGGCGGCACAGGCCAGCTGCTGCGCGTCAACGCCACCGGCGAGGTGTTCTATGTGCGCCCCGGCGAAGTCGCGCGCGGCGACCGCGGCGTCTACGATCTGGAAGCGGGCACCATCACCCTGATCGGGTCCGTGGTCCTGACCCAGGGCTGCAATGTCTCCACCGGCGACCGGCTGGACGCCGACATTGAGGGCGGCGTCGCCCGGCTGAGCAGCAGCGGCGAGGGCGGGCGGGTGCGCTCGATCTTCTTCACCGGGCCCGACGCCGGACAGGCCAGCAGCGCCTGCCCGATGCCCACCGTGCCCGGCGACGGCCCGCGCCCCTTCCCCGACGGGCGCTGAGCGGCGCAGGCGCACACCCCGCTTATAGCCGATCGCACCGCGCATGCGCGCGGCTTCACCAAATCTTAGGCGTGCTGGAGCTAACCATGATGGATACGGCGAAGCAGGCGGAGACGGATGTCTCCGGCGCGAGCGGTTCGGGGCTTTCGGTCAGGGGGCTGGGTAAGGCCTATGGCCGGCGGACAGTGGTCCGCGATGTCTCGCTGGATCTCCAGCGCGGAGAGGTGGCGGGACTGCTGGGTCCGAACGGCGCGGGCAAGACCACCTGCTTTTACATGATCACCGGCCTGATACGGGCCGATAGCGGGACCATCATGCTTGACGGGGCCGACATCACCGACCTGCCCATGTACCAGCGCGCACGCCTGGGCATCGGCTATCTGCCGCAGGAAGCCTCGATCTTCCGCGGCCTGTCGGTTGAGGACAATGTCATGGCGGTGGCCGAGCTGGCCGAGCCCGACAGCAAGCGTCGCAAGGTGCTGGTGAATGAATTGCTCGAAGAGCTCAATATCAGCCATCTGCGCAAGAGCCCGGCCGTGGCGCTGTCCGGCGGCGAGCGCCGCCGGGTGGAGATCGCACGCGCCCTGGCCGCCCAGCCCAGCTTCATCCTGCTGGACGAACCGTTTGCGGGCATCGACCCGCTGGCCATCTCCGACATCCGCGACCTGATCACCTATCTCAAGGAGCGCGGCATCGGCATCCTGATCACCGACCACAATGTGCGCGAAACCCTCGAGATCACCGATCGCGCGACCATCATCTATGACGGCGAAGTCCTGTTCGAAGGCACGCCCGAGGAAGTACGGCGCGACGAGGGCGTGCGCCGTCACTATCTCGGCGAACTGTTCAACTAGGGGGGCGTATGGCGGGGCTCGGACACAGACTCGAGGCGCGTCAGGGGCAAGGCCTCGTCATGACGCCGCAGTTGCAGCAGGCGATCAAGCTGCTGCAGCTCAACAATATGGAGCTGGCCGAGTTCGTCGAGGCCGAGCTGGAGCGCAATCCACTGCTGGAGCGCGACGAACGCAGCGAGGCCGCCGCTGACGAGCGCACCGATCCGGTGGAGACCACGGACGCTGCGCCGGGCGCCGAGCTGAGCTTTGACACGCCCGAACGCGCCACCGAGGCGATCGACGCCGATACCGAGGCGATGTACTCCGATTCCAAGGCCGACATGGCCGGCGCCGAGCCGGCCGGCGGCGCCATTGACTGGTCGCGCGCCGGCGCGGGCGGCGGCGGCCGGTTTGACGGCGAGGACTATGACGCGGCGGCCAACAGCGCGCGCGAAAAGACGCTGCGCGAACATCTTCATGACCAGCTGGCCGATCTGGCGCTGGCCGCATCCGACCGCATGATCGCCGCTCATCTCATCGATCTGGCTGACGAGGACGGGTATTTCCGCGCCGATCTCGACGAGACCGCCCAGCGCCTGGGCGTAACGCGCTCGGAAACCGAAGCCGTGCTGGACCGGCTGCAGCAGTTCGAGCCGTGCGGCGTGATGGCGCGCTCGCTGCAGGAATGCCTGGCCCTGCAGCTCAAAGAACGCGACCGGCTGGATCCGGCCATGGCCGCCCTCGTGGACAATCTGCCCCTCCTGGCCAAGCATGATTACGCCGCGCTCAAAGCGGCCTGCGGCGTGGATGGCGAAGACCTCGAAGACATGATCGCCGAGCTCAAGCGCCTGACCCCCAAGCCGGGTCTGGGCTTTGGCGCCGACGGCGCGCGCTCGGTGGAGCCCGATGTGACCGTGCGCGAGCGTCCGGACGGCAGCTGGGCGGTGGAGCTCAATACCGACACCCTGCCGCGCGTGCTGATGAATAACCGCTACGCCGCCCAGATCAGCCGCGGCGCGCGGTCCGATCAGGAAAAGCAGTTCATCACCGAGTGCGCCCAGAACGCCTCCTGGCTGGTCAAAAGCCTGGATCAGCGCGCGCGCACCATACTGAAGGTCGCCAGCGAGATCGTGCGCCAGCAGGACGCCTTCCTGGTCAAGGGCGTGGCCTAGCTGCGCCCGCTGAACCTCAAGACCGTCGCCGATGCGGTGGGCATGCACGAGAGCACGGTCAGCCGCGTCACCTCCAACAAATACATCGCCACGCCGCGCGGCCTGTTCGAGCTGAAATACTTCTTCACCTCGTCCATCGCGTCCGCCGATGGCGGTGAAGCCTATTCCGCCGAGGCGGTGCGCTACCGCATCAAGGCCATGATCGACAGCGAAACGGCCGATCAGGTGATGAGCGATGACGCCATTGTCGAGCGCCTGCTGGCGGACGGGGTGGATATCGCCCGGCGCACGGTGGCCAAATACCGCGAGGCGATGAACATCCCCTCCTCGGTCCAGCGCCGCCGCATCATGAAGGGCGCGAGCTAGGCCGGGCGGCCCCTTCCCGCTGCTGGGCCGCGCGTGCTAGAGCGGTGGACGAGACGCCACCATCCGGAATGCTCCATGACAACCCCTGCCGATATGGCCGAGCCGTCCACTGCGGCGCCTGAAGGCTTGTGGTATGTGGCCGCCATCGCCCGTCAGGTGCGCGCCGGGCGCGAGCATGCCGAGCCGGCGTTTGGCCGCACCCTGCTCTTGCAGCGCGATCCCCGGGGCGAGGTCATCGACGCCAGCGCCGATCCCCTGCCGGTGCGCGAGAGCGAGGGCCTGATCTGGGCCTTTCTGCCCGGTCCCGGTCAAGACGCGCCGCCCTGCGATCCGCCTGTATTTAACGGTCCCGGCGGCAAGGTCCGCTTCGTGGAGGAGGCGCTGCTGCCCGGCCCCTATGATGATGCGGTTTACGGCCTGCTCGATCCCGCCCACGGCCCCTATGTGCATGCCAGCCCATTCTGGCGCTCCAGCCGCACGCTGCGCGAAAAGGCCAAGGATTACGTGCCCAGCCCCCTGGGCTTCACCATGCTGGCCCATGAACCGAAGAACTCGGCCGCCTACAGGCTGATCGGCGGCGGGGTGCAGGTGGAGATCGGCTTTCAGCTGCCAGCCCTGCGCAGTGAATGGATTTCCAACAAGGCCAACCGCGTGCTGGGTCTGACCACGCTGACCCCGGTGGACGCCAACACCACGCGCATCCGCCAGATTTTCTACTGGCGATCGCCGCTGCTCACCGTGATCAGCCCCTTCGTGCGGCCGATCACGCGCGGCTTCCTGCAGCAGGACGTGCATATCATGACGCTGCGCCAGCGCGCAGCCCCCTGGCGGCTGCGCGAAATGCTGATCCGCGACGGCGACCAGCTGTTCATCTGGTACCGCCGCATGAAGGCCGAATGGGCCCGCGCCCGCAGTACGGGGCAAGCCTTTGAAAACCCGGTGCGCGCGGCCACCTTGCGCTGGCGCACCTGAGGCGGCCTGAGCCTGGCGCATTGACGCACCCGGTTGGGGGCCGATACCGTACATGCCCGCCCCTTGACCGGGAGCGGGCTGCGCACCGGCGCGGCGGGACATCCCGAATGCGCCAATCGCGGTGCGCGGCCATCGGCTGCAAAGGGAGTTCCCATGCAAATCCAGTTCGTCTCCAAAGGCATCGACGTGTCGCCAGCTCTGCGCGAGCGCATTGAGCTGCGCGTTTCCGACGCGGCGGCCAAGTATTTCAGCCGCCCCGCCGAAGCCTTCGTGGTAGCCGCCAAGGAGGGGTTCGGGTTCAAGGTCGATTGTTCACTGCATCTGCCGTCTGGCGCCTTTCTGCAGTCGTCAGGATCGGGCGAGGACGCCTATGCGGCGGCTGAAGCCGCGGCCCAGCGCCTGGAAAAACGCCTGCGCCGCTACAAGCGCCGGCTGAAGGATCACCACGCCGACAACAAATCGCCCCTGCCCGCCGAGACCGCTTCCTTCAAGGTGCTGCAGTCGGGACGGCGCAATGGCGCGGCGGACGCCGATGTGGACGCGGATCTGGACGATGATGATGACGGCGGCGCGGTGGGCGGCGACGAGCCGGTGATCATCGCGGAGACCGCCGGCGAGCTGCGCACGCTGACGGTGTCCATGGCAGTGCTGGAAATGGATCTGGCCGACGCCCCCTTTGTGATGTTCCGCAATGCGGTCAACAGCGCGGTCAACATCGTCTACCGGCGCCCCGACGGACATGTGGGCTGGATTGATCCGGCGCGAAGCGCTAAAGACGGCGCGAAGCCGGCGGTGGGCGCAAGCGTCTCCGCCTGACGGTGCGATCCGCACGACAGTCTGGCTGAGCAGGACATGACCTTGATCGACTTGATACCGCAGGGCGGCATTGTGGCGGATATGAACGCCACAAGCCGCAAGCAGGCCCTCCACGGACTGGCGGAGCTGGCGCAGCGCACGCTGAACACGCCCTGCCGGCCCGTCCTGGATGCTGTGATCGAGCGTGAACGCCTGGGTTCCACAGGCGTGGGCGATGGCGTGGCCATCCCCCATGCGCGCACCGATCTGGTGGACCGGGTGTGCGGCGTGTTCGCGCGCCTCAAGCAGGGCGTGGACTTTGACGCCGTGGACGGTCAGCCGGCCGACCTGGTGTTCCTGCTGCTGGCGCCCGAAGACGCCGGCGCAGAACACCTCAAGGCGCTGGCCCAGATCTCCCGCCTGTTCCGCCGCGAGGATGTCCGCCGGGCCGTGCGCGCCGCGCCGGACGCCGACGCCATCGGGGCCATCATCGCAGGCAGCGTGCGCTCCAACGCCGCCTGAGCCGGGCTCAGGCAGCGCCAGTCCTTCACGTCAATCCATTGCGCTCAGTCGCGGTCGGCGTCGGCTACGTCCGGCGCGGGCTCCGGCGCGTCATAGGGCTTGTCGGCGGGGGCGCGGAAACGGTCCTCGTCCAGCTCGCCCTCCCACTTGGCCACGGCGGTGGCGACCATGGCGTCGCCGGTGACGTTCAGCGCGGTGCGGGCCATGTCCATGATCCGGTCCACCGGGAGAATGAAGCCGACAATGATGGCGATCTGCTCGGGCGGCACGTCGAACGTGCCCAGCACGATGGCCAGCAGGAACAGCCCGGCGCTGGGAATGCCCGCCGCGCCGATGGAGGCCAGCGCGGCTGTCACCGCAATCAGGGCGTACTGGGCAAAAGTCAGATCATAGCCAAAGGCCTGGGCGGTAAACAGCGCCAGAATGCCCAGATAAATGCCCGTGCCGTCCATATTGATGGTGGCGCCCAGCGGCAGCACCGACCCGGCCACCGACCGCTTCACGCCCAGATTCTCCGTCACATTGGCGATGGTGACGGGCAGGGCGCCTGCGCTTGACGCGGTGGAATAGGCCACCGCCTGTGCGTCCACGATGCCGCGCGCGAAGCTGAATACCGGGAGGTTCAGGACAAAGCGGATGAAGCCGCCATAGACCAGAATCGCATGGGCCAGCAGCGCCGCGTAAACCGTGAGGATCAGCACCGCCACCGAGGCCAGCGCCTCCACCCCTTGCGTCGATACGGTATAGGCGACCAGGGCCAACACGCCGAATGGCGCCACTTCCATGACGATATGGGTGATTTTCAGCACCACATCGGCGGCCGAGCTGAACAGATCGCCCACCGGCTTGCCGGCTTGGCCGGCCATGATGATGCCGATGCCCAGAAGGATGGCGAAGAAGATCACCGCCAGCACATCGGTGTCGGCCATGGCCGCCACCGGATTGGTCGGCACGATGGCGATCAGGCGCTCGATTATGCCCGGCGCGTCGGTGTCGACGGGAATGGGATCGGCGCCGCCCAGATTGACCCCGGTGCCCGGCTGGAAGGCCAGGCCGAACCCGAGGCCGATCCACACCGCGAAGAAGGTGGTCGCCAGATACAGCGCCACCGCCTTGCCGCCGATGGAGCCCAGCTTCTTCGGGTCCCCCAGGCTGACCACCCCGGCCACCAGCGTGGTCAGGATCAGCGGGATGATAAGCATGCGGATCAGGTTGAAGAACAGATCGCCCACCGGCCGCACGGCGCTGTCGATGAGGGCGGCCGCCGCCTCCTGGCCCATGATCTGTGCCAGCACCAGGGCGAACACCACGCCCAGCACAAGCGCCCCCAGCACACGTATCCACAGCGCGGTCCCGAACCACCAATTCATGAGAGCCCCTTTTTGACTGGCCGCCTGCCGGTTAACGACGCGTCAGCCTAAGCCGCCCGCGCGGCAGGTCAACGCCGTGACGCAAGTCACGCGCGTGTTGCCAGATCAACGTGTCAGGTCAGTTTGAGGATGGCGATGCGCGCAATCAGCAGCGCCCAGATCACCCCGGCCAGCAGCGCCCAGGGCGACAGGGCGAAGCCGGGGTCAATCCGCGATACCGCCACAAGGCCCGCCGCCAGCGCGGACTGGACCCACACCGTGCGCCAGCTCAGATCGCGGTAATGGCTGCCCGCCTCGATCGTGCGGCGCGAAAACCACGTCCACGCACGCGCCGTCCGACCCCTGTCACGGGCGCGGCGGGCATGTTCGGACTGGTCGAGCGTGCGGGGCATTTGCTCACTATACGGACAAATTGCCCGGCTGTCAAAGCCTGTGTTCAAAAGCAATTCGCCCGCCCGCGATGCGCGCGGACGGGCGAAACTGTCACAAGAAGTCGCTGGGGCGTGACCGCCAGCGTCAGGCAGCCAGAGCGCTCTGCGCGCGTACAATCGCGCTGGCGGCGTTCACCACCGAGGCGATGCGCACGGCGGCCTGGATCTGTTCGGTGGTGAGCCCGGCCTTGCGCAGCTCGTGCTCGTGGGCGTCGATGCACATGCCGCAGCCATTGATCGCCGAGACCGCCAGCGACCACAGCTCGAAATCGGCCTTGTCCACGCCGGGACTGGCGATGACGTTCATGCGCAGGCGCGCAGGCAAGGTCTTGTAATCCTTGGCCGAGGACAGGTGGACGAAGCGGTAATACACATTGTTCATGCCCATGATGGCGGCGGCGGCCCTGGCCGCCTGGGCCGCTTCGGGCGACAGCCTGGCTTCAAACTCGCCGGTCAGGGCGCGCACCACGGCCGGCTCGCCCACAGCATGGGCGCTGGCCAGGAAGCAGCCGAATTTCTTCTGCTCGTCCAGCACGGTTTCGCGCGCCAGCGAGGACAGGTTCAGCTTGATGTCCTTGGCGTAGTCGGGAAGGGAATCTTTCAGCGCGTCGAGGCTCATCGCAGCGATCCTGATGGGTATGGGGGGAGGAGATAGGAAAAGAAACCTGCAGCCGGCCAGGGGGGCTCCTGTCCGGCTGCAGGCGGCTCGCGGCCTCAGGCCGCCAGCGTCTCGCCGCCCACCGGGCGGTTGCACGGGCACAGATCGTCGGTCTGCAGCGCGTCGAGCACGCGCAGCGTGTCTTCCGGATTGCGGCCCACATTCAGATTGGTGGCGTAGACGTGCTGGATCACGCCATGCGGGTCCACGATATAGGTGTAGCGATAGGCCACGCCTTCGGGCGAGCGCACGCCCAGCGCGTCCACCAGCGAGCCGGTGGGGTCGGCGAACTGCCACTGATCCAGCGAACGCAGGTCAGCGTGCTCGCGCCGCCAGGCCAGCTTGCAGAACTCGTTGTCGGTGGAACCGGTCATCACCACTGCGTCGCGATCGGCGAACTCGCCGTTCAGCCTGGCGAAGGCCACGATCTCGGTGGGGCACACGAAGGTGAAATCCTTCGGGTAGAACACGATCACCTTCCACTTTCCGGGAAAGCTGTCCTGATTGACCGGCTCGAACGCCGACACGCCGTTTTCCTCGTGGGCGTTGAATTTCGGCTTCACGCCGGTGACTTCGAAGTGCGGCAGCTTGTCGCCAATGCCGAGCATGTGTCTCTCCTGTTGAACCTTGAACCTGACTTGCAAAAATGCCGGCGCGGCGGGGCCGCACCCGTCTGGCTGCGCTGCAACAAAGTCTGTTGCGGCGCAGCATCGAGGTTCTGATATTGCCATCGCTGCCGATAAATCCAATGGATTGTAACTCTGGCCCCCATAGCCTATCTCGATAGCCATGAGCACGCTTCTCCCAACCCTGCGCCAGTTGCGTTTTCTGGTCGCGCTGGCCGATCACGGCACGTTTTCGCGCGCCGCCGAGCTGAGCCATGTCACCCAGCCCAGCCTGTCGGCCGCCATCAAGGAGCTGGAGGCGATTCTGGGCGCCACCCTGGTGGAGCGCAGCGCACGGGGCGCGGCCCTGACCCCGGCGGGCGAGGCGGCGGTGGCCCGCGCCCGCGTGGTGCTGACCGAGGCTGAAGACCTGGTCCACGCCGCCCGCGCCGCCGGCCAGCCGCTCAGCGGGCCGTTCCGGCTGGGCGTCATTCCCACCATCGCGCCCTTCCTCCTGCCGCGCACCCTGCCCGACCTGCGCACGCGCTATCCCGAGCTGGAGCTGTTCCTGCGCGAGGACCTGACCCACCGCCTGGTGGATGCGCTCAAAGACCGGCGCCTGGACGCTGCGGTCATTGCCCTGCCCTATGAGGCTGACGGGCTGGAGACCCAGGTGCTGATGGCTGATGAATTCCTGTTCGCCGCCCCGCCCGATCACGCTCTGTCCAGGGTGGACCGGCTCACCACCGGCATGCTGACCGACGTGCAGCTCCTGCTGCTCGAAGACGGTCACTGCCTGCGCGATCACGCTCTGACCGTGTGCGCGGCCAATCCTGAACGGCGCGGCGCCGGGCGGTCGGACTTCGCCGCCACCAGCCTGCACACCCTGATCCAAATGGTGCGCAGCGGGCTCGGCGCGACGCTGCTGCCGCGCATGGCGGTGGACGCCGGGCTGGCCGACCAGATGGATCTGACCATCCGCCCCTTCGATCCGCCCGTGGTGGGCCGCGAGATCGGCCTGGTCTGGCGCAAGGGCTCGGCCCGCGCCGACGAGACCCGCACCCTGGCCGATGCGATCCGGCAGGAACTGGCGACGCCGTCAGGGCCAGGCCTCACCGCGCCTGCGTCTGGACAAGACGGTGCGCACGCGCGACCGTCCGCCTGATCACACTACTTTCTCTTTTCGCTGCAAGGAGTTCACGCCATGGTCCGCCGTCTGGTTGTCGTTACGGGCGCCTCATCGGGCATTGGCGCCGCCTTCGCGCGCGAATTCGCCAGCCATGGCTGGGATCTGGCCGTGGTGGCCCGGCGCGAGGACAAGCTGAAAGCGCTGGCCGAAGAGATGAAGGCCAAGCACGGCGTGGAAACGCTGGTGATCGCCGCCGATCTGGCCGATCCCGCCGCGCCGCAGGCCATCGTCGACGCGGTCGCCAAGGCCGGGCGCCAGATTGACGGCCTGGTGAACAATGCCGGCGCCGGCCAGCCGGGCCATTTCTGCGACACCAGCTGGGATGATCAGGCGCGCTTTCTGGAGCTGATGGTCACCAGCTATCTCAAACTCATGCACCTGACCGCGCCGGGCATGGCGCAGCGCGGGTTCGGGCGCATCATCAATATCTCGTCGGTCTCCGCCCTGGTCCCCACCGCCAAGGCCCATACCCGCTATTCGGGTACGATGTATCCGGGCATCAAATCCCTGCTGATCAAGGCGTCCGAGGCGCTGGGCGCGGAGCTCAAGGATCAGGGCGTTCACGTCACGGCGGTGGCGCCGGGCTATACCTGGTCGGAATTTCACGATGTGAACGGCGCGCGCGAGACCGTGAACAATGTGCCCGATTACTGGATGCTCAAGGCCGAGGACGTGGCGGCCGCAGGCTATGATGCGGCGGAGCGCGGCGTGCCGCTGCGCGTGCCCGGCGCCTTCTACAAATTCATGACCGCCCTGGCCCGCATCCTGCCCGACCCGGCGGCGCGCGCCCTGATGGCCCGTCAGGAAAAGACGATGGAAGGGCGGTAGGGCCCCACCCCCGCGTCACGAACCAGAAGCGCGCCGCGCCGCTATCCTGGGTGTCGAGCACATCCCAGCCGGCAAGGTCGGGCGTTTCCTCCGCCCCGGTCTCCAGCACCGCCAGCGCCCCATCGGCCAGCCAGCCGCCCGCGTGAAGTTTGCCCAGCGCACGCTCGCCCAGACCCTTGCCATAGGGCGGATCGAGGAAGGCGAGCGCGAAGGGCGCGCCCACCTTGTCCGGCTTGGGGCCCAGATTGACCGCATCGCCCTTGTGCAGCTTGGTCACGCCAAAGGCCTGGAACGTCTCCACATTGGTGCGGATGGCGCCGCGCGCGCCCGGATCGGTCTCCACGAACAAGACGAAGGACGCCCCGCGCGACAGGGCCTCGAAGCCCAGCGCGCCGGAACCGGCGAACACATCAATCACCCGCGCGCCGGCGATGTCCGGCGCCCAGGGCGCGTGCATCAGCTTGTTGAACAGGGATTCCCGCGCCCGGTCCGAGGTGGGCCGGGTGGTCATGCCGCGCGGCGCGGCGATGGGGCGGCCCTTATGGACGCCGGCGACGATCCGCATGGGACGGCCCCTTCGGTTCACGCCGCTGCGCCCGTCCCGGTCCGCGCACGCCTTCGGCCGGGGCGGACGGCGCAGCGTCTCCGGCTTTCAGCGGATGGCCGTCAGGCCCCAGCCGGTACAGCTTGCCCATCTGCTCGCGCAGCACGCTCAGGCGCACTTCCTCCACCTTGCCGCGCTCCAGCGCGCCCAGCTGGAACGGGCCATAGGCGGTGCGCAAGAGCCGGTTCACGGTCAGGCCCACATGGGAGAGGACTTTGCGCACCTCGCGATTCTTGCCCTCTTTCAGGCCCACGGTGAGCCAGACATTCGACCCGGTATGGCGGTCCACCGCCACTTCCACCGGGCCATAGCTGATCCCTTCCACCGTGACCTCGGCGGCCAGGCGCGCCAGCGCCGCATCATCCACATCGCCGAACGCGCGCACGCGGTAGCGCCTTGTCCAGGCGGTGGCGGGCAGTTCCAGCACCCGCGCCAGCTCGCCATCATTGGTCAGCAGCATCAGGCCTTCGGAATTGAGATCGAGCCGGCCCACCGAAATCACCCGGCCCAGCTCCTTGGGCAAAGCGGCGAACACGGTCTCGCGCCCCTGCGGATCGGCATGGGTGGTTACGAGGCCCGCCGGCTTGTGATAGCGCCACAGCCGCGTGGGCGGGCGCGGGCCGGTCACCTTGCCGTCTACGGTGATGATATCGTCGGGCGTGACCTTGAAGGCGGGGGTGTCGAGCACCTTGCCATTGACCGCCACCCGGCCCGCCGCGATCAGCCGCTCCACCTCGCGCCGCGAGGCGACGCCGGCACGGGCCAGCGCCTTGGCGATACGCTCGCCGGACCCGGCCTGATCGTCGTCTCGTTCGGTCAAGGCTTTACTGGCCTCCGGGCCAAGGCTATGGCGCATCCATGAGCGATGCGCACGATCACGCGTTTATGGGGCTGGCGCTGGCCCGGGCGCAAGCCGCGGCTGCGGCGGGCGAGACGCCGGTGGGCGCGGTAATCGTCGATCCGGCCACCGGGAATGTCATCGCCGAAGCGGGCAACGCGCCTATTGCAGGGCTCGATCCCACCGGCCACGCCGAGATCCTGGCCCTGCGCGCCGCGGCCCGGGCGGTGGGCAATTACCGGCTCACCGGCCTCACCCTCTATGTCACGCTGGAACCTTGCGCCATGTGCGCGGGCGCCATCAGCCATGCCCGCATCGGGCGCCTGGTCTATGGCGCGGATGATGTGAAGGGCGGCGCGGTGGCCCACGGCCCGCGCTTCTTCACCCAGCCCACCTGCCACTGGCGCCCGGATGTCACCGGCGGCGTGCGCAGCGAAGAGGCGGGCGCGCTCCTGAAGGATTTGTTAAGGGCGCGCCGCCCCGCCCCCGCGGCACACACCTAAACCCGAATTAGGGGGCCTGCGGGCGCCGGCGGCCCGGCGGCCGC
>JBHYFR010000006.1:1668-23972 GCA_051859425.1 Oceanicaulis sp. | reverse complement strand
GGGCGCGCGGGGGGCCCGGGGGGGGGGGCGCTCGTGGGGGGGGGGCGGGGCCCTTTGGTTTTGCGCCGGGCCCCCCCGCCGCTCCAGAGCGTCAGACAGCTAACCCCTATTTCGGGGGCATGCGGGCGCCGGCGTCCAGGCGGACGCATTCGGCGTTGATGTAGTCATTGCCCGCCATGAAGGCGACCAGATCGGCGAACTCCGCCGGCGTGCCGAAGCGCTGGGGAAATTGCAGATGGCTGGCCAGATTGGTTTTCACCTCCGGCGGCATCTGCTCGTAGATCGGGGTTTCGAAGAAGCCCGGCAGGATGGTGTTCACCCGGATGCCCTCGCGCGCCAGATCACGCGCCATGGGCAGGGTCATGCCGTAAATCCCGCCCTTGGAGGCTGAATAGGCCACCTGGCCGATCTGCCCGTCCTGGGCGGCCACCGACGCGGTGTTCACGATCAGCCCTCGGCCCGACGCGTCCGGGTCCAGGGTCAGCATGCCCGCCGCCGAGATCGCCGCGCAATTGAACGAGCCGACCAGATTGATGCTGACCACCAGGGCGAACTTGTCGAGCTGGTGCATGACGATATCACCCGCCGAGGAGCGCCGCGCGGTCTTCTCCGCCCAGCCGATGCCGGCGCAGTTGACCATGATCCGCTCCTGGCCGTGGGCCGCGCGCGCGATCTCGAACCCGGCTTTCACGCTTTCGAGATCGGCCACATTGACCTTGGCGAACACCCCGCCGATCTCGGCGGCGACGGCCTGGCCGCGCGCCTCGTTGAGATCGAAAATGGCGACCTTGGCCCCTCCGGCGGCCAGACGCCGGGCCGTGCCCTCGCCCAGTCCAGACGCCCCGCCGGTGACGATCGCTGCAATGCCCTTGATGTCCATGAAACGCTCCCCTTGGAGTTTGGTATGTGATGCAAGGCGCGCTTGAATCGCGCGTTGGCCATGGGACATAGCGCGAGGCGGCAGGCGAGGGAAGCGGCTGGGCAGGCGGCGCGTCTTGGACCCTGGCCCCGGCTCTGCTAGAGCACGCCCATCGTCTTCACCGGAGCGCCCGCCCATGACCCAGCCCGCCCCTCTCACCGCCCTCGTCCTGCATGGCGGCGCCGGCGTGCTGGCCGAGCGGTCCTATGATGTGGAGATCGCGCATCTGCACAGCCTGGCCGAGGAAGGCCGCGCCGCCCTGGCCGCCGGCGCCAGCGCGCTGGACGTGGTGTGCGACATGGTGCGCGCGATGGAAATGTCCGGCCTCTATGTGGCGGGCAAGGGCAGCGCGCCCAACCGGGCCGGACGCTATGAGCTGGACGCCGCCGTCATGGACGGGCGCGCGCGCCGGGCCGGTGCGGTGTCCGCGCTTGAAGGCTATCTGTCGCCGGTGGACGCCGCGCGCGCGGTGATGGAGCACACGCCCCATGTCCTGCTGGCCGGGGCCGGCGCCGCGCATTTCGCCCGCGAGCATGGCCTGGCCACCGTGCGTGACCCTGACGGCTATTACATGTCAGCCGCCGCGCCCGACACCCGCGCCATCCCCACCGGCACGGTGGGGGCGGTGGCGCTGGACGCCTCGGGCGCGCTGGCGGCGGCCACGTCCACGGGCGGCACGCTCAACAAGGTGTGGGGCCGGGTGGGCGACACGCCGATCATCGGATCGGGCACCTGGGCCGATGAGCGCGTGGCGGTGTCCTGCACCGGCCAGGGCGAGTTTTTCATGCGCGCCAACGCCGCCGCTGACGTCTCTGCGCGCGTGCGCTATGCTGGATCGGATCTGGACGCAGCTGTGAAAGGCGCGCTGGATGATGTGGGGCATCTGGGCGGCGAGGGCGGCATCATCGCGGTGGACGCGTCGGGCGCGGTCAGCGCGCGCTATAATTCGCCGGGCATGAAGCACGCCATCGTCCACGCTGACGGGCGCATCACCGCGAGCGTGAAATAGCGCCGCCGGAGAGTTTGGCCTGCAAGGCGCGGGCGAACACCGCGCCCATGTCCGGGCCCTGTTCGGGATAGAGATAAGGCTCGATCACCTCCAGCTCCATCAGGGCCAGCTGGCCGTCCAGCCCGCGCACCATGTCCACGCGGGCATAGAGCAGGTCGGCTTCGCCCGTTATCTGCGCGGCGGCGTCCAGCACGCTGCGCGCCAGCGCCAGATCGTCCTCGCCCGGCGTCCAGACCTCTTCACGCGCGCCGAACATGGATTGCACACGGTAATCACCGGCCTTGGGGCGCTTGACCAGGGCGTGGGAAAACGCACCGCCGAAGAAGATCAGCGAATACTCACCCTCCTCCGGCACGCCCGGCAGGAAGGGCTGGATCAGGCAGGCGCCCGGTGGCAGGGCTTCCGGCGGCGGCAGGGCGTCGTCCTTGCGCACCAGCGCCTGGCGCCACGCGCCCCCGCCCACCAGCGGCTTGACCACCAGACGGTCGGTGTCAAACAGTGCGAAACCATCGCGGATCGAGGCCGCATCGGCCCGGTCCCGCCACAGGGTCGGGATGGAGGGCGCGCCCGCCGCCTCCATCTGGCGCAGATAGGTCTTCTCGATATTCCAGCGCACCACCGAAGGCGGGTTCCACACCGGGCCATGGCCGGCCAGCCGGTCAATCGTGTCCAGAAACAGCGCCAGCTTGGGCGGATAGTCCCACACCGTGCCGATCATGAAGCCGTCAAAACCGGACGCGTCGAACGCCTCGTCCCAGATTCGGTGCTCCAGCGCGATGCCGATGTCACGGCACGCGTGCGACAAGGCGCCGAACTCCAGGTCAAACTCGACCCAGTCGGTCCGCGCGCCGGGGCGGTCCTTCATCATGTCGGCGGAGGTGAGAAAACAGACCCGGGCGCTCATGAGCGCGGCCATAGCGCGCGCGCCGCGCCCGCGCCAGCCTCTGCGGCGCCTTGAGCCGGGACGCCATGCAGGCTAAATCCGGGTTCCGTCATTCCGCCTGCGCGATCTCCTCCCTTCAGAAAGGCCTTCCATGTCCCAGACCCGCTTCGACGTCCTTGGCGTCGGCAACGCCATTGTCGACGTGCTCGCTCCGGTGGACGAGGCCTTCATCGAGGCGCATGGCCTGGTCAAGGACGCCATGATCCTCATCGACGAAGCGCGCGCCGATGCGCTCTACACGGCGTTCCCCGAAGGCGAGGAAATCTCCGGCGGGTCAGCGGCCAATACGCTGGCGGGCGTGGCGAGCTTTGGCGCCCGCGGCGCCTATATCGGCAAGGTGGCTGATGACGGGCTGGGCGGGACGTTCAAGCGCGATCTGCGCGCAGCCGGCGTTCATTTCGACACCGCGCCGCTCAGCGGCGGGCCGTCCACGGCGCGCTGCCTGATCGCCGTGCCGCCCGATGCGCGCCGCGCCATGAACACCTATCTGGGCGCCTCCACCCTGCTGGACCCGGATGATATCGACCGCGATCTGGTGTCGTCCGCCACGGTGGTGTTCCTCGAAGGCTATCTGTTCGACCGCGAGGAGGCCAAAGCCGCCTATGTGCGCGCTTCGGAAATCGCCAGCGCGGCGGGCCGCGCCGTGGCGCTGACGCTGTCGGACATATTCTGCGTGGAGCGTCACCGGGCGAGCTTCCGCCAGCTGGTGCGCCACCACGTGGATGTGCTCTTCGCCAACGAGGCCGAGCTGAAATCCCTCTACGAGACCGATAATTTCGACGAGGCGCTGGCCGCCGTGCGCGCCGAGACCCGCATCGCCGCCGTCACCCGCTCTGAAAAGGGCGCCGTGATCGTGTCGGGGAGCCAGGAAGCGCGCGTGCCCGCCACCCGGATCGAGCGCCTGGTGGACACCACTGGGGCCGGCGACCAGTTCGCCGCCGGCTTCCTGACCGGCTATGCGCTGGGCAAGGATCTGGAAACCTGCGGGCGCCTGGGCGTCATTGCAGCGGGCGAGGTGATCACCCATTTCGGCGCCCGGCCCCATGCCAACCTGAAGGATCTGGCGGCGAAAGCCGGGCTGCCGCTGGCGGGGTAGGCCAGGACTGGCTGCACCCGCCCACATCCGGCTGGCGCCCGTCGGCGCATCTGCGCCGACTGCATTGGGCTCAATGAACGGCTTCAGCCGCTTAACTCAATATTCAGCACACCGCGCGATGGTGAACCCGAGGCAGCGCGTCCGCACAGGGCGTCCTGCACTTGTGCTCGGGAGGGGACATGGCGCCGATCAGACATGCCATAGCACGCGTCATGCGTTCGCTGGTCATCAAGTTCACGCTGCTGTGCGGCCTGATCCTGATCATGGCCACCGCCGCCCTGATGAGCGTCGAGTACTATCTCAAGCGCGCTGAAAACACCGAAACCGGTCTGCAGCACGCGCAGATCATCTCAGAGCTGTTCGCCACAACCCTGGCCCCGGCCATCGCCAGCGGCGATGCGGGCTTTCTGGTCACCCGCATGGGTCAGTTCGCCGACCGCGCGGATGTGGACGGCATTTATGCCGTGAATGTCAGCCGCTCGGTGCTGGCCGCCGATGGCGATACGCCGGTCTATCCGGGCATGCGCGCGGCCGATGCGCTGCTCCAGTCTGCGCTGGGCGCGGTGGATACCCGTGTGGAGACCGTCGGTCAGGACATCCATGTCGCCGCGCCGGCCTTCCATGACGGCCGGGTGGTGGGCGCGGTCGTCGTGACAGTGCCGATCCATGCCGTGGCCCGGCCCGCCGGCGAAATCCTGCGCCGCCAGCTGATGATCGCGCTGGGCGCGCTGCTGGTCTTCCTACCGCTGGTGGCGCTGGTGGTGAGCCGCGCGCTGAGCCCCATGCGCAAGCTGATCGAGGCGGCCCGCGCCGCGTCCTCGCGCAATCTGGACATCCGCATCGATATCCGCACCGGCGACGAGCTGGAATTGCTGGCCAACGCCTTCAACCGCATGTTCGCGCGTCTGGAGGCCAGCGTGAAGCGGGTCCACCGGCTGGCCTACGTGGACATGATCACCGAACTGCCCAATCGCGAGCGCTTCCGCAAGGAAGTCGAGCGCGTGACCCGCGAAGCCGCCGACGGTCAGGAGGGCGCGGTGCTCTTCCTGGATCTGGACCGGTTCAAGCGGGTCAATGACTCCCTTGGCATTGGCGAAGGCGACCGGCTGCTGGACGCCGTGGCGCGGCGCTTGCGCGAAGCGGCCCGCGGCTGGGATCTGGCCCATGGCGAAAGCGGCTCGGAACCGTCCATGGTGGCGCGTTTGGGCGGGGACGAGTTCACGGTATTGCTGCCCCAGGTGCGCGACCCGGCCGATGCGGCGCGCCTGGCCCGCCGGATCATCGATTCGGTGCGCCGCCCGTTCGAGATTTCCGGCCATCAGGTCTTCCTGGGCCTGTCAGCGGGCATCGCCCTGTTCCCGCGCGATGGCGACGATCCCGAGACGCTGCTGCGCCATGCGGACCTGGCCATGGCGGCGGCCAAGCGCAATGGCGGCAATGCGTATGAGTATTTCGAAGCCTCCATGAACCGCAGCGCGTTCGAGCGCCTGGTGCTGGAGAACGAGCTGCGCGAGGCGGTGCGCGACGATCAGCTGGTGGTGTTCTACCAGCCCAAGATCAGCTTTGCCGACGGCTCCATCTCCGGGTCCGAAGCGCTGGTGCGCTGGCGCCATCCCACCGCGGGCATGCTGGCGCCGGGCGCCTTTATCCAGGCCGCCGAAGAGTGCGGGCTGATCGGCGAGATCGGCGACTGGGTGCTGCGCCGTGCCTGCCGCGACGCCCAGGCCCTGCGCGCCAGCGGCCTGTCCAAGCCGGTGGCGGTCAATGTCTCGGCCATGCAGTTCGAGAGCGAGGACTTCGCCAAGGGCGTGATCGCGGCGCTGGAAGAGTCCGGCCTGCCGCCGCACTTGCTGGAGCTGGAGCTGACCGAATCCACCGCCATGCGCGATCCCGAGCGCGTCATCACCCAGATTGCGCCGCTGCGCGATCTGGGCGTGACCTTCGCCATCGACGATTTCGGCACCGGCCATTCCAGCCTGTCCTATCTCACACGCATGCCGTTTGACGTGTTCAAGATCGACCAGAGCTTCGTGCGCAACATGATGGACGACGAGCATGCGCGTATCGTGGTCGAGACGATTCTGGCCATGGCCCGCTCACTGAAGCTCAAAACCGTCGCCGAGGGCGTGGAGACGCCTGAGCAATACGCCGCCCTGCGCGATCTGGGCGCCACGCTGGCCCAGGGCTATCTGTTCGCCCGGCCCATGCCGCTGGACGAATTCGAGCGCTATTCCGCACCGGGCGCCAACGCGGCGCAGATCGCCGGCTGACAAGCTTCCAGGCCGGGGGCAAGCGCGGCCCAAGGGGCGGCATGCATGTGTCTTTTTGGGCACATACAAATTCTTTCTCGAATTTAATTGAACAAAGCTGGCGAGTTGTGGCACATTTGCACGTGCGGACTTCGTTGGACCGCACCTGGTGTCAGCCGTCCCCCCGCGAGCGCACCAGGATCAAGCCGGATCCCCTCCCGGCGACGACCTCGCACCCTTACCCCGGGGTGCGACAGCAGCGCCCGGCGGCCCCCCAGCCGCCGGGCGCTCCATGTCTGGCGGCGCCAAACCCTGCTGATCTGTCAAACCGGTTCCCGGCGGGCGGGAAAACGGTTTAGAACGCCCCCATGACCTATCCTCATTCCCACGGCGGCGGCGAAGACGAAATCGCCCGCCTGCTTGAAGAAATCCCGCTTCTGTTCAAGGCGCGCGCGTTTGCCGAGTCGCTCAACGACCCGGCCTTCTTCTCGCGTCTGGGCGAGCGGCTGGACAGCCGCGAACAGGCGCTGGCGCGCGCCTATCTCGACGGGTTGGGCTTTCCAGAAGGCGAGCCGGCCCTGTTGGGCGACTGGGCCGACGCCGCGGGCGTCGCTGAGACGCTAGACCAGAACCCCGCCGCCTGGGAGGCTGAGGAAATGCTGCGCGCCGCGCTGACCGCCCGGGTGCTGGAACGCCTGGATGAGGAAGCCCTCAACGCCGCCTTCCAGCTGGTCCAGGCGCGCATCGCCGACCATGCCCGCGAGGCCGCCGAGGCCAGCGCCGCCATGGACGACGTCTATGACGAGGACGTGGTCAACGCCGCCGCCGGCGGACTGATCCAGGCCGCCCATGGCGCGGTGCTGGTGCTGCTGGCCGAGGCCGAGGACGACGATCCGCCCCATCCCTTCCTGGCGCGCTGGCGGCTCTATGTGCGCGGGCGCTGGCCGGTGGCGGTGTCGGGCGCCAGCTACAACATTCTCTAGACCTGGAAGGACGGGCCATGCGCGCACTCAAACTGGCGACGTGGAATATCAATTCGGTGCGCCTGCGCGCGCCCCAGATCGCCCGTTTCGCAGCGGACGCCAAGCCCGACATCATCTGCCTGCAGGAGATCAAATGCCTGGAGGACCAGTTCCCCTATTCTGCCTTTGCCGAGATGGGCTATCCCCACGCGGCGGTGACGGGTCAGAAGGGCATGCACGGCGTGGCCGTGGTCTCGCGCCTGCCGGTAGAGGCGCTGGAGCCCCACAAGGTCTGCCCCAAGGCCGAAGCGCGCTATCAGCGGGTGAAGGTGGACGGGATGGAGATCCTCAATTTCTACATTCCCGCCGGCGGCGACGAGCCAGATCCTGAGATCAATCCGCGCTTCCGCCACAAGCTGGACTTCCTGGACGCGCTTGAAACCTATCTCGCCGGGCGGCGCGACGAGCCCGGCGCGCGCGTGCTGGTGGGCGATCTCAACATCGCGCCACTGGAGCATGACGTATGGTCACACAAGCAGCTGCTCAAAGTGATCTCCCACACACCGGTGGAGACCGAGGCGCTGGAACGCCTGCGCATCGCCGGCGGCTGGACCGACACCGCCCGCGCCCTGATCCCGGAGCCGGAGAAGATCTTCACCTGGTGGAGCTATCGCAATCGCGACTGGCGCGCGTCCAACCGGGGCCGGCGCCTGGATCACATCTGGGTCAATGGCGATCTGGAAGCCGCCGCCCTGTCCGGCGGACGCGCGGGCTTCAAGGTCTGGGAAGACTGCCGCGACTGGGACAAGCCCTCAGACCACGCCCCCGTGACGCTGGAATTACGTTAGGCTTCTGACTTACCCCTGCGGCGCGGCGCGGACATAGTCGGCGATCTTTTCGCCGCCGGCGTCCGCTTCGCCGGTCTGGCGGAAGCCGGTCTTTTCCAGCACCCGGCGCGAGGCGGCCAGATGGGCCGGGGTGCGCGCGCGCACCGATTTCACCTTCGGGTGCGAAAACGCCCAGCCCAGCAGGCCCTCCACCGCTTCGGTGGCCAGCCCCTGCTCGCGGAAGCTGGGCAGCATGGCGTAGCTGATCTCGATCGCCCCGTCCGCGCCCGGCGCACCATGGAACCCGCCCGCGCCCACGGCCCGGTCCGGCCCGCCCTGCACCGGCATCAGAAACACCCAGCCATGCCAGCCCGCCTCATCGGGCGCAGCCTCCAGCGCGGCCAGCGCGCGCTCCATGGAGAAATGGCTGCGAAGCTCCGGCGGCCACGCCGCCTCGCGCCGTGCGCCCAGCGCGGTGAAGAAGGTATCGCGGTCATGCAGCTGCAGCTGCGCCAGCAGCGCGTTCAGCGCCACCAGGCGCAAGCGCTCCGTGCGCACATCGATCTGCATCCCGGACCCGGTCATGCTTGCAACTCCGCCCCACCCGAGAACCCCGGCCCACCTTATAGTCTAGCGCCGCACCGAAAAGTCTCTCAAAATTTTTGTGACCGGCGCGCCTGCGCCCGCCTTACGGCAGCCGCACATGCGCGCCGCCGCCCCACAGCCCCGCTGCACAAGGCGCAGCTACATCTGCCCCGCTACGCAAAGCGCAGCATTACATCTGCATGGTCCAGCCTTCCACGCCCATGGCCGCCTGTCGAATCGCTTCCGACAGGGTGGGGTGGGCATGAGAGGTGCGCGCCACGTCTTCCGATGACGCGCGGAACTCCATGGCCAGCGCCAGCTCGGCGATCATCTCTCCGGCGTGAGGCCCGATGATATGGGCGCCCAGGATCTCGTCCGTCTTGGCGTCGGCGAGGATTTTCACCATGCCGTCGGTCTGGTGGATGGTGCGCGCGCGCGAATTGGCCATGAAGGGGAATTGCCCGGCCTTGAAGTCGCGGCCCTGCTCTTTGAGCTGTTCCTCGGTGTAACCGACCGAGGCGATCTCGGGGAAGGTGTAGACCACGTTGGGCGTGGCCAGATAATTCACATGGCCCGCCTTGCCCGCGATCAGCTCGGCGCAGGCCGCGCCGTCATCCTCGGCTTTGTGGGCCAGCATCGGTCCATGGGTCGCATCCCCGATCACCCACACCCCGTCCGCGGAGGTCTTGAAGTGCTCATTGGGGATGAAGCCGCGCTTGTCGGTTTCGATGCCGACTGTATCGAGGCCGAGGCCTTGCGTGTACGGACGCCGCCCGATGCACACCAGCACCACATCGGCTTCATGGCTCTGCTCATCGCCGCCCGCCGCCGCTTCGGTGACCACGGTGAGGCCGGATTTGTCCGTCTTCACGCCCGTGACCTTGCGGGCCAGCTGGAATTTCACGCCCTGCTTTTCAAACAGCTTGCGCGCGGCTTTCGACACCGCCCCGTCCATGCCCGGCAGCACCCGGTCCAGATACTCCACCACGGTGACCTCGGAGCCCAGACGGCGCCAGACCGAGCCCAGCTCCAGCCCGATCACGCCCGCCCCGATCACGGTGAGCTTTTTGGGAACCTCTTTGAGCTCCAGCGCGCCGGTGGACGAGACGATGCGCTCTTCGTCGATCTCCACGCCCGGCAGCGGCGTCACTTCAGAGCCCGTGGCGATGACGATATGGCGGGCCTCCAGCGTCTGGGCCTCGCCGTCTTCGGACGTGACCGTCACCTTGCCCTTGCCGGCGATGGCGCCGGTTCCGTGGAACACCTTGACCTTGTTCTTCTTCATCAGGAAGGCGACGCCGTCGGTCAGACCCTTCACCGCATCGGCCTTGCGCGCCATCATCCTGGCCAGATCAAGTTTCAGCTCGCCCACTCCGATGCCCATGTCGGCGAAATGCTTGTCGGCTTCCTCATAGAGTTCGGAGGCGTGCAGCAGCGCCTTGGAGGGAATGCAGCCCACATTCAGGCAGGTGCCGCCCAGCGTCTTGCGCTTTTCGACGAGCGCCGCCTTCAGCCCCAGCTGGCCGGCGCGGATGGCGCAGTTATAGCCGCCGGGGCCGCCCCCGATAATGATCATGTCGAACTGGTCAGCCATGGCTCGTCGCGCCTTTCCTGAAGCGCCGGGCATGGTGGAGGGGAGGGGCCGGGCGCGGTTGGCCGCACCCTACCGCCCCGCGCGCTTGCGTCAACGCGATCTTGAAGCGGGACAGGTCTGCAAAAACGCCTAGGGCGCCGCCCCGATACGGCTGAGCGGCACGCCCTGCTCGCGCACCACGGCGCCCTCGATATCGCGGATTTCCAGATTGAGGCTGCCGGCCTCCCAGTCGATGGCGATGACGCCGTAATTCTCCGGCGCGTACATGTCCCCGATCCGGTGCGGGCCCGGCTCGTTATTCTCGTCGCGGATCGACATGTTCAGCGAGGACGAGGTGATCTCGTAGAGCGGGTAATCAGTGAGGTCCGCGCGCACATAGAGCCCCGACGCATGCCGGTCGCCCGACAGGATCACCACGCCATTGGTGCGCGTCTCGCGGATCAGGCGGTAGAGCCGGTCACGCTCGCGCGGCAGGGTGCGCCAGGCTTCCCAGCCATGACCGTCGGCATGCACCTGGATGGACGAGACCAGCAGGCGCAGCTCCGCCTGTTCGCGCAATTGCGCCTCCAGCCAGGCCCATTGCTCGGCCCCCAGCATGTCCTGACCGGGATCCTCGCTGGGCACATAGCGTTCGCGCCCCACAGCGCCGCGATCATCGGTGGGGGTCAGGTCAGAGCGGAACCAGCGCGTATCGAGAAGGATCACCTGCACGCGCCGGCCTTCGGGGCCGAACACATGGGCGTCGTAAATGCCCTCGCGCGACCGGCGCACATCGTCTTGGCCCGCGCCCCAGAAATCGAGAAACAGGCGCTCTGAAAAGCCCTTGAATGCGAAATCGCGGCCCAGATCATTCATGCCGTAATCATGATCGTCCCACACCGCCAGCATGGGCAGGGCGGCGCGCAGGCGGCGGAATTCGGGCCGGGCGGCGAGCTGGTGATAGGCCGCGCGCAATTCGGGCAGCGTGGCGTCATAGGCGCGCGCATCGCCATAGACGTTGTCGCCGCCATAGATGAACAGGTCATGGCCCCCCTCCGCGATCACGTCGAGGATCGGGATGGCGCGCTCGGGCGTGTTGCATGAGCCGAACGCGATGGAGGTCAGCACGTCCTCGGCGCCCGGCAAGGGCGGGCCGGAGGGCGCGCGCGGCACATCATACTGGAACTGGTCATAGAACGGCTCCAGCGCCGCCCAGGGCGTGCGCGGCGCCTCCATCAGCCCCACATCGCGCAGCAGCTGGGGCGAAGGCGGCGGCGTGTCGCGCGCCGGATCCAGCGCCACCGGCTCCCCGCAGGCGGACAGGGCGAGGGCCAGGACGGCGGCGGCGGGGGCGGGGGCGAGGCGGATCATGACGGGCGCTCCTGGAAAGCCGGGGTATTCACGTGAACCGGATATGGCCCGTGCGGTCAATCTTGATCCTTCACCCCCGTCACCCCCCTCACCCCGCCACCACCTGATGCATCAGGCGCCCGGGCAGGAAGCTGAAGGCGCCGGGGATGACCAGGGCGGCGAAGACCAGGGTCAGGGCGGTGATGCGGTGCTTGCCGGTCTGGCCCTTGCGGGCCTGGCGGATCAGGCCGTAGAGGCCAAACAGCGTGACCGGGATCAATATGTGCAGCCAGCTGAAAGCTCCGTTATGGCGGATGAAGATGGCCGTGAGCGCGACCGTCAGCATCAGCCCGGCCCAGACATAGCCCATCTGTCGGTGGGGCAGCGTGCCCTTGGGGGCGATCAGCTGCACCGCGCCCAGCGCCAGGGCGGCGATGGCCGATGCGGCATGGACCTGGATGATCAGCGGGGCGGCGAGGAAAGCTTCGATATTCATGGGGATGTCTCCGTCGGGGTGAGCAAGCTGAACCCAGACAAGGCGCATTCCGGCCAACCGCGAAACCGGCGTTTCGCGAAGGGGCTGAAACCTGTCGTGAATGGCGCTATGGCTGTCGTTCACGCTTCGCGAACGGATGGAGAGGGCGCGCATGATCATCAGCCGGAGCCTGATGGCCCGCATCGCGCGCGAGGGCGTGGTGCTGATCGCGGTGGGCAGTTTCCTGGCGGTGCTCGGCCCCTATGGCACGGGCGCGTTCGGCTGGCCGGCGGTGTGGGCCTACTGGACCGGGCTGATCGTCCTGGGCGCAGTGTTCGGCCATCTCACAGGGCATGGCGCAGCGCGCCTCGTTCCGCACTGGCCGCGCTGGAGCTGGTATGGCGCCGCGGCGCTGGGGCTGAGCCTGCCGGTCACGGGCGCGGTGTTCGCCATCAATGCAAGCCATGCCGGCCGCGTGCGCTGGGGCGAGCTGCCGCTCACCGGCGCCATGGTGCTGGTGATCGCCTGCGCCGTCACGGCGCTGGGCTACGGCCTCGATCAGCTCCAGCGCGCCCGTGAGGCGGCCCGCGATGCCCAGCGCGAGGCGGAGAGCCTCGCGACCGCCGGCGCGCCGCCCCGTCCCTCCCCCGCCCTCATCGACAAGCTGCCCGTACGCCTGCGCCAGGCGGCGATCCTGTCGATGAGCGCCGAGGATCATTATCTGCGCGTGCGCACCGAGGCCGGCGAGGCGCTGATCCTGATGCGCCTGTCAGACGCGGCCGCCGCCTGCGCCGCGCTCGACGGCGCACGCACCCACCGCTCCTGGTGGGTCGCCCGCGCCGCCGTGGCCGACGCCCGGAAAGCCGATGGACGCGGCGTGCTGATCCTGACCGACGGCAGCGAGGTCCCGGTCAGCCGCAGCTACTTCCCGGCGCTGAAAGAAGCGGGGTGGTTTTGACACCTCGTCACCGCGATCCAGATCTCTGCGGCGATCAGGTTGGGGACCCAGCACAGAAAGCTGATGGCGATATAGGACGGGCTGAACGGCAGGGCGGCGATCCCCACCACCGCCAGCTGCAGGCGCAATGTCACCGCCGAGAAGGTCAGGGCGAAGCTGCGGATCATCCAGCGCCGGTGCGCCGCGTAGCGTCCGCGCGCAATCGCCGCCACGGCCATTGCCGTGGTCACAAGCCAGCCCGCCCCCAGCAGCCCGAACCCGGCCGCCGCCACCGGCCCGTGGGTATTGCCAAAGGCCAGGGTCACACCGGCGATCCCGGCGATGACGCAGCACGCCGCATAGATCACGCCCAGCCCCATATGGAGCCGGCGCCGGGCCTGGCGCAGGCGGGGCAGGAACTGGAACGGGCCGATCAGCAGCGCCGCCGCGCCGAAAAGGGCGTGGATCGCCAGAAAGGGGTTGGCGAAGGCGTTGGCCAGAACATTGCCCGCCCCGCCCGGCGCGCCAGGCAGGGCGTAGCGCAGGCTCGCGGCGGCGATGGCAAGGCTCAGGGCCGCCAACACCAAGAAACCGGCTGATGCGTACATATGACGGGCCATTTTGATCATGTTACGGGCCAGGTTCACCTTGTCCAAACGCGAAAAAAGCCGGGGACACTCATCAAATTCTACCGCGCGGGACCTGGTGCGCACACCCCTCCTCAGCGAACGAGCGTCCAGCGCCGATTGGCCGCCGCGGATCGCGCGCGCGGTCTCATCGCCGCCGCTCTGGCCAGGGTGTGTGCGATGACCTCCCCCCTCCGGACGCGGTTTGTCTCCTGCAGACCGCCTTATGTCTCCAAACGCGGCCTTTACGTCTTCTCACAGGGCCGGTTTGTCACCGGCGGGACGCGGGTCGCGGCGCGCTTATCCCCGCTCCCTCAAGGCGTCAGCGCGGCGGCGAAGCGGGCGCGATTCAGCGCCCAGTCAGCGCGGGACTGGGCCCAGACATCCGTGATGAACTCCTCATAGCCGGGGATGGGCGCGGTCTCTCCGGTGGGGGCGGAGCCCAGCTTGCGCGCGACCGCAGCGGAGTTAATATTATCCTTTGCAATCAGATGGATGACCCGACCCCAGCCCAGTTGGTCAAAGACGAAATCCAGCGCCGCCGCCGCCGCTTCCGGACCATAACCCTTGCCCCAGTGGGCGCGCAGGATCGACCAGCCCACTTCCGGCGCCGGCCATTGATGCGGATTCCACGGCCCCACCCGGCCAACCCATTGACCGGTATGCTTTTCTTCGACCGAGAAAAAGCCATAGCCGCGCATCTGCCAGTGGCCGATCAGCGCCGCCATATTACGCCAGGTGATGGCGTCGGGCTGCACCCCACCGATATGGCGGGCCGCCTCCGGATCGCTCATCAGGGCGCAGAAGCCTGCAAAATCATGCTCTTGCGGGATGCGCAGGCGCAGGCGCGCCGTCTCCAGAACCGGTCCGTCCAGCATCGCCGCGCCCTTCCTGACAGCGTGTATCGCCGGTCAGGGTCGCGCCTGCGGCGTCCTGGCGCAAGCGCCTAGTCGAGGGCGGACAATATCGCCTGCGCGCTGACCCGGACCGAGTAGCCGCGATCAGCCCCCAGCCCGCCCTCATGCCAGAACTTGCCTGCCACAACACCATCCCGGCCAATCGCAACGGCAACGGGATAAGGCACGCCATGGGCCCGATGGCGCGGTTCGGCATAGATCGGATCGCGCACCCCAAAGGCGTCGATCACCGCGCTGTCTTGGTCCGAAAGCAGGGTCAGCGTCAGCTCGCGCCGTTCGGCGGCGCGGGCCAAAGCCTCGGTATTGTCGTAGGTTAGCACCGCCAGGCCCCAGCCGGCAGCCTCAAACGCCTCGGCTGCGCCCTGCAGCTCGATGGTCTGGGCGATGCAGATCGGGCACCAGTCCAGCGAGCGGTTGAAAAAGATCACCACGCCGCGCGGCCCGGCGATATCGGCCAGGGTGCGGGTCGCGCTCCCGGCGTCCAGCAGAGCGAAATCAGGCGCTTGCGCGCCCACCGCCGGGCCGAACCCGGCTGCGGCCTCACGCGACAGCGCCACCGGATCGGGATCCGCGGCTGCGAAGCTGGCGGGCGCCGCCAGCAAGAAAGCGAGCGCACATGCGAGTTTGCGAACATATACAGGGGTGGTCATGGCGAAGCCCTCCAGCCGGTCATGTTTGACGCGCATACCATGACGCGCGCCCATGGCGCGATCATGGCGCCTCAATGTTTTGTGGGACGCCCTTGATGGGCCCCCTTGCCCGGACCGGTCGGGCGCGCCAGTGTGATGGCGCTGTCAGCAAGCAAGGCGCGCCATGCCCTTTGATCATGCATCCGGTTCCGGCGGTCCGGCGCGCAATGTGCTGGGCGGGCCGCTGGCTGATTGCGGCCATGACCCCAAGACCGGCTTCTACCGCGATGGCTGCTGCCATACCGGGCCGGAGGACCGCGGCGTGCACACGGTCTGCGCTGTGATGACCGATGAATTTATGAAATTTTCCATGAGCCGGGGCAATGACTTGTCGACCCCGCGCCCGGAGTACGATTTCCCCGGCCTGAAACCCGGCGACCGCTGGTGCCTGTGCGCCGCGCGCTGGCGGGAGGCCTTCGAGGCGGGCTGCGCGCCGCAGGTGATCCTGGCCGCCACCCATGCCCGCACACTCGCTGTCGCGCCGCTCGAAGCCCTCGCCGCCCACGCCGCAGACCGGCATTAAGAGACTGATATCATGACAGAAGCCGTATTCGAGATCATCGAGGAACGCTCCGGCTCCAAGGGCCGTTATGCGGCGCGCGCTCCGGGCAAGCCGGACGCGGACCTGACCTTCTCCATCATGAATGAGCACACCATCATCATCGACCATACCGGCGTGCCCGATGAGTGGCGCGGCATGGGCGTGGGTAAAGCGCTGGTGGAACGGGCGGTTCTGGATGCGCGCGAGCGCGGCGTGCGCATCGTGCCCCTGTGTCCATTCGCCAAGGCCCAGATCCAGCGCCATCCCGAGTGGCAGGACGTGCTGGCGGGTTAGCCGGTCAGGCCGCTTCAGGCCCGAACGGTCGCGACAGCAGGGTCTCGATCGCGCCGTCCACGTCCAGCGCACCCGACAAAACTGCATTGACGGCATCGCAGATCGGCATCTCCACACCCGCGCGCCGGGCCAGTTCCACAACGGCGGGCGCTGTGGCGACGCCTTCTGTGACTGCATTGCGCGCGGCCAGAATGTCGGCCAACGCCTCGCCCCGGCCCAGCGCCAGCCCGCATGACATGTTGCGCGACTGGGGCGAGGAGCAGGTCAGCACCAGATCGCCCAGCCCGCACAGCCCCGCCAGCGTTTCGCGCCGCGCGCCCAGCGCCACCCCGAGGCGGGTCATTTCAGCAAAGCCGCGCGCGATCAGGGCGGCGTGGGCGGACCGGCCAAGCCTCTTGCCCTCGCTGATGCCGCAGGCGATGGCGAGCACGTTCTTCACCGCCCCGCCGGCTTCCGCGCCAATCAGGTCCGAACTCCAATAGGGCCGGAAGGCCGGTGAGCCGATGGCGTCCATCAATTGCTGGCCCAGCTGTTCATCATCGCACGCCAGCGTCACCGCCGTGGGCAGGCCGCGCGCCACGTCAATGGCGAAGCTGGGTCCGGAGAGGACGGCGGGAACGGCGTGAGCCACGGTCTCGGCCAGCACCTGTGTCATCAGCGCCAGAGAGCCCTGCTCGATGCCCTTGGCGCATAAAAGGACCGGCGCGCCCGATGGAATCTGATCGGCGAACGCGGCGAGGGTGCGCCGGGCATGTTGGGCAGGCGTCACCAGAAGATAGGCGCCGCACCCGGCGAGACCTGCGGCGTCGGATGTTGCGCGCACAGCGCGATTGAGCGCCACGCCCTTGAGAAAGGCGGTGTTCTCGCCGGTGTTCCGGATCGCGTCCGTCACCTCCGTCTCATAGGCCCACAGCGTGACATCGCGTCCGGCGCTGGCGGCGGCCTGGGCCAGGGCCGTGCCCCAGGCGCCTGCGCCAATTACGCCGATGGATTGAAACCTGCTCATGCCCCGTCCCTTCCTGTCACGCCTTGGGACCCTTGCGGCCCGAACCCGTGGCCGGCGCCAGCGCTGCTGCATCTGCATCCAGCGGCCAGCGCGCGCGCGCCGGTGCATCAAGGCCGTCTGTCAGTCCCAGCGCCATCCGCTCTGCGCCCGCCAGCGCGATCATGGCGGCGTTATCCGTGCAGTATTTCAACGGCGGGGCGACCAGCGTAAAGCCCCGCGCCCCGGCTTGCGCCGTCAGGGCGCTGCGCACGGTCTGGTTCGCCGCCACGCCGCCCGCCACCACCAGCGTGCGCGCGGCCTGCGGCAGGCGGTCCGTGAACGCGTCCATGGCCCGGCCCGCGCGCTCGGCGAGATGAGCTGCAATGGCGCCCTGAACGGCGTGGGCGAGATCGGCGCGGTCGGCGTCACCGGGCACCTCCAGCCCGTCCCAGGCGCGGCGCGCGGCGGTCTTGAGACCCGCAAAGGAAAAATCACATCCCGGCTTGCCCGCCAGCATGCGCGGCAGATCAAAGCGCTCAGGGTGACGCGCATCGCGCGCGGCGCGCTCCACAGCCGGTCCGCCGGGGAAGCCCAGCCCCATGATCTTGGCGGTCTTGTCGAACGCCTCGCCCGCGGCGTCATCAATCGTGGAGCCCAGACGCGTCATCGCCCCGACGCCCTCGACGATCAGAAGCTGGGTATGCCCGCCCGAAACCAGCAGCAAAAGATAAGGAAAATCGAGCGTCTGGGTGAGGCGCGGGGACAAGGCGTGGCCCTCAAGATGATTGACCGCCACCAGTGGAATGCCCGCGCCCAGCGCCAGCCCCTTGGCGGTCATCAGCGCGGCCATCACTCCGCCAATCAGGCCCGGCCCGGCCGTGGCGGCGACGGCGTCAAGCTCGCCCGCGGTCAGGCCCGAGTCCGCCAGAACCCTGGCGGCCAGGCCGTCCATGCGCTCGGCATGGGCCCGCGCGGCGATCTCCGGAACGACCCCGCCATAAGGGGCATGCGCCTCGTTCTGACCGATCACGGCTTCGGCCAGAATTGTGATCGCGCCATCGGGTTCGCGGCGCACGATAGCCGCAGCGGTATCGTCGCAGCTGGACTCAAGGCCCAGCACAGTCAGCGCCTTTTGCGGTGACGGGACGGGTTGCCCGAACGGAAAAGCATGGGATAACGCCATGACAGATCGTTAGCGCTGCGCGCGCCCGCACACAATGGGCGGCGCCGGTCAGGAGCGGCCATGCCTTTTGAACCCATGCCCATCGCCACGCGCACCTCGCCGCTGGCCCTCGCCCAGGCCCATAATCTGCAGGCCATATTGGGCCAGGCCGCAGGGGTGGAGGATTATACAGCCGCGTTTCCGATTCTGGGGCTGTCTACAACGGGCGACCGCATCACCGACCGCGCCCTGTTGGCTGCAGGCGGAAAAGGCTTGTTCACCAAGGAGTTGGAGACCGCCCTGCTGGCCGGTGAAGCACGCTTCGCCGTGCACTCCATGAAGGACGTGCCGACCCGCCTGCCGGAGGGATTGATGATCGCGGCGATCCTGGAGCGCGAGGATCCGCGCGACGTGCTGCTGGTCGCCAACGGCTCGGCCCAGCTGGCCGATCTGCCGCAAGGCGCGGTTCTGGGCACCGCGTCGATCCGGCGCCAGGCCCAGGCGCTGGCGGCGCGGCCCGATCTGAAAGTCACGCTTCTGCGCGGCAATGTGGATACCCGCCTTGGCAAGGTGCGCGAGGGCGCGATTGACGCCACCTTCCTGGCGCGCGCCGGCCTGCGCCGTCTGGGCCGGGACGAAGCCAGGCTCACCCCGATCGACACCGCCAACATGCTGCCCGCCCCTGCGCAGGGCTGCGTGGGCGTGGAAATCCGCGTGGGCGATGACGCTGCCCAGGCCCTGTGCGGCGCCATTCAGCATCACCACAGCGCGCTGGCCGCCGCGGCCGAACGTGGCGTGCTGGAGGCGCTGGACGGCTCATGCCGCACCCCGATCGCTGCTTATGCGCAACTGACAGACGGCGAAATCCGGCTCAGCGCCGAAGCCTTGTCGGAAGACGGCAAACAGCGCTGGCCCGATCAGGGTTCTGCTCCCACTGCAGGTCTCGCCGAAGCCGCCGCGCTGGGCCGCGCCGTGGGTGAGCGTATCCGCCAGGCAGGCGGAGCGGCGCTGGCGGCGATCATCGCCGGGACCGGATGAGATGACTGAAGCGCGCCCGGTGCTGGTCACACGCGCCGAGCCGGGCGCCTCGCAGACCTGCCAGCGTCTGACGGCGCTGGGCTATCACGCGGTGAACGCCGCAACCGCCGATATCGCCGCCACGGACGCAGCGCCGGACTGGACCGGCGCCGGCGCAGTCATCGTCACCAGCCCCAACGGCGCATCGCAATTGACGCGGCTGGACGCACCGCGATCCCTCACCGTCTTCGCCGTCGGACCCGCCAGCGCCGACGCCGCCCGGGCCGCGGGATATGACGACGTGATTACCGGATCAAGCGATGCGGCGGGACTGCTTGACATCATTCTGAGCGCCCGCACGCGCGGACGCCTCATCCATGTGCGCGGACGCGATCAGGCCTTTGACCTGACCGGCGCCCTGACCGCCATGGGTCGGGACGCCCACAGCCATATCGCCTACGAGGCGCGCAGGGTGGAGGCCCTGCCCCGGGCCGCGCTGGAGGCGCTGGGGCCGCGCGCGGTCGTGCTCATCCATTCCCCGCTGGGCGCGGAGCGTTTGCTGGGGCTGGTTGAGGCTTCAGGCCGGCTGTCAGGCCTGGGCTCGGCCCATATCCTGGCGATTTCCGATGCAGCGGCATCGCCCCTGCGCCACTCGGGCGCCGGGCGCATTACCGTGGCGCAGCGCCCTGACGGGGCCAGCCTGATGGCTGCGCTGCAATCAATCCTGGGACCAGGAGAAACCTGACATCGGGCGGTGGCGCGCGGACGCGGCGCGGCTTAGACTCAAGCCTATCATGGATGACAGGCTGCTGACGAGGCAGGCGCGATGAGCGGGCGGACCAAGCCAGAGAGTGACCGCGAACCGGTGGATGCCGAGTTCAAGCCGGTGGATAGCGAGCCGGAACCGCGCAAGGGATTGGCGCGGGTAATAGCTATTTTGCGCATAACCGGAATTGTCGTCGCCGCCGCCCTGATCGGCGGCGCGGCGGGCTGGGTGCTCGTGCGCGCCATGCCCGCCCCGCCCGCCGATATCACCACCCTGGAATCGCGTCTGGAAGCCCTGGAGGCGGCTGAAACGCCAGCCCCGGACCTGTCACGGGTCGAGGCGCGCCTGAGCGCGCTGGAGACCGAAGATCCCGGCGACGCCATCCGCGGCCAGGCGCTGGAGCAGTTGGTGCGCGACGCCGCCGCCTTACGCGAACGCGTGGACGCGCTGGAAGCCGCAGAACCGCCCGCAGAAATCGACCTGACGCAGCTGGATGCGCGCCTTGATGAGATCATTCGCAGCGCTGACCGCCGTCTCGACGCGCTGGAAGCGCGGATCGCCGCGCTGGGCGCGGGCGAGGCCGGCGAGGACGTCGATATCACCGATGCGCTGGCGCCTGTGCTGAACCGGATTGACGCGCTGAGCGACCGGGTCGCCGCCGCCGAACGCGCCAATGACGAGGCCGCCCGGCTGGATACCCGCCTGGACGCGGTCACCGAACGCCTGAGCGCTGCAGAGACGCGGCTGGCGGAGGTTCAGACCACACCTGCAGCCGCCCCATCGCCGGACCAGGCGCGCCGCGCCCTGGCCTATGCCGATCTGGCTGCAGCCGCGCGCGGGTCGGGGCCTTTCGCGGTGGAGCTCGCCGAGCTGCGCCGGGTCTGGCCGGACGCGCCGGGTCTGAACGCCCTTCGCAATCACGCCCGCACCGGCGCGCCGTCGCGCGAACAATTGGCAGCGCAGCTTCCCGAAGGCGAACTGCAAGCCGCCAGCGCGCAGACTGATGTCTGGTTCGGCGTGCTGCGCATTGCCCGCAGCGCCCGGGACCCCGGTCCCGGCGACGCCCTGCGCGCCGCGCTGGACGCCGGCGATCTGGAGGGCGCGGTGCAGGACGCCCGCGCGCTGGAAGACCCGGCCCGCACGGTGATCGAAAGCTGGCTGCAGGGCGCAGAGACGCGGCTTCAGGTCGAGGCGGCGCTGAGCCAGATGCGCGCCGCACTGGATGAGGAAGTGGGGCCATGATCCGCCTGATCGCCGCCATTGCGCTGTGCGTGGTCACAGCCGTTCTCGCCGTCTTTCTCACACTCAATCCGGGCGTGGTGCGGGTGGAGTTCCTGGGCGTGGAGGCTGAAGGCCCGTTCGCACTGGCCATGGGCGTGCTGTTGATCACCACATTCCTGCTGGTGGTCGCCTGGTGGCTGATCGCCAAGATCTGGGGCGCGCCCGATGCGTTCCGCAAATTCCGCCTGCGCCGCAAGCGCGATCAGGGCTTTGATGCGCTGGAGCGCGCGCTCATCGCCTCCGCCGCCGGGCAGGGCGCGCTGGCGGTGCGTCAGGCGGCGCGCGCCGAGGCGCTGCTGGACCGTCCGGCCCTGTCGCGCCTTTTGTCAGCGCGCGCAGCCGAAGCCGATGGCGATCTGGCCAGCGCCCAGAGCCAGTATGAAGCCATGCTGGAGGATTCCCGCACCCGGATGGTGGCCCGGCGGGGTCTGGCCGCCATTGCCGAGGCGCGCGGCGATGCAATCGGCGTGATCACCCATGCCAGCGAGGCGTTCGAGACCTCCGGCCCGGCGCGCTGGGCCTATGACGCTCTGTTCGCAGCCCAGGTGAATGCGGCGCGCTGGCGCGAGGCGGAGACAACCCTGTCCGAAGGCGAGCGCCGCAGCCTTGTGGACCGCGCGCGGGCAGCACGCACCCGCGCGGTGCTGCTGACCGCCGAAGCGCGCCGGATGGAAGCCTCCGATCCCGAAGCGGCCTCCAAACTGGCCGAGCGCGCCGCGACCGCTTCGCCCGATTTTGCGCCCGCTGCAGAACTGGCCGGACGCCTGCTGGCCGATCAGCGCCGCCATCGCCGGGCGGCGGAAATCCTTGAAGCGGCCTGGACGCGCGCACCCCACCCGGCGCTGGCGCGCGCCTATGGCGCCTTGCGTAAATCCGACACCAAGGCCAAGCGGGCCGAGCGCCAGCGGGCGCTGGCCGCCCTCAACACAGAGCATCGCGAAAGCCGCATCCTGCTGGCCGAAACGGCGCTGGACCAGGAAAACCGCGACGCTGCGCGCGACGCCCTGTCCAGCCTGACCGCCCAGCCGCCGGTGTCGGCGCGGGTCTGCGTGCTGGCGGCCCGCGCCGCACAGCTGGACGGTGATGAGGCCGGGGCGCGGC
>JBHYFR010000006.1:0-1658 GCA_051859425.1 Oceanicaulis sp. | reverse complement strand
GGATGACCCGCGCCGCCCATGCCCCGGGCGAGGCCGACTGGTCCGATCTCGATGAAACCGGCGCAGCCTTCTCCTTCACCGACGATGACTGGAAGCGCATGGTGGACGCCTGGGGCCGCGAGGGCCGGCTGATCCATCCGCGCCATGAGCGCTATGAGATCGCCGCCGCCGCTGCGCCCGACAGCGCGCTTCTGGAGGCGCCAGCCAGGCCGCGCGCTGCAAAATCGGGCGACAGCGCCGCCGCGGACAGCTATCAGGCCCCGCGCGCGCCGGACGATCCCGGCGTTGAGGATGACGCCCGCAAGGACTGATACCGCCCATGAGCCTGCTTACCCCGAAAAAGCGCCTGCTGATCGGCGTCACCGGCGGCTCGGCGTCCGGCAAGACCGAGATCGCGCGCGCCGCCGCCCGCGCCGCCGCCCCGCTCAGCGCCATCGTCATGGCCGAGGATGATTATTACGGCGATCATGGCGCCAAGCCTGATTTCGACCCCGCCGCGTTCAATTTCGACCATCCGGCCTCACGCGATCATGACCTCTTGGCGCGCCATCTCGCCGCCCTCAAGGACGGCAAGTCGGTCAAGGCGCCCATCTATGACTTCACCATCCACCGCCGCCGCGCCGACACCCGCCGCATCGAGCCGGCCGATGTGATCGTGGTGGAGGGCATCCATCTGTTCTGCGATCCGGCGGTGCGCGCCCTGTTTGACCTGCGCGTGTTTGTCGAGGCGCCCGACGATATTCGCCTCGCCCGCCGGCTCCTGCGCGACGTCAACGAGCGCGGACGCACGCCCCAGTCAGTGGTCGGCCAGTATCTGCGCACCGTGCGCCCCATGCATCACGAATGGACCGCGCCGGGGCGCGAACACGCCCATCTGGTGATCCATAATGACGCCGCCGCCGCCCGGCCCGCCGATCACCTCGCCTCATTTTTCGAAACCCTGTCCCTGCCCGTGTGCGACGCCATCGACCGCTTCAAGGCCGAACGCGCCGGGCGGTGATGGAGGCTTATGATCGGGGCGCACCGGGCGCCTCAACACCGCTGCGGCGCGGCGCACACACCCGCTTGCCCGCGCCCCCGTTCGCCGCTAGTGTCCGCCCCCGCTGAACCGGGCCTCGCGCCCGCTCCGGCAAGCCGCTTTAGCTCAGCTGGTAGAGCAACGCATTCGTAATGCGTAGGTCGCGTGTTCGAGTCACGCAAGCGGCACCATACCCATTCAAAACCCGAACCGGTTGCAGGCCCAGCCCGGGTGGGCGCCATGGCCGCGTTCGATGAGGGCGCGGGCGGGCGCGTCGAAGCGCGGGCAGCCTCTCAAGGGATGTCTGCGTATCGGCGGAAGAAACCCGTAGCGCTCATGCAGGTCGATAATCCTGACGGTGATCGCCTCGCGCTCCATGGCGCGCGCCATCGCGTCCAGCCCGGCGGGCTCTTCCCCGGTGACGCGCCAGTACAGGTAACGCAGTTCGAACGCCTGGGTCTCCCAGTCCCCCCAGGCCTCAATGGCGCAATGAAGGCCGAACGCATCGCCCGCGTCCGCGGCGTCGGCCAGGCCCCGGCGCTGGGGAAAGCGCGCCGCGCAATCGGCTGGAAACCGCTCCATGCGCTCCATAAGCGCTTCCACATCATCCTGCGCTGTTGCCGGATGAGCGGCGGTCATG
>JBHYFR010000005.1:0-37385 GCA_051859425.1 Oceanicaulis sp. | reverse complement strand
CGCCCGAGCGCCCGTCCGACGTGCGGCCTCTCTTCTTCAACGCCTTCATCCTGGGGCGCGATGTGGACGCCATGGTGGGCCAGATCGCCAGCAATCGCGCGCCGGGTGAGGACAATCACTATGTCAGCCCCAACTCCCACGTGCTCTCCGCAGTGGTGCGCGCGGTCTATGACGCGCCGCTGGCTGACATCGTGGAGCGCGAGCTGTGGGCGCCGCTGGGCATGACCGGCGAGGCCAGCTGGCTGCAGAATGTGGCCGGGGACCGCGGCGTGCCCATCGGCTATTGCTGCCTCCAGGCGACCAGCGAGGACTATGCCCGCTTCGGCCAGTTCCTTTTGCAGGACGGGATGTGGAATGGCGCGCGCCTGTTGCCCGAAGGCTTTGTCGACCAGGCCAGCGTCCCCAACGCGCCGTTCCAGGAGCCCGGCGCCACGCCTTATCCGGGCCGCGGCTATGGCCTGCATGTCTGGGTGCCTGAGAATTACGACGGGGAGTTTTTCGCCGCCGGCGTGTTCGGCCAGTATATCTGGATCGACCGCCGGCGCGGCGTGGTGATCGCGGTCAATGCCGGCGACCCGGCCTGGGGCGCGCGCTACGCCGAAACCGCCACGGTGATGCGCGCCATCGCCGAGCATGTCTCGCCGCTGGCTTCCGGTCCGGGACCTGCCGCGAGCGATGGGGATGCGAGCGGGGAATCGGACGATTTTGAAGGCGAAGGCGGGATCGAGCCATGAGCGCAGTCTATGACTATGTCATCGCCGGGGCGGGGTCGGCGGGGTGCGTGCTGGCCAGTCGCCTGTCTGAAGACCCCTCGGTCACGGTCTGCCTGATCGAGGCGGGCGGCAGCGACAAGAAGGCGATCATCCGCACGCCCATGCTGCTGCAATTCGCCATCACCGAGGAATCCATCAACTGGAATTACTGGACTGAGCCCCAGCGCCAGCTCAATGACCGCAAGCTCTACTGGCCGCGCGGCAAGGCGCTGGGCGGCTCCTCCTCCATCAACGCCATGCACTATATGCGCGGCGCGCTGGATAATTACGACGAGTGGGAGCGGGTCTACGGCGCGGAGGGCTGGGGGCGCGACGCGGCGCTGGAGGCCTTCAAGCGCGTCGAAAACAACGAAGATCACGGCGAGCCCTGGCATGGCCAGGGCGGGCCGTTGAATGTCAAAACCATCACCCCGCTCAACCCGCTGACACAACGCTATTTCGAGGCCTGCCGCCAGCGCCAGATCCCCGAAAACCCTGACCATAACGGCGCGGCCCAGGAGGGGTTTGGCCCGTATCAGGTGACCCAGAAGGGCGCCAAGCGCTGCTCGGCGGCGGACGCCTTCCTCAAACCGGTTCTGGACCGGCCCAATCTGACGGTCATCACCGGCGCGCTGGCCCGGCGCATCGTCATTGAAGGCGGCCGCGCCACCGGTCTGGAGATCGAGGCGGACGGCGAGATTCAGACCCTGAACGCGCGGCGTGAGGTGATCGCGTCGGGCGGCGCCATCAACTCGCCCCAGCTCCTGATGCTGTCGGGGATCGGGCCGGGCGATCATTTGCGCGAGCATGGCATATCGGTGGAGGCGGACCTGCCCGGGGTGGGGGCCAATCTGCAGGACCATCTCGACATCATGGCGCGCGCCTCCACGCGCAAACCCACCTCCATCGGCTATTCACTCAGGAAATTCCCCGCCACGGCGCGCGACGTGCTGCAATGGGCGCTCACCGGCACAGGCAATTTCACCGTCAATCCGGTGCAGGGCTGCGGCTTTGTGAAATCGAGCCGGGCGCGCGATCTGCCCGATATCCAGCTGGTCTTCATCCCCGCGCGCGGCAGCCCTCACGGCCGCGAAACCATGACCGGGCACGGCATGATGGTTCATGCCTGCCATCTCTATCCGCAAAGCCGGGGGACGTTGCGCCTCAACAGCGCGGATCCGTCCGATCCGGTCCTCATCGATCCCAATTACATGGATCATGAAGAGGATGTGGAGGTGATGACCGATTGCCTGGAGATCGCCCGCGACATCCTCTTGAGCGGCGCCTTTGACGGCGAGTTCAAGGAGCTGGAGCTGCCGGCGAAAACTGACGGCTCGCGCGCCGAACTTCTCGATCATGTGCGCGCCAACGCCGAAACCCTCTACCACCCCACCTCCACCTGCGCGATGGGCGCGGGCGAGCTGGCCGTCACCGATCCACAATGCCGGGTGCGGGGCGTGAAGGGTCTGCGCGTGGTGGACGCGTCTGTCATGCCGCGCCTGGTGGGCGGCAATACGAATGCGCCGACCATGATGGTCGCCACGCGCGCCGCCGATATGATCCTGAGCGCCAACAGCTGAAAAGAAGGACCACACCCATGAGCGACACCGACGCCATTGCGCGCATGCACACCCTTCTCAAGGCGCAGAAAGCCGCCTTCGAGGCCGAGCGCCACCGCCCGGTCGCGGAGCGCAAATCGGACCTGAAAAAGCTGGAAGCCATGGTCAAGGCGCGCGGCGAGGATTTCGCCGCCGCCATCGACGCTGATTTCGGGCGGCGCTCCAGGGCCGAAACCGCTGTGGCCGAAGCGGGGTTCGTGATCGCCAGCGCCAAGCATGCCCGCCAGCATCTCAGCCACTGGGCGGCGTCGCGGCGCAAGCCGGTGCCGATGACGCTGGCGCCGGGCAAGGCCTATATCCGCCGCGAGCCCAAGGGCGTGGTTGGCATCGTGTCGCCGTGGAATTACGCCATGCAGCTGGCGCTGGCGCCCCTGGTCGCCGCGCTGGCGGCGGGCTGCCGGGCCATGATCAAGCCCAGCGAGTTCACCCCGCGCACCGCCGAATTGCTCCACGAAACCCTGTCGGGCCTGTTCAACGAGGACCATGTGGCGGTGATCCCCGGCGGGCCGGACGCGGCCCAGGCCTTCTGCGCCCTGCCGTTTGACCATCTCTTCTACACCGGCTCCACCCCGGTGGGGCGCCTGGTGGCCAAGGCGGCGGCGGAGAATCTGACCCCGGTAACGCTGGAGCTGGGCGGTAAATCGCCCGCCGTGATCGCACCGGATTTCGATCTGGACCAGGCCGCCAAAACCATCGCCTGGGGCAAGTATTTCAATGCCGGCCAGACCTGCGTGGCGCCGGACTACGCGCTCGTTCCGCGCGGCGGCCAGCGTGACTTCGGCGAGGCGGTGATGCGCGAAGCCAATGCGATGTGGCCCGATGTGGCGGGCAATGGCGACTACACGGCGATCATTTCGGAAAAGCACCACGCACGCCTGAGCGATATGGTGGAGGAAGCGCGCGCCGCCGGGGCCGATGTGCTGCAAGCGCCGTTCGACCCGGCCAAGGCGGGCAATACGCGCATCTTCCCGCCCACGGTGGTGATCGACCCGCCGCTGGACAGCGCCTTGATGCGCGAGGAGATTTTCGGGCCCGTCCTGCCGGTGCTGGGCCATGACGGGATGTCGGACGCGGCCCGCTTCGTCAATGAGCGCGACCGCCCGCTGGCGCTCTATGTGTACTCGAAATCACCTGCGACGGCGCGCAGCTTCCTGGCCCGGACCATCTCCGGCGGGGCCGGGGTGAACCTGCCCATGCTGCACCTGTCGGTGGAGGATCTGCCCTTTGGGGGGGTGGGCGCATCGGGCCAGGGCGCCTATCACGGCGAGACGGGTTTCCTGACCTTCACCCATGAGCGTTCGGTGTTCGAGGCGCCGGTCTGGCATCCCAGCCGCCTGGTCTTCCCGCCCTATGGCAAGGTGTTTGAATTCTTCAAGAAATTGCAGGCCGGCTAGAGCATTTCCAGCAAAGCCGAGACCGGATGCACGGTCCGAAAAATGCGAAACGGCCAGCCCTACGGCTCGCCGGACGGATCGCGCGCGCGCTGGGGCGTGATCGGCGCCCGAAAGCCCTGGTGATCGGTGCGGTCGCGGGCGATGCGGTCCATCTCGCGCGTCACGCCGGGCTGGGCGATGACCTCGCGGCGCGCGGCGGCCAGCTCGGTCAGGATGCGCCGGATCTGGCTGCCGCCGGCCCCCAGCTGGGCCAGCTCGAATTCCAGCCGGGTCATGTCTTCCAGGAAGCGCGGCGGCGTGGCGCCAAATCCGGTAAGTCCAAACTGCGCCAGATCAATGTCACTTGCCGGGCCGCCTTCAGGACAATCGCCCGCCTCCCGGTTGGCCTCTGAGGACGACAGGCAGAAGCTGTCGCGGACCACCAGGCGCGAGGCCACCGCGCCCCGGATCATGCGGTAGTCGTCCGGGTCCAGCGAGATGGCCATGCGCGACATCAGGGCATCAATATCGATCTCGGGCTCGCCCGGCTCGCCGGGTTCGGCGCGCCGGGGCTGGAGCGTGGCCACGGGCGCGCTGGCGTCAGCCGGATCGGGCGGCGAAGGGGGGATAGCGGGGGTGCGCTGAGGCGCTGAGGGCGCCGGGCGGGCGGCGCTATCCCCGCTTTGCATGGGCTCAAGTACGACCCCTGCAGGGTCGTCAGGGCGTGTCTGGGGGTCGTCAGGCCGGGTTTCGGGGTCATCAGGGGCGGTTTCGGGGTCATCGGCCGGTTCAGGCCGGGATTCAGGCGCGATTTCAGCCTCTATCTCCGTCTCGATCTCCGTCCCGGCCTCGTCGGCGCCATCGCCATCCCCCTCGCCCTGACCCTGACCGGCGCCTTCGCCCTCGCCGCTGCCGGCAGCGCCGTCCGGATCGCCGTCGGCCAGGGCCAGCGGCGGCTCGGACAGCGCCGCATCGCTGTCGGCGCCCTCGGCGAGGAACACATAGAAGGCGCCCGCACCGCTGGAGGCCGGCGCCGGTTCAGGCGCGCGCACCACGGGGGGCAGGGCGATCAGCCCGGCGAGCGCCAGGGCGTGCAGAAGACCTGCGCCCGCCAGCCCCGCCGTGCGCGGCGCCCGCAGGGCGGCCCGCCAGCCGCCCGGTCCGGTCACAGGCGCGGGACCCGGCGCGCGCACGCGCCGGGGCGCCGGACCATCGGCCGGGCGGTCGGAAGAGGGCTCATCGCTCACAAGGACCAGACATGGCCGAGGCGGGCGCCCGCTTCAATTAAATTAACAGTGAGAGAGGCGTGGCTGAGGCTCAGCGCTGCGCCATGGCCACCGGTTCGGCGCTGACGAACAGCCCGCCCGACTGGCGCGGACCGGCGTGGAACACCCAGGCGGCGGCGATGAAGCAGAGCCCGGCGAGCAGGACGCCGCTCAGGCGGGTTCCGGCGGTGTGGCGGGTCATGGGCTTCGTCCTCCTTGTCATCGGGCATTCATCTGGATGAACGCCCGATGAAGACAGAGTTCTCCCGGCCCGGGGCGGCGCAAGGGCCGGATTGCGGCGGGCTGACGATCAATCATGGCGACTTCCTGGCGCCGGAGCGGGATGCAGACGCGCGCGCGCCGCACTAGACTGGCGCCGTGAGGCAAAGGGGAGAGCGCCGATGCGCGCCGCGTGTCTGGGACCGGAGGGCAGTTTCACCCATCGCGCCGCGCTGGCGCTGGCGGGCGATTGCGAACTGGTGCTGCTGGACCATGTGGAGGCGGTGCTGGACGCGCTGGAGGCGGGCGAGGCTGAACTGGCTGTCGCCGCCATCGGCAGCGCCGCCGGACCGGTGGCGCCGGTGCAGGCCGCGGTGGAGGACGGCCGGGCGGTGATCGAGGCGCGCCTGGCCCTGCCCGTCAGCTTCAACCTCTACCGCAGTCCCGGCGACGAGAGCCCGCTCATCGGCGTGTACGGTCATGAAAAGGCGCTGGCGCAGATCGCCGGCTTCCTGTCACAGCATGATTTGCGCGGCGAGGCGGTGGCGTCCAATACCGCAGGGCTCGCCCGCCTGCGCGATGATCCGCGTCCGGGATGGGGCGCGGCGGGGCCGCCGGGCCTTGAAACCGCATACCGGCTTGTCGTAACACAAACCCGGCTTGAAGGTGCCCACGCCAACGAGACCCATTTCGTCCGCCTGCGCCGCTGCGGCACCCCTCCATCAAGGACCTGACGCCCATGCCCGAAACCCAAGCCGCTGACCTGATGCGCGTGTCCGAAGCCCTGAAACGGGTCAAGCCCTCGGCCACCATCGCGGTGAGCCAGAAAGCGCGCGAGCTGAAAGCCCAAGGCGTGGACGTGATCGGGCTGGGCGCGGGCGAACCGGATTTCGACACGCCCGACCACATCAAGCAGGCAGCCATCGACGCCATTGCGCGCGGCGAGACCAAATACACCGATGTGGACGGCCTGCCCGCGCTGAAACAGGCGATCTGCGCCAAGTTCAAGCGCGACAACGCCCTTGATTACACGCCTGCGCAGGTGAACGTATCGCCGGGCGGCAAGCCGGTGATCTACAACGCCTTCGCCGCCACGCTGAACGCGGGTGACGAGGTGGTGATCCCGACGCCCTACTGGGTCAGCTATCCTGAAATGGCCGCCCTGTGCGGCGCCACGCCGGTGTTTGCCGAAGCGGGCGTCGCCGACGGTTTCAAGCTGAAGCCCGAAACCCTGGACCGGGCGATCACGGCGCGCACGCGCTGGGTCATCCTCAACTCGCCGTCGAACCCCACCGGGGCGGCGTATACGGCGGACGACCTCAAGGGGCTGGCCGACGTGCTGCGCGCCCACCCGCACGTGCTCATCCTCACCGACGATATGTATGAGCACATCGTCTATGACGGCTTCCAATTCGCCACGATCGCCGAGGTCGCGCCCGATCTTTATGAGCGCACCCTGACCATGAACGGGGTGTCGAAAGCCTACGCCATGACCGGCTGGCGCATCGGCTATGCGGCGGGACCGGAAAAGCTCATCAAGGCCATGGGCAAGGTGATGAGCCAGACCACCTCCAACCCCTGCTCCATCAGCCAGTGGGCCTCGGTGGCCGCGCTCAACGGCCCGCATGATTTCCTTCAGGCCCGCAACGCCGCCTTCAAGACGCGCCGCGATTCCATGCTGACGAAGATCAACGCCGCGCCGGGCCTGACCGCGCCCACGCCGGAAGGCGCATTCTATATCTTCGCCGATTGCGCCGGCCTGATCGGCAAGACCAGCCCGGGCGGCATGGCGCTCAAGGATGATCTCGCCGTCTGCGAGGCCCTGCTCACCGAAGCCCATGTAGCGGTGGTGCCGGGCACGGCGTTCGGCGCGGCGCCGGGCTTCCGCCTGTCCTACGCCACCGACGACGCGGCGCTGGAAGAGGCGGGCCGGCGGATTGCAACCTTCTGCCAGGGCGTGCGTTAGGGCCATAGCCCCGCCCTATGGCTCGTGTCGGTGAAACCAGTTGGACGCCGCACGGGCCGGCGGCGCATTATGGAGCCATAACATTCAGCCACCTGAAGGAGGCATCTGACATGGACATCAATATGGGCCTGTCGAAAGACCAGCGCGAAACCATGGCGAAAGCCGTGCTGGCGCTGCTGGCCGACACCTATGCCTTGTATTTCAAGACCCACGCCTATCACTGGAACGTGACGGGGCCGCGCTTTCATGACCTGCACGCCATGTTCGAGACCCAGTATACCGAGCTGTGGGCGGCCACCGACGACATCGCAGAGCGCATCCGGGCTCTCGGCGTGCTCGCGCCCATCTCCTATGACGAGATGGCGTCCGCCGCCAGCATCAAGCATGACGCCAAAACGCCGGACGCCAACACCATGCTGGCCAATCTGGTGGCGGGTCACGAACAGGTGGTGCGCACCGCGCGCGCCGCGCTGAAACTCGCCGAGGAACACGGCGACGACGCCACCAGCGATCTGGTCTCGCCGCGCATCACCGCCCACGAGAAAACCGCCTGGATGCTGCGCGCCACGCTGGGCTAGGGGCGCCGGGGAGAAAGGGGCGCCATGATGCGCGTATGGGCCATCAGCGCCGCCCTGGCCGTTCTGGCCAGCGCCTGCAGCCTGAAAAGCACGTCGCTGCACGTGACGGCGGACCTGCCCGAAGGCCACGCCATCCATACGGCCGGGCTGAACGTGTGCGGCGAGGATCATGCGCTGGACATCACCGGCGCCCGGATCGCCTGGCATGGCTGGTTCAAATGCGACGGCGACCTGTCGCTCACCCTGACAGGCAATGACGGGGCAGTCTCCTCGCGACCCATTGCCGTGCGTGCGGGCGAATGGAGCGAGATCACGCTCGGCTTCGTCTTTGACGGCGAAGCGATCAGCCTCCAGTTCGAAGAGTATGCAAACGATCCGGCGTCCGCCGCCCGGCCCTAGCGCCGGCACGCCGGGGTGAGCGGCGGCTGAAGGCCCAAAGACAAGAGCCCCTGCGGCGAAAGCTGCGGGGGCTTTTTTGTGTGAGGCGCAAAAGAAAAGGGCCGGTCCCGCAGATCGCGGTGACCGGCCCAGTTTAGCATACCTGTTCGGGGAGGAGACGGTATGCACAAAGGGGAAAGACGGAAAAAAGCCGCCGTTCGGTGATGTATATGCGCGCCGGTCAGGGCGGATTCAAGGCCGGTTCGGGTATAGCGGCCATGCAAAATTGCCGCACTGCAACAATGGCGTCACCCGCCCGCCGCAAAGACGTCATAAAGGGGGGCGAGGGCGCGATCAGGCGGCGCAAGCCCGCCCTCAAGCGCACTCCGGCGGCCCGCCCCCGCACTTTGTCACCCGCAATCGCGTTGTCGCTTCGCCGGTCATGATAGGGTATGGCGGTATCGGACAGTTCAATGACGTGAAGGATCCCGCACGCGTGCTCGACCACTTCAAACGCTTCGCCGCCTATAACGCCTGGGCCAACGCCCGGCTTTACGACGCCGCCACGGCGCTCAAGGACACCGAGCGCAAGAAGGATGTGAAGGCGTATTTCCGCAGCCTGCACGGCACGCTGAGCCATAGCCTGACGGCGGACCGCATCTGGCTGCACCGCCTGACCGGCGAGGGGCCGCTGCCCGCGCGTCTGGATGAAGAGCCCTACGCCCAGTTCGAAGCGCTGCGCGCCGCGCGCGAGGCCGAGGACAGGCGCCTGATCGCTTATGTGGGATCGCTGGACGTAGCGGCGCTGGAGCGGGTGCTGGAATACGCCAATACGCGCGGCGAGGCCAAGGCGCTGGCGGTCAAGACCATCCTGGCCCATGTGTTCAATCACCAGACCCATCACCGCGGCCAGGCGACCCATATCCTGCGCCAGCTGGGGGTGGCCGAGCCGCCGGCGCTGGATCTGCTCTACTTCGCCCTGCCCTCAGCCTGACCGGTTTTGCAGCGCGCCGAGCCAGCGCTCCAGCCGGCGCTGATTGACCTTGAAATCATGGCGCCCCTCCAAGCCAGCTTGATTGCATTGCAATCAATGCCTACTCTTCGTTCGTCCCGATGGAGGATCCCGTGGCCAGCATCACGATTCGCAATCTCGACGACGGGCTGAAACGCCGCTTGCGCATGCGCGCGGCCGTGCATGGCCGGTCGATGGAGGAAGAAGTGCGGGAGATCCTGCGCCAGGTCATCGGGAAGCCAGCCGGGCCGGCGAATCTGGGTGAGGCCATTCATCGCAGGTTTGCTGCGCTTTGCGGGGTAGACCTGGACCTGCCGCCGCGTGAGCCGATGCCCGAGCCGCCGCGGTTCGACTGAGACCGCGGTCATGATCCTGATCGACACCAATGTCATTTCGGAACTGATGCGTGCGAACCCCGCCCCCGAGGTGCTGGCATGGTTCGGCGAGCAGAATGCCATGGCGCTGCACATGAGCGCCGTCGGCGAGGCCGAGTTGCGGCGCGGCGCGGCGATCCTGCCCGAAGGCAAACGCCGCGACCAGCTGATCGCCGGGATCGACGCGATGATCGCAGAGGATTTCGCGGGCCGCGTTCTGCCCTTCGACAGCGCCGCCGCCGTGGCCTTTGCGGCCATCCATTCGGACCGCCGCAACGCGGGCCGGCCCATCAGCTTCCCCGACTGCCAGATCGCCGCCACGGCTCGCGCCCACGGCGCCGCCATTGCGACCCGGAACGTCGCCGATTTCGAAGGATGCGGAGTTGATGTGATCGACCCGTGGGCGCATGCGGGTGAGGGTGATCCGGCCTGACGGCGTCAGGCGGCATGCTGCAGCTGCGCCTGAATCGCCGCGATCCAGCGCTCCAGCCGGCGCTGATTGACCTTGAAGTCATGATAGCCGATCTCGGCGCGCGAATAGGCCGCCAGCCCAGCGCCGCCGTCTGTGTCCATGGCCTCCACCGTGATGCGGTCGGGGAATTTGAACACTTTGGACCGCTGGACATATTCGGCCTGGCCGGCGCCGTCGCGCAGGCGCACGGTGCGGGCCTCAGCCAGCGCCACGGCGTCCACAGCCGACATCAGCGCCTCGCGCGTGCAGGCGAAGACCGGGCTGACGGCGTCGGGCCGCGCGGCGCTGATGAAACCGGGCGGCAGCACCAGCCAGCGGCGCGGGCGCGCGTCGGGAATGAGGGCGGCGAAATCCAGCGGAAAGGGCGGCGGGGGCATATTGGCGGCTCCTTTAACGGCGGCAGGCCCTTGCAGGCTTCCTGTCACAGACTTAACTGGAAACCCGCCGCGCACCACCCTAATGACAGAACGCCATCGCGTCTGACCAGACACACGGGGACTCATCTGACATGACCGAATACGCCCTTGAGGTGGAAGGCCTGACCAAGAGCTTTGGCGGCCAGACGGCGGTGCGCGATGTGTCCTTCCGCGCCGCGCGCGGGGAGATCACCGGGTTTCTGGGCCCCAATGGCGCGGGCAAGACCACCACGCTGCGCATGTCATTGGGGGTGATCGCGCCTGATTCGGGGACCGCGCGCCTGTTCGGCCGAGCCCCCGACGCCGCGGGCATGGACCGGGTGGGCTTCCTGCCTGAAGAACGCGGCGTCTACCGCAAGATGACCGCCGAGGCCGTGATCGTGTTCTTCGCCCGGCTCAAGGGCGTGCCCGCAGGCGAGGCGCGCAAGCGCGCGCGCGCCTATCTGGAGCGCTTCGGCCTGGCGGCGGCGGGGCGCAAGAAGGTCAAGGAATTGTCCAAGGGCATGGCCCAGAAGGTCCAGATCATCGCGGCGATCGTGCATGAGCCGGATTTCATCATTCTCGACGAGCCGTTTTCCGGCCTCGATCCGGTCAACCAGTCGCTTCTGGAACAGGTGATCCGCGAACAGGCCGAGGCCGGGCGCACGGTGTTGTTCTCCACCCATGTGATGGAGCATGCCGAGCGGCTGTGCGACCGCATCGTGCTGATGGCGCGCGGCGAGAAAGTGTTTGACGGCACGGTGGAGGAGGCGCTGGCCCGCGTGCCGCGCCAGATCCTGCTGGGCGCGCCGGCCGATTGCGATCTGCCCGGCGTGCTGGGCGCATTCGGCGCGCTGGAGCGCGTGGGCGGCGATGCCGGCGAGGCGGACGGGACGGTGCTGTGGCGCCTGGTTCTGGCGCCGGGCGCGGACGCCCAGGGCGTGCTGCGCGCCCTGGTGGACGCCGGCGTGCGCCTGACCCGGTTCGAGCCGCGCCGCCCCCATCTGCATGACGCCTTCGTGGCCCTTGTGGGCGAAGACGCCGCCGGCCCCGCCAAACCCGCCTTTGAGGAGGCCTGAGCCATGCGCGCCATTTTCCTGATCGCCCGGCGGGAATACCTGTCTTATGTCGCCACCTGGGGGTTCTGGCTGTCCTTGCTGGCGGTGCCGGCCTTCGCCGCCATCGGCGCGGGCGTGCCTGCCCTGATCGAGGGCTCCCAACCGGTGCGCTATTTCTCGGTGGTCGACGAGACCGGGCGCGGCATGGGCGACATGGTGCGCGCGCGACTGGACGCCGAACGCCGCCATGAGGCGCGCCAGCGCCTTGAAATCATGGCCCGCGCCAGCGGCGGCGAGGCTGCCGCCCGCGCAGCGCTGGAGGCGTTTGATGCTGACCCTGACGGCCTGTCGGGTCTCGACGGCGCCATTGCGGCGGCCAATCTGGGCGGCGCGCGCGGCGCGCTGACCTCGGGCTCGTCGCGGCGCTATCTGGTGGATGCGCCCGGCGCCAGCCTGGACGATCTCAGGCCCTATCTGACTGGCGAGAGAACCGTCTCCACGCCCGAGGGCGAGCGGGCCTTGTTCGCCGTCTTCGTCATGCGCCCCCAGGCCGATGGCGGGATCGCCATGGATTATGTCTCGGCCAATCTGACCAGCACCGGCCTGCGCAGCGATGTCACGGCCTTCGTGCGCGACTATCTGCGCCGCGACGCGCTGGAGACGCGCGGCCTCAGCCCGCTTGAGGCCGACGCCCTTTTGACCCTGAGCCCGGACGTGACCACGCTGGACGCCCGGCCCGGCGCCGCGGCGGACGCCGAAGTGACCACGGCTGACCGTGCGCCCTTCGTGGTGGCGGTGATCATGGCCTTCGTGTTGTGGATGGCGGTGTTTTCGGTGGCCAACATGCTGCTGACCAGCCTGATCGAGGAAAAGGGCGGCAAGATCATCGAAGTGCTGATGTCCACCGCGCGCTTTCAGGACATTTTGATCGGCAAGCTGGCGGGCGTGGCGGCCATGTCCTTCACCCTGTTTGCGGTGTGGGGCGTGGTGGGCGCCGGGCTGACCGTGTTCGCCGGCGCCGCCCTGTCCGGGGCCGATCCGCGCCTGATGGAGGTCATCAGCGCGGTGGCCGATCCGCAATTGCTGCTGGCCGCAGTGGTCTTCTTCATCGCCGGCTATCTGATGTTCGGGGCGATCTTCCTGGCGCTGGGATCGCTGTGCGACACGCTGCAGGACGCCCAGACCCTGATGGGGCCGGTGATCTGGATGCTGATCCTGCCGCTGCTCTTCCTGTTCTTCTCGCTGGAAGCTTCGGACTCGCTATTCGTGCGCGCGGCCAGCTGGGTGCCGCTGTGGACGCCCTTCCTGATGATGGCGCGCCTGCCCTCGGACCCGCCGCTGTGGGAGCTTCTGGGCTCGGGCGCGCTGATGGTACTGACCACCGCCCTGGTGCTGTGGGGCGCGGGGATGGTGTTCCGCCAGGGCGCGCTGGGCCAGGCCAATGCCGACAGCTTCAAGCGCTGGTTCCGGTTCGGACGCAAACCCAAAACCGCCGGCTGAGCCGAACGGATCTGCGTCAGCCGCGCCGGCGCAGGCGTCTTAACCGCCGCCAGAAGCGCTTGCGCTCGGGCCGGGGCTGGGGCTTGAGATTGCGCACGAATTCCTCCGCGCAATTGCGCCAAGAGAAGCCTTCGGCATATTCGCGGCAGCGCGCCCGGTCCATGGTCAGGGCCTCCAGGCACGCCGTGCGCAGATCGTCATTGACTGCGCCTGCGCCGGAACCGGGAATGATGTCCCTGGGCCCCGGCGCCACATAGGCCGCCACCGGCGTGCCGCAGGCCATGGCCTCCAGGATCACCAGACCAAACGTGTCGGTGAAGCTGGGGAACACCATCACATCAGCGTCGGCGAAATAGCGCGCCAGCTCCACCCCCGACTTGCCGCCGGGGAAGATCACGTCGGGATATTTGCGCTTGAGCTCTTCCAGCTGCGGGCCGGGGCCGACCACCACCTTGGTGCCCGGCAGATCGGTCTTGAGGAACGACTCGATATTCTTCTCCACCGCCACCCGGCCGATATAGGCGAAGACTGGCCCTTCAAGGCCGGCATAGACGCTTTCGCCGTCCATATCGCGCTTGTCAGGGTGGAACAGTTCGGTGTCCACGCCGCGCGTCCAAGCGGTGATATTGTTGAAGCCGCGCTTGGCCAGGTCATCGCGCATGCTGGGCGTGGCCACCATCATCCGGTTACCGGCATTATGGAAACGGCGCATGAAGGCATAGCCCGCCGACAGGGGGATGATCGGAAAGCGCGCGTGCACATATTCGGGAAACTGGGTGTGGTAGCTGGTGGAGAAGGGCAGTTTCCACGACAGGCAGATGCGCCGGGCCACATGGCCCAGCGTGCCTTCGGTGGCGATGTGGATGGCTTCGGGCTCGAACGCCTTGAAGCGCGCCTCCAGATCATCGCGCGCGCCCAGCGCCAGCTTGATGTCGGGATAGGTGGGCAGCGGGATGGTGCGGAAACCCAGGCCCGGATGGATCACCTCCACCTCATGGCCCATGGCCCGGCATTCATTGATCGTGCGCGACAGGGTGCGCACCACGCCATTGACCTGCGGCTCCCAGGCGTCGGTGACCACGAGGATGCGCAGCGGTGAATCGTCCATAAGCCAGGCTCCGGCCCTGTTTTCACAAGCAAGGCCGGTGTCTAGCGCGTTTTGCCGCCAAGGCGAAGCGATCCCGGCGCCGCAGGGGCGGGCGCCAGATCGTCCAGGTCCACCGTCAGGGCATCGGCGAGGCGGCGCAGGGTGGCGAGGCCCGGCGTCTTGCGGCCATGCTCGATCTCGCTGAGATAGGCCGGGCTGATGTCCGCCGCCCGAGCCAGAGCCCGGCCTGACAGGCCGCGATGGGCGCGCCAGACCCGTACCGGATTGTCCCCGGCCAGAAGGCGGTCCACCACATCGCAAGGAACCAGCTCCTCCTCGCCCGCCGCGATGCGCGCCAGCACGTCATGGGCGGCGGCGGCGTCCACCAGCGCTTCATATTCGTCCAGTTCCAGCACCACGAGGGTGTCTCCGGACGGCGTATTGATCGTCTGCATCAGACCTCCCGCTTGTAAGCGGCGCCGCGCCGGAATGCTTCCCACGCCCTGCGGTTTGCCGCGTCATGTTCGCCAGCAGCAGGCGTCCAGGTCAAGCGTTGAACCATCCGGCCCGGGCCGGCGTTCCACCCTTGCAGAGCCTTGTCCGGACATGGGTTCCCGGCACCGCCATCAGCGTGATTCACTTGCGTGGACATCGCGCGCGTGCGCAATGTCGCCGGTAAAAACATCCCCTGGGAGGTTCACGCCATGGCTGTATCCGCTGCTCGCGCAGACCTGCGCCCCGCCGCCATCGACTGGGATGGTCTGGACGCGCTCAAATACGTGGACGAACGCGAGGCCGCGCACCGGATTGACGCTCTGGTGGGGCTGAACGCATCCGCCCGCGCCCGTGTGGGTGAAGCGGCGGTGTCGCTGGTGGAGCATGCGCGCAAGGCGCGCCGCTCGGCCGGGCTGATGGAAAGCTTCCTTCAGGAGTTCGGCCTGTCCAACAAGGAGGGGCTGGCGCTGATGTGCCTGGCCGAGGCGCTGTTGCGCGTGCCCGACGCCAAGACCGCCGATGCGCTGATCGCGGAAAAGCTGGGTTCGGGCGCCTGGGCCGAACATGCCTGGAAGTCGGACAACTGGCTGGTCAACGCGTCCACGCTGGGCCTGATGCTCACCGGATCGCTGATGGATGTGGAGCCCGCGGCCCAGCGCGATCCGGCGGGCTATTTCCGCCGCCTCACCGGGCGGGTGGGCGAACCGGTGATCCGCAGCGCCGTGCGTCAGGCCATGCGCATTCTGGGCGAGCAATTCGTGCTGGGCCGCACCATGGCCGGCGCCCTGAAGCGCGGCCGGGCCTGGAAGAGCGCCGGCGGGATCAAGCCGCTGTTCAGCTTTGACATGCTGGGCGAGGCGGCGCGCACGAATGGTGACGCCGAGCGCTATCACGCGCGGTATATGGCGGCCATCGCCGCCGTGGCCGCCAAACGCCAGAGCGGGCCGGTGGAGGCGGTGGACGGGGTCAGCGTCAAGCTGTCCGCCCTGCATCCGCGCTACGCGGCGGTCAAACAGGCCGACGTGATGGCTGAGCTATACCCCAAAGTGCTCGAACAGGCTGAGGCCGCGCGCGCGGCCGATATCGGCTTCTGCCTTGATGCGGAGGAAGCCGACCGGCTGGTGCTGTCGCTGAACATTCTCGAGCGCCTGGCCCACGAGCCGTCGCTGGCGGGCTGGAACGGGCTGGGTCTGGCCGTGCAGGCCTATCAAAAGCGCGCCCATGCCGTGATCGAGCGCCTGATCGAGCTGGCCCATGCCAGCGGGCGCCGCCTGATGGTGCGTCTGGTCAAGGGCGCCTATTGGGACACCGAGATCAAGCACGCCCAGATCGCCGGGCATGAGGATTTCCCGGTCTGGACCACCAAGGCCGCCACCGATCTCAACTTCCTGGCCTGCGCCCGCCAGATGCTGGCTGCGCGCGGCGCGATTTATGGCCAGTTCGCCACCCACAACGCCCATACGCTGGCCGCCGTGCGGGCGCTGGCCGATGAAACCGGTCAAAGCGAGTACGAGTTCCAGCGCCTGCATGGCATGGGCGAGCCGCTCTATGACGCGGCGGCGGAAGCCTATGGCGATCTGGCCCGGGTGCGCGTCTATGCGCCGGTGGGCAGTCATGAGGATTTGCTGCCCTATCTGGTGCGCCGCCTGTTGGAAAACGGCGCCAATACCTCCTTCGTGCACAGCTTCCTGGACCCGGACGTGCCCGCCGAAGACGTGGCCCGGGGTCCGTTCGGCGCCGCCGCGACGCTGGACCGCCATCCCTTCATACCGACCCCGCCGGCGCTGTATGGCGCGCAACGCATCAATGCCGCCGGGGTCGATCTCAGCCAGGCCGGCGTGCGCGCCCGGCTGGCCGGCGCCCAGACCGCCTTTGACGCCGGCGCGCCCTGGCCGTGCGGGCCGATCATCAGCGGCGAGCCGGTCACCGGGGGCGGCATCACGCTGTGCAGCCCGGCTGACCTGTCCTTTGCTGTTGCTGAAGTGCGCGATGCGGGCGAGGCCGATATCGCCCGCGCCCTCAATGCCGCCCGCGCCGCCCAGCCCGGCTGGGACGCCATGGGCGGACCCAAGCGCGCGGTGATCCTGCGCGATATGGCCGATGCGCTGGAAGCCCATACCGACCGGCTGATCGCCCTGATGGCGCGCGAGACCGGCAAGACGCTGGCCGATGGCGTGGCGGAGATCCGCGAAGCGGTGGATTTCCTTCGCTATTACGCCGCCGAGGCCGAGACGAAATTCGCCGCCCCGGTGCGCCTGCCCGGACCGGCGGGCGAAACCAACCATATTCAGCTGGCCGGGCGCGGCGTGTTCGTATGCATCAGCCCGTGGAATTTCCCGCTGGCGATTTTCACCGGCGAGCTGTCTGCGGCGCTGGCCGCGGGCAATACCGTGCTGGCCAAGCCCGCCGAACAAAGCCCGTTGATCGCGTTCGAAGCGGTGAAGATTTTCCATCAGGCCGGACTGCCTGCCGATGTGCTGCACCTTCTGCCCGGCGATGGCCGGGTGGGTTCGGCGCTGACGGGGCTGGAACATATTGACGGCGTCGCCTTCACCGGCTCGACGCAGGTGGCGCGCCTGATCAACCGGGCGCTGGCGGCCAAGGACGGGCCCATCGTGCCGCTGATTGCGGAAACCGGCGGGCTCAACGCCATGTTCGTCGACACCTCGGCCCTGAAGGAGCAGGTGATTGACGACACCATGCACTCGGCCTTCGGCTCGGCGGGCCAGCGCTGTTCGGCCATGCGCCTGATCTTCCTGCCCAAAGAGAGCGCAGACGGCCTCATCGAGGGGCTGAAAGGCGCCATGGACGCGCTGAGGCTGGGCGATCCGGCCGACCCGGCCACCGATATCGGCCCGGTGATCGATTCCGATGCGGTGGCGATGCTGGAGACCCATCTCGACGCCATCACCGGCGGGGGCGCACGCCTGCTCCACCGCGCCCCGCTGGATGCGGATGTGAAGGCGAAGGGCCTGTTCTTTGCGCCCGCGCTGGTGGAGATCGACACGCTCGATCAGATCACCGAGGAGAAGTTCGGACCCATCCTGCACGTCATGCGCTACAAGCGCGCCGACCTGCCCAAAATCGCCGCCCAGCTGGCCGCCAAGCGTTATGGCCTGACCCTGGGCGTGCACTCGCGCCTGGAGCGCTTCATGGAGATGGTGCGCGCGGCGGTGCCTGCGGGCAATGTCTATGTGAACCGGTCCATGATCGGCGCGGTGGTGGGCGTGCAGCCCTTTGGCGGCGAGGGCCTGTCAGGCACCGGCCCCAAGGCGGGCGGACCCAATTATCTCGTACGCTTCGCCGCCGAGCGGGTGGTCACCATCAATATCGCCGCCCAGGGCGGAGACCCGGAATTGATGAACCTGTAGGGCGGGAAACTTGCGCCGGACGCTGGGGGCAGGCACGCTTGGTGCGTCGAAAGACGAACCGGAGTCCTGCCATGACCAGAACCGTCTCTGTCAGTGAGGCCAAGGCCCAGCTGTCGCGGCTGTTGCGCGCCGTGGAGGCGGGCGAGGACATCACCATCGCACGGCGCGGCGCGCCGGTCGCACGCCTGATCCCGGTTCAGCGTCACCAGCCGGGCGAGTGGAAGGGCCTCTTTGGCCTGACCGAGGCCGACCATGAGGCGCTTCTCGCGCCGATGAGTGAGGAAGAGATCGCTGCGTTTGAGCGTATCGACCCCAAGCTTGGCGTCTGAAAGCCCCGCCACCCCTATTCCGGCAGATCAAAGCTTAAAAGCAGGGTGCGCTGACTGGCGCTGAAATTATCATCGGAGATGAGGTAGAGGCGCTGGCGGCCGTTGAGGGTCACCACGGCGGCGCCTTCGATATTGTCCACCGTCATGTCCGGCGTGATCTCGGCCAGCAATTCGCCCGCCGGGCGGTTGCGCGGATCGAGGATCGCCGCCTCGCTGATGCGGCTGATGCGGATGCGATTGCCCACATCGCGCCGCCAGAAGCGCTGCACAGCCAGCAGCTGGCCATCGCCCAGCTCGGCAAACGCCACCAGGCCGAAGCCCGGCGACAGCTGGACCGAGTGCTCTGACGCCTCCACGCCGGGATCGGAGAGGTCATAGCGATAGACCGCGTGCACGCCCGTGACGCCGCGGGGATATTCCACACCCACCCAGGCAAAGCCGGACTGGACGGCCAGCGCCTCCAGCGAGCCATTGTCGGCGAGGCTGTCAGCGCCGGGAGGCGGGGGCAGGCCGGTGGCGTTGGCCGAACCGATGAGGGACCAGTCCTCGCCCAGACTATAGGATTCCACCCGGTGATGACACTCGAAACTGACCAGATAAACCCCGTCCGACCAGTGGGCGAGGCCTTCGGCGTCCGCCCACCGGCCCTCGAACGGCGCGCCGTCAAAATCGCGCAGCGGCGCCATGCGGGCATTGGTGAGGGCCGCCGGCGCGCCGTCTGCGTCATGCATGATATCGGCAACCAGCCACTGCCCTCGGTCGGACACGGCCAAAAGCCGCGTGCCGTCGGCATTGAGCTCAAGGGCTGAAAATCCGCCAAAGGCCGGATCGGGCGAGGTCAGCACCAGCCCGCCGCGATAGGTAAGCTGCCCCACATCGCGCCGCTCGGGATCATCGGGATAGAGCGGCACGGACGCCGCCTCGATGGTGACCGCGCGCTCCTCATGGCGCCCGTCGCCGGCCTGCGCGCCGCACGCAGCGGTCAGCGCCAGCACGGCGGCGAGGATAAGATGTCTGGTCATCGCCATGGCGTCCCGCCCTGATCAACGGCGCAGGCGCGCCCGGGTCAGGGGAGTATCGCCGGTTTGCATGACAGTTTCGAGCGTGTGCGCGAAATCAGGCGGCCTGAACCGGTTTCACAGCGCTTTCGGGCAGGTCCTCGCCAAAGACGCGCTGATAGAATTCGGCCAAGATCGGGCGCTCCAGCTCGTCGCACTTGTTGACGAAGGTCAGCCGGAAGGCCAGGCCCGTATCGCCGAAAATCTCGGTGTTTTCCGCCCAGGTGAGCACGGTGCGCGGGCTCATCACCGTGGACAGATCGCCCGCCATGAAGGCGTTGCGGGTCATCTCGGCCACCTTGACCATGTCGGCGATGCGCTTGGCGCCGTCGGGCGACGCCGCGGCCGATCCGATCTTGGCGGCCACGATGGCGCGCTCGGTCTCGGCGGGCAGATAATTGAGGGTGGCGACGATGGACCAGCGGTCCATCTGGCCCTGATTGATCTGCTGGGTGCCGTGATACAGGCCCGTGGTGTCGCCCAGACCCACGGTGTTGGTGGTGGCGAACAGGCGGAAATGGGAATGGGCGCGGATCACCCGGTTCTGGTCCAGGAGGGTGAGCGAACCCGACGCCTCCAGCACGCGCTGGATCACGAACATCACGTCCGGGCGCCCGGCGTCGTATTCATCGAACAACAGCGCCACCGGGCGCTGCACGGCCCAGGGCAGGATGCCTTCCTGAAACTCGGTCACCTGCTGGCCGCCCCGCACCACGATGGCGTCCTTGCCCACCATGTCGATGCGGCTGACATGGCTGTCGAGATTGACCCGGATCATCGGCCAGTTGAGGCGCGCAGCCACCTGCTCCACATGGGTGGATTTGCCCGTGCCGTGATAGCCCTGGATCATGACGCGCCGGTTGAAGGCGAAGCCGGCCAGGATCGCCCGCGTGGTCGCCGGATCAAACACGTAGGTCGGGTCAATCTCCGGCACATGGGTATCACGCACGGAAAAGGCCGGAACCTTGAAGCCGGGATCAAACCCGAACAGGGCCTGGCAGTCGGCAGTGGCGTCAGGCGTGGCGGAAAGCAGGGCGTCTTCGGTCATGGGCGGTCCGGATTCGTTCGGGCGGGAGGAACAGGTCAGGTGCGTCTCAGGAGCCTTAACTAGCGCGCGCGGAGGTCCGGCGCCACCGCCAAGGCGCAGGTCACGCCATCCCGGCGTTTTTCAAAATCTGATAGCTGGCCACGACGCGTTGCAATTGCTCTTCCATGGAGCGGTCGCCGCCGTTGGAATCGGGGTGATAGGCGCGCACCAGCTCGGCATAGCGCTTGCGCACCTCGCCGCGTGTGGCGGTGCGCTCCAGGCGCAATGTCTCCAGCGCGCGCTGGTGCAGGCGGCCCAGGCCCAGCTCGGGCTCGGCCCTGGCCCGTTCGCGCGCCTGCTCGGCGCCGGGCGGCGGGCGGTCGCCGAACAGGGAGAAGGGGTCCACGAACCCGTCCTGAAAGCTTTTGGCGGCGCGCTCGGCGCGCTTGCGCGTGCCCGATCCGGCGGAAAAACTCCAGGTGGGGCGGTGGCCGTACTGGTCGGCGCGCGCATGGGCGCGGGCCTCGTCCTCGCTCATGCCCTCAAAGAAATTCCACGCCTTGTTGTACTCGGCGGCGTGGGCGGCGCAGAAATGATAATACTCGCCGGGCAAGGCCGGGTTCTTCGGCGACCGGGCGGTGGCCTTGGCGCGGCATTGGGGGTATTCGCACACGCGTTCGCGCGGCCCGGCCGTGTCACGCGGGGGCTTGATGCGGATGTCGACAAACCGCGGGCGGTATTTGTAATCGCCGTCCATGATGCCAAGTATGGGGTGCGTCCGGTTTGCGGGCAATGAACGGGTGAGGCCCATGACCACAATCGCACAGCAGATCGAGGCCGCCCTGACCCGCGCCCTGGCGCCGGCGCAGCTCACAATCATTGATGACAGCCATCTCCATGCCGGCCATGCCGGGGCGCGCCCGGGCGGAGAAAGCCATTTCACCGTGGAGATCACGGCGGACGCCTTTACCGGTCACAGCCGGGTGGCGCGCCACCGTCGGGTCAATAAAGCGCTGGCCGACCTGCTGGCCGGGCCGGTGCATGCGTTGGTGATCAAGGCCAAAGCGCCGGGGGAGTAGCGCCGGCGGCGCTTGCGGCAAACGCCGCCTAATTCTCCCAGCGGCGCGCCTCTTCAATGATGAAGCTGGCGAAGGCGGCGACGCGGCGCGAACCGCGCAGCTCTTCGGGATAGATCAGATAGGTCTCGAACACCGGGCCGCTGACCTGCGGCAGGACGCGCACCAGGTTGGGGTTCTCGCTCGCCACATAGTCGGGCAGGCCGGCCAGGCCGAACCCCGCCTCGCACAGGCGCATCACGCCTTTGATGGTGTTCACTTCAGCAACGGGCTCGCGCGGTTTGCGCCCGTCACGCCCGATCAGCAGCGGCCAGCCCAGCTGGGGGATCGGGGCGAGATGGCGCGGCCCGTAGGCGATGAAGGCGTGATCATCCAGATCCGCCTCGCTCATCGGCGCGCCGCGGCGCGCCAGATAGGTCGGCGCGGCGTAAAGATGCTGGCCCGCATCCATCAGCTTGCGCTGGATCACATCCTTCTGGGTCGGCGCCCAGGGGCGGATCGCCACGTCGGCCTCCAGCCGGGCGATATCCAGCTCGTGATCGGTGAGCAGAAGGCGCAGGCGGATATTGGGAAACGCCGCGTGGAAGGCGGCCAGGCGCGGCGCCAGCCAGATCGAGCCCAGCGCCGTGGGCGCGGTGACGCGCAACAGCCCGCTGGGCTCGTCGCGCACGTCCTGCACCGCGCCTTCGGCCAGCGCCACGCGGCCTGCGATATCGGCGGCGGCTTCGAACAGCACCCGGCCCGGCTCGGTGAGCAACAGCCCGCGCGTATGGCGGTGGAACAGCTTGACGCCGAGGGAGTCCTCCAGCGCGGAGATCTGCCGGCTCACCGCCGACTGGGACAGGTTCAGCGTTTCAGCCGCACCGGTGAGCGAACGCGCCTCGGCGGCGGCGTGGAAGGATTTCAGCTTGTCCCAGTCCATTTGACCTGTGGCTCCTACACCCGGATCGTCATGCCGTCGGCGAGTGACTGGCGATAGGCCCGCCAGGCCGGAACCATGCCCAGCAGCCCCGCCGCGCCGGTCACGGCGGCGATCACGATCAGATCCTGCAGGCCCGGCCCGGTCCCGATCAGCACGATCCCGAAGCGCGCTTCCAGCAGCGGCGATCCGAGATGCAGCGCGCCATGGGTGAGGCCTGCGCCGATCACCGCCCCGGCCAGCGCCAAAAGCATGGCTTCAGCCACCAGAAGGGCGAAGATATGGCGCGGCCGGGCGCCCAGGGCGCGCAGGATCGCCATCTCGCGCCGGCGCTCATTGAGGCTGGTCAGGATGGAGATGAGGATGGAGATGAGCCCGGTCAGCACCACGAAGGCGGCCACCGCGGCCAGCGTGGTTTCAGCCGCGCCCACCACCTGCCACAGCTGGGCCAACGCCACGCCGGGCATGATCGCCTGCAAGGGCTCGCGCGGATAGGTGTTCACCGCCCGCTGCAGGCGCAGCGCCCCCACCGGACTGTCGAGCCCCACCAGAAACGCCGTGATCTGGTCGGGGCTGAGATCCATCGCCTCCAGCTCGGCGGTCGAGCGCGCCGTGCCGCGGCCTGTGGCGCCGTCGAGATGGATCGCCTCGATCGCTTCCAGCGAGACGAAGACAGACCGGTCCACCGGCGTGCCCGTGGGCGCCAGAATGCCGGTGAGGGTGAAGGGATTGAGATCATGCTCGACGAAGCTGACCGGGCCCGCGCCATGGGCGACGATGATCTCGTCCCCGGTCTGATAGCCGAGCTGGCGCGCCACGCTGGCGCCCGCCACCGCCTCAAACAGGCCGTCAAAGGGTTCGCCATCAGCAAAGCGCAAGGGCCGGCGCCCGGCATATTGATAGCGCTCGAAGAAGTCAGCCGTGGTGCCCACCACCCGGAAGCCGCGATGGGAATCGCCCAGGCTGATGGGCACGGTCCAGGCGACGCCCGGCGCGTTGGCGACTTCCTGATAGCTGTCCCAGGTGATGTTGTTGGTCGCGTCCCCGATATGGAAGACCGAATAGAGCAGGAGATTGACCGGGCTGGAGCGCGCGCCAACGATCAGGTCCACGCCCGAAATGGTGTTTTCAAAGCTGGCGCGCGCGCCCTGGCGCGCTTTCTCCACCCCCAGATACAACAACACCGAGACGGCCACGATGGCGATGGTGAGCGCGGCGGTCAGGCCCCGGCTGAGAATGGACCGCCAGGCCAGGGAGAGAACCGGCGCCGCGCTCATGACGCGGCCTGCGCCAGCTGCGCGCGGTTAAGCGCGGCCAGGTCCTCGGCCCGGTCAAAATGGCCGGCCAGTGAGCCGTCATGGCTGACGAACACCAAGGCCGCGCCCGACGCCGCGCATTCTTCCATCAGCAGGGTGATGAAGGCGTCGCGGCTGTCCGCATCCAGCGCGCTGGTGGGCTCGTCGGCCAGGATCAGGCCGGGCCGGCCGATCAGGGCGCGCGCGGCGGCCACGCGCTGCTGCTGGCCCACTGACAGGGCCCGCGCCGGGCGGTCCCAGATCATGTCCGGGTCCAGCCCCAGCCGGGCCAGCAGGCGGCGGCCCTCCGCCTCCAGCGCTGCGGCGCCATCGGGACGGCGCCGGTCTGAAAACCGGCCAGGCAGGATGATATTGGCCCCGGCGGGCAGCCAGGGCAGCAGGTTGAACATCTGGAAAATCACGCCGAGCCGGTCGGCGCGGAAGCGGTCGCGGCGCGCCGCGCTCATGGCCGACACATCCTCGCCCAGCACCCGCACCGCGCCCTCGCGCGTGTCGAGAATGCCCGCGATCAGACCCAGCAGCGTCGACTTGCCGGACCCGCTGGCGCCTTTGAGGAAGACGCGCTCGCCCGGAGCAACCCTGAAGTGGTCAATATCGATGACCCACGGGCCGCGCCGACCGTAGGCGAAGCGCACCTGGTCGAGTGCGATGGCGGGGGCGCCTGACGGGACAGAAGTCATGTCCTAAGACCTAGCCTGAACGGCCGGTCCGGCCAAGCGCCCCGACAGGCCCTAGTTCGAGATTTCCTCACCGTCGACCGTCACCCGGCGGGCGCCGCTCTCGCTGCGCGGGGTGGTGTCTATATCGCGGATCGTGACTGAACCCAGGCGGCCCTGGCGAATGAACTCAAGGCGGCGCTCAATGACCGTCACCACGAAGTCGCGGGCGTGGGGCGGCAGGACGTCGCAGGCGCCGCCGGTCTGCCCGCCCAGCTCATTGCGGGTGGAGACCACATTGAAGCCGGTATCGCCCCCACAACGGTGCACGCCATTGGTCAGGTCAGCGATCAGCGGGTCAAAGATCAGAAAATCAGGCAGCTGGCCGATATTGATGGACTGACGGGTCTCACCCTCGGCGAACACTGTCAGATGGCTTTCCAGGTCCTGCGGCCATTGCGGGAAAAGCTGGTCGCGCCAATCCTGATAGAGCGGCGAGATGCGATAGCCCTGGTTGACCGATTCCACCCCGCGCAGGGCATTGACGAACTCGCCGGCGCTGGCGGAAAGCTGGGCCCAGACCCGATAGCCTTCAAAGGGCCGGCGCTGGATGCTCGGCCCGCCGACGGAACCGGAGAAGAAGCCGTACATGATGCGCGGATCAGACCAGTTGGCGCCGACAATATTGAAGCGGATGTCATTGAGGCTGAGACGCTGGCCGTCGATAGTGATCAGCGGCGCGTCGTGCAGCAGCTGGCCGTCAACCCGCACCCGCGCCACATTCGTCACGGGGTAGCGCCGGGCCAGTTCGTCAATCAGCACGAAATTGTGCAAGTTCAACCAGTAGGCCAGCTGCTCGTCCGGGGACAGGCTGGACAGGGGCACATGGGAGGGCAGGCTTTCCAGCTCGGCGCGGTACTCGGAGATAATACCCTTCTGTTCGCGCGTCATCGTGTGGAAGACGACCCGGTTGCCTTCATAGCGATAGCGCGAGGAATTACCCAGATTGATGCGCGTGCCGGTGCGTTCGACCCGGCCCCGGCCCGGTGTGCGGTCCGACCGGCCCACATCATAGACGATGCCTGACAGGATATCGCCCATCGCCGTGTAGTCGATGCGGATGCGGCTGTCCTCGTCGGAGGCGGCGAATCGCGCAAACGCGGGATCGGGTGCGGCCATGACCGCCGGGGCGCCAAGGCCCGCCAGCGTAATGGCGCAAACAGCGGCGGCGGCGTGGCGGCTCCAGCGCGCAAGCGCCGGGCGGTGGGCGAGCAAGGCGTTCATGGCGGCAATCCCCAAAAGACAGTGACGTGGTGCGGGCTGTATACGCTGGCCTTACCCGCGTGGTTGTTACGTCACGATGAATTTCATGTAATTCGTCAGGCCGCGTCCGCCGCAGCGCCATGGGCGGCGGCGGCCAGGAAGCGTTCGGCCTCCAGCGCGGCCATGCAGCCCATGCCCGCCGCCGTCACCGCCTGGCGGTATTTGTCGTCGGTCACATCGCCCGCCGCAAACACGCCGGGGATGGAGGTGGCGGTGGAATCGGGCGCGGTGACCAGATAGCCGCCCGATTTGGTCTCCAGCTGGCTGGCGAACAGCTCGGTGGCGGGGGCATGGCCGATGGCGATGAACACGCCGTCGGCGGGGATTTCCTGCGTGGCGCCGGTTTTCGCGTGCTTCAGGCGCACCGCCGTCACGCCGCGCACGGGCTCGGACGTTCCCAGAATTTCATCCAGCTCGCTATCCCAGATCACCTCGATCTTGGGATGGTTGAACAGGCGGTCCTGCATGATCTTTTCCGCGCGCAGGCTGTCGCGCCGGTGCACAAGCGTGACCTTGGAGGCGAAATTGGTCAGGAACAGCGCCTCTTCCACAGCGGTGTTGCCGCCGCCCACCACCACGACCTGCTTGCCGCGATAGAAGAAGCCGTCGCAGGTGGCGCAGGCCGATACGCCAAAGCCCTGGAAGGCTTCCTCGCTGGGCAGGCCCAGCCATTTGGCGCTGGCGCCGGTAGCGATGATCACCGCGTCGGCGGTGTAGACTGTCCCTGAATCGCCGGTGAGGCGGAACGGGCGGGCCGACAGATCGGCCTGCATGATCAGGTCCTGCGCAAACTCAGTCCCCACATGCTCGGCCTGGGCGCGCATCTGGTCCATCAGCCAGGGGCCCTGGATGACATCGGCGAAGCCGGGATAGTTTTCCACATCCGTGGTGATGGTCAGCTGGCCGCCGGGCTGCATGCCGGTGATCAAGAGCGGCTCCAGCATGGCGCGCGCCGCGTAGATGGCGGCGGTATAGCCGGCCGCGCCCGATCCGATGATGACAAGCTTGGCGTGACGGGTCTGGCTCATGGCGCCGGTGTCCTTTTTCAATCGTGTCCTGATATCTGTTTCGCCCCGCGGCGCTGAAAGGTTACTGGCCGGATTCGCCCGGGGGAGTCTCCCCCGTCGGGCGGTCCGGCATCGGCCCGTTCCGTTCACAGCCGGAGCCGGCTCGATCGCTCCTGGACACTATCTGCCTTCCGGCGTGTGATGTCGCAGCGTCCGCGCCATATTTCAAGTCCTGCGCGCTTGCGCTCCCGGTAATGTGAAGCCTGGGCCGCGCGAGAGCGATCCCGCCCACCGCACCGGTGTTGATGACAGACCGCCCCAGACAACGCACCGGACAGCGCCAGTCAGCACGATGGGCCGGAAACATTGCGCGGTGGGCGTGAGCCCCTCTGCACTCACCGGTACTGGAGGCGGACTGATGCGGGCGGGGCCTTGTCATGGCGCCGCGCGCACCGGTTTTGGTTGACCACCCGCCAAGCGGTCTGTAGGTCCGTGCGCTCTGCTTTTGAGGGGTTCGGCGCCATGAGCCGTATAGACGACGTCAAATCCACGCTGCGCGCGTCATTCGCGGCGGGCGTGGTCAACGAGACGCCCTACCGGCACTGGTTCCTGGACGGGCTCTTGCCGGAGGCCATCGTCAGCGAGCTGCGCGCCGTGCCCCTGCCCCCTCAGGAGGAGCTGGACGTCTCCGGCACGCGCGAGGCCAATAACTCCACCCGCCAGTATTTCGACGTCCCCAACCAGACGCGCTTTCCCGCCTTCGCCGATGTGGCCGGCGCTTTCCAGGCGCCCGACATGGTCGCCACGCTCAATGACCGGTTCGGCGCCGTGCTGGACGGCCATTATCTGCGCATCGAATACGCCCAGGACACCGACGGGTTCTGGCTCCACCCGCACACCGATATCGGCGCCAAGGTCTTCACCATGCTGCTCTATCTGTCCGGCGAGCCGGGCCATGACGCGCTGGGCACCGATATCTACAAGGACCGCGACACCCATGCCGCGCGCACGGCCTTCCGGCCCAATCACGCCATGGTGTTCATTCCGTCGGACAAGACCTAGCACGGGTTCGAACCGCGCCCGATCCCCGGCGTACGCCAGTCGATCATCATCAATTACGTCAAACCCGAATGGCGCGCGCGCGAGCAGCTGGCTTTCCCCGACGCCCCGGTCAAAGCGGCCTGATCAGGCCGATAACAACGCGCGCACGCGCGCCGCGACCGGTTCGCACGGATCGATGGGGCCGGGTCCGGCGTGATCGAGGTCCAGCGCCGCGCCGGTCAGGCGTGAAATCGCGCCATCAGCCTCCAGCGTTTCCAGAAACGCCTGATGGCGCCCGCGTATGCCCGGCAGCCAGGCCACATGCACCGGCGCGCCGGCGCTCAGCGCCTCGGACACCATGGACACCGACTCGCCGGTGATCAGAAACCGGTCGCAACACGCCAGCATCCCGACATAGGGATTGGCGCCCTCGCCCGGCCAGACCGTCACCTGATCATCCCCCTGCGCCGCCGCGCGCAGGCGCGCGCGCACCGGCTCCGGCGTGCGCCGCGAGGGCGTAATCCGGACGCGGCCATCGGTCCGGGCGCGAAAGTCGGCGGCAGCGGCCAGCACGGCGTCCACCACATCATCGCTCATGTCCATGCGCCCGGTGGGGCCGCCGATCATCACGCCCAGCAGCGGGCGGGCGTCCGGCTTGAGGACAGGGCCCCATTCGGCGCGGGCCGCAGCCAGCGCTTCGGGCGTGAACGGATGCAGGGCGGTGGCCACCGGCAGAACATTGGGTCCCTCCAGCCGGTCATGGATCATGGGGATGACCAGATCGAACAGGTGCAGCGGCGCTTGCGGGTTCTGGATATGCACCAGCCGCGTGCGCCCTTTCGAGGCCTTGCGGATCGCCAGGGCCGCGGCCACCGACCGGCGCCCGCAGGTGATCAGCACATCAGGCCAGGGCGGGAGCAGGCCGTGCGGCGCCGCGCGCATCAGCGCAAACGGCGCCAGATGGCCCGGCATCCAGGACCAGGGCGCGGGCAGGGGAAACACCTTGTCCTCATAGGACGCGCTGACCCGGGCGGCCAGGCCGCGCGCCTGGGTGCGCATCCCCGCCTCGCCCGTGGTGAGCGCCCAGACGCTGGTCATCGCATTTCGCCTCCCTCACGCCCCGGCGCAATGGTCTGGTGCTGGATCAATGCCCTGTGCGTTGATCATAGGCACAGACTTTCAAGGGACGGGTCAAATACGCGACCAGCTGGAGGCTCCCCATCGGCTGCGCACAGCTCACCCGTGAGCGCCGGCCGTCAGGGTCTGGTCAGATCCACTGGACCTTTAAAATTTCATACGTCTTGACGCCGCCGGGGGCGGTGACTTCCACCACGTCGCCGGTTTCCTTGTTGATCAGGGCGCGCGCGATGGGCGAGGAGATGGAGATCTTGCCCGATTTCACGTCCGCCTCGTCATCGCCGACGATCTTGTAGGTGGCCTCCGTGTCGGTGTCCTCGTCCACCACGGTGACCGTGGCGCCGAATTTCACCGTCTCTCCGGACAATTTGGTGGTGTCGATCACCTGGGCGCGCGCCAGCTTGTCCTCAAGCTCCTGCACCCGGCCCTCGATCCAGCCCTGACGCTCCTTGGCGGCGTGGTATTCGGCGTTCTCGGACAAATCGCCGTGGTCGCGCGCTTCGGAAATCGCCTGGATCACCGCCGGGCGCTCCACCGACTTGAGGTGCCTGAGTTCATCGTCGAGGGCGCGATGGCCCTCGGCGGTCATGGGGATCTTCTGCATGGATGTCCCGTTTCGCGTCTTGAACGCCTGTAAATCAAAGCCTGCCCGGCTAGGGGCAGGCTTATTGCGATCTACTAGAATAGGATTGGAGCGAGCGCGGTTCAAGCTGGCCGGCATCAATCACCGCAATTGACTTGATTGCGGCGCGCGCCGCCGAGGCCGTGGTGTAGCACGGCACACGCATGTCCAGCGCCGTGCGGCGGATGGAATAGCTGTCGATCAGCGAGCGCTGACCCTCGGTGGTGTTGAACACCAGCTGCACCTCGCCATTCTTGATGGCGTCCACAATATCGGGCCGGCCCTCGAACACCTTGTTGACGCGGCGCACCGCCACGCCGGCATCCTCCAGCGCCTTCGCCGTGCCGCCGGTGGCCAACAGCTCAAAGCCCAGCCCGGTCAGGGTGCGGCACGGTTCGATCATCGCCGCCTTGTCGGAATCCTTGAGCGAGACGAACACCGCGCCGGTGCGCGGCAGGTTGACCCCGGCGCCCAGCTGGGCCTTGGCGAAGGCCGCTTCAAAGCGCGCGTCAATGCCCATCACCTCGCCGGTGGAGCGCATTTCCGGACCCAGCACCGGGTCCACGCCGGGGAAGCGCGCGAACGGCATCACCGCTTCCTTCACCGAGACATGGGCCGGATCACCCTGAGGCAGGTCAAAAGCGTCCAGCGTGCGCCCGGCCATCACCTGGGCGGCGATGCGCGCCACCGGGGCGCCGATGGCCTTGGCCACGAAAGGCACGGTGCGGCTGGCGCGCGGATTGACCTCCAGGAGGAAAATCTCGCCGTCCTTGACCGCGAACTGCACATTCATCAGCCCCTTCACCTTGATGGCGCGGGCCAGGGCCTCGGTCTCGCGCTTGAGCTCGGCCACGGTTTCGGGCGACAGCGAATAGGGCGGCAGCACGCAGGCGCTGTCGCCCGAATGCACGCCGGCCTCCTCGATATGCTCCATGATCCCGGCGACCCAGACGCGCTCGCCGTCACACACGGCGTCCACATCCACTTCCGACGCGTCGGAGAGATAGCGGTCGAGCAGAAGGGGCGATTTGCCCGACACATGCACCGCCTCGCGGATATAGCGCTCGAAGCTTTCGGTCTCGCGCACGATCTCCATGCCGCGCCCGCCCAGCACGTGGGAGGGACGCAGAACCAGCGGGAAGCCCAGCGTGCGCGCGGCTTGCGTGGCGTCCTCGACCGAGCGGGCGATGACATTGGGCGGCTGTTTCAGGTTCAGCGAGTCCAAAAGCGCCTTGAAGCGCTCGCGGTCCTCGGCCAGATCGATGGCGTCCGGGCTGGTGCCCAGAATGGGAATGCCCGCCGCTTCCAGATCGGCCGACAATTTGAGCGGCGTCTGGCCGCCAAACTGCACCACCACGCCGATGAGCTCGCCCTTGGCGCGCTCGGTCTCGATCAGCTCGATCACGTCCTCGGCGGTCAGCGGCTCGAAATACAGCCGGTCGGCGGTGTCATAGTCCGTCGAGACGGTTTCGGGATTGCAGTTGACCATGATGGACTCGATGTCCATGTCAGCGAACGCAAACGCCGCGTGGCAGCAGCAATAATCAAACTCGATGCCCTGGCCGATCCGGTTCGGCCCGCCGCCCAGGATCACCGCCTTCTTGCGGCCCGTGGGCTCGCTCTCGCACGCCCCGCCGGTCTCGTAGGTGGAGTACATGTACGGCGTCACCGCCGCGAATTCGGCCGCGCAGGTATCCACCCGCTTGAACACCGGACGCACGCCCAGCGCCCGGCGCGCGGCCGTGACGTCCGCTTCGCTCTGGCCCGTCAGCGCGGCCAGGCGGGCATCGGCGAAGCCCATGGCCTTGAGCCGGCGCATGCCGTCCGCATCGCCGGGCAGGCCCAGCATGCGCACATCGTCCTCGGCGGCCACGATCTCCTCGATCTGGCGCAGGAACCAGGGCTCATAGGCGCAGGCGGCGTAAATGCTCTCCACGCTCAGCCCCTCGCGGAAAGCCTGGGCGATCACGCGCAGCCGATCCGGGGTGGGCTGGGACAGGGCGGCCAGCACCGCCTGGCGGCGCGCCGCCTCATCCTCGGCGGTGTCGAGGCCCGGGATATCGATCTCGTCAAAGCCCGACAGGCCGGTTTCCAGGCTGCGCAGCGCCTTTTGCACGCTTTCCTGGAAGCAGCGGCCCATGGCCATGGCTTCGCCCACCGATTTCATGGAGGTGGTCAGGCTGTTCTTGGCGCCGGGATATTTCTCGAAGGCGAAGCGCGGGATTTTGGTGACGACATAGTCAATCGTCGGCTCGAAACTCGCCGGGGTGGCGCCGCCGGTGATGTCATTGTCGATCTCGTCCAGCGTATAGCCCACCGCCAGCTTGGCCGCGACGCGCGCGATGGGAAAGCCGGTGGCTTTCGACGCCAGCGCCGAGGACCGCGACACGCGCGGGTTCATCTCGATGACCACCATGCGGCCGTCAGCCGGGTTAACCGCGAACTGCACGTTGGAGCCGCCGGTCTCCACCCCGATCTCGCGCAAGACCGCGATCGAGGCCGAGCGCATGCGCTGGTATTCCTTGTCGGTGAGGGTGAGCGCGGGCGCCACGGTGATGGAATCGCCGGTATGCACGCCCATGGGATCGATATTCTCGATGGAGCACACGATGATGCAATTGTCCGCGCGGTCGCGGACCACTTCCATCTCGTATTCCTTCCAGCCGACCACGCTCTCTTCGATCAGCACTTCGGTGACCGGCGAGCTGTAGAGGCCCGAGGCCACGATTTCGCGGAATTCCTCGATATTATAGGCGATGCCCCCGCCCGTGCCGCCCATGGTGAAGGAGGGCCGGATCACGGCGGGCAAACCCAGCTCCTCCAGCACGATCTCGGCTTCGGCGAGGGTGTGGGCGGTGCGCGATTTGGGGCTTTCCAGCCCGATGGAATCCATGGCGTTGCGGAAGCGCTCGCGGTTTTCCGCCTTGTCGATGACGTCGGCCTTGGCGCCGATCATCTCCACCCCGAACAGCCCCAGCACGCCGCGCCGGTCCAGCTCCAGCGCGCAATTGAGCGCGGTCTGGCCGCCCATGGTGGGCAGAAGCGCGTCAGGGCGCTCCTTCTCGATCACCTTGGCGACCATGTCCGGCGTGATCGGCTCCACATAGGTGGCGTCGGCCAGGCCCGGATCGGTCATGATGGTGGCCGGGTTGGAATTGACCAGGATGACCCGGTAGCCCTCCTCTTTCAGCGCCTTGACCGCCTGCACCCCCGAATAGTCGAACTCGCAGGCCTGACCGATCACGATAGGCCCGGCGCCGATGATCAGGATGGACTGGATATCGGTGCGTCTGGGCATGGGCGGGGCCTTTTCACGTCAGGCGCGCGCACGCCCGGCCCCCGGAGCGGTCCGGGAGGAGCATGCGGCGCGGGTTCGGTCGCTGAAACCCGTGTCTAACGCCTGCGCGCGCGCTTGGCGAGAGTCAGTTTACAGGGGGCACGGTCGGGGGTGAGGGCGGCGGGCGTTTAGAGCGCGGAATGAACGTCGGTAACCCTGAAATCATCGCCCACATAGAGCAGCGGGGCATTGTGATGTTTGGCCAACGCGTAGGCGAAACAGTCGCCGAAATTCAGCCCGCCCCGCGTCCCGAAGCCCTTGCCATAGGCGATCCTCGCCTTGACCGCAGCGCGCGCCAGCTGGGCGTCGACTGGTGCGATGGTGAGGGAGAGCGTCATGAAAAATCTGTCGAGAACCCTGATCGCGTCGCCGCGCGCTGCAGGGCTCATCCTGCCGGCCAGCACCGTGCCTGCCTCCACATAGTTCACAGCGGATATCAGACACCTTGGCGACCGCTCCAGTACAAACGTGCAATCAGGGCCATTGGGCTCATTGAACAGTATGGCGAGGAGGGCGGAGCTATCCACCACGACCATGCCTAGAAGCCCAGTTCTTCGGGCGTGTCGCCGCAGGCTTCATCCCATTCCTGCTTCGTTACGGGCCGCCGGTCGTAGAGATGGGCGTGCTCACGCACGAACGCCTGAACACGGGCCACATAGTCACCCTCGGCGGCCTCTTCGGCGCGCAGGCGCGCCAGCCGCTCGCGCATGGCCTGGGTGATGGCTTCGGTCAAAGTCTCGCCGGTCAGCTGGGCCAGTTCGCGCGCCAGCCTGTCCGCTTCCTCTGTCTTGATGCTCAGACCCATGGCGAAAGCCTTTCTAGAAACGAGTTCTAGATAGCATATCTGCGGGCCAGGCTCAAACCAGAGCCGCCCCCTATCCCAGCCGCAAATCGCGCCACAGATGTGGCGGGATGTCGTCGCGGGCGCGCACGCGCGGGCCCACCAGCCACCAGGCGCGTTCGTGCAGGAGGGGGATATTCGGCATGTCGCCAAGCAATTCTGCCTCGGCCGCGCGGTAGAGCTCTGTACGCCGGGCGCGGTCCAGCTCACCACGCGCCTCGTCCATCAGCCGGTCAAATTCGGGCCGGCGCCCGCCCTCCCAGTTGGTGTTGTCGGCAAAGCCCTCGCGGGCGAAGGGCTGGAGCATGAAGTCGGGATCGGTTTTCAGCCCGCGGTCAAAGCGCGCCAGCGCCAGATCATAATCGCCGCCATCCACCGCCGCGTAGAGGTCCAGCGGATAGGTGGCCAGCAGCTCGGCCTGCACCCCGGCCCGGCGCCAGTCATCGATGATCGCCAGCGCCACCCGGTCGCGGTCCCCGGCGCTGGCGCGCAAGGTGATGCGCAGCGGATTGGCCGGCCCGTGCCCGGCGGCGTCCAGCAGCGCGCGGGCGCCCTCCAGGTCCGGCCCGGCGGTTTCGGCCTCGGGATCGGGGATCACCCGGTCGGCGGGGGCGGACTGGCCGTGGAAGAAATGCGTGTTGAGATAGGCCCGGTCGACAGCGAGCCCCAGCGCCCGGCGCACGCGCGCATCGCGCAGGCGCGGACTGGCGCAATTGACCTTGATATAGGTGAGGATCGGGGCCGGGAAGCTGCGCAGCTGGTCGCCCACGCGCTCGCGCAACAGACCCAGCTGATCGCCCGGCGGCCGGTCCACCAGATCATAATCGCCGGCGCGGAAGCGGCGGGCGCGGGCCGCGCCGTCATCGATCACGTCCACGCGGATGGTATTGATCCGCACGCCCTGCGCGCCGGCAAAGCGCGGGTTTTTCTCCAGCCGGTAGCTCAAGCCCGACTGACTGGCCAGCAGATAGGGACCGGCGCTGACCCAGTGAGCCGGACGGGTCCAGTCATCGGGCCGCGCCTCCACGGCGTGGCGCGGCACGGGGTAGAATTCACGCATCAGGGTGGGAAACAGGCTGACCGGCCGGTCCAGCTCGAACACCACGGTGTGATCATCGGGCGCGCTGACCGCGATCTGATCGGGCGGGATCTGGCCCAGCAGCGCCTCGCGCGCGCCGGTCACCGCGAAGAAATCGCCCAGATCGGCAAACCCGGTGCGCGGGTCCACCGCCCGGCGCGCGGTCCACACCACATCGTCAGCTGTGATCGGCGCGCCATCAGACCATGTCAGGCCCGGCGTCAGCCTGAAGGTCCAGCTGCGCGCATCGGTGCTGCGCCAGGACGCGGCCAGACCCGGCGCCAGCCCGCCCGAGGGCGAATACTCGGTCAGCGGCGCGTGCAATTGCTTGTAGAGCAGGGCGGCGGTGGCGAACTGGCCCTTGAGCGGGTCCAGGCTGTCGGCTTCGGCATCAATGGCCACGCGCAGCATGTCGGGCGCCTCGCCGCTGCGCCCGCACGCCGCGGCGCCCGCCAGCGCCAGCGTCGACGCCATCAGACCCCGCCGCGTCAGACGGGCGCGATCACGCCACGGGCCGGACACGGGTGTCACCACTGGGTCCGGAAGCCGGCCCAGACGAGCCCTTCGGGTCTCGCGCCGGCGATATGTCCGGGTTCGCGGGTCAGGCGTGCAGCGAGGCTGGCGGTGGCCGCGTCACTGACCTGGACCCGCCACGCGGCTTCCATGGAAACCTCCCGGCCGGACGGCGCCAGATTGGCGTAGCGGCGCTCATAGAGCGTCACATTGTCCTCATCGACCAGCACCGGCACCAGCGCCGACACCGCGCCGCGCTCAACCCGCAGCGGCTGGGCCAGCGTGAACCCGAGGCGCCCGCCTGCAAACGCCCGGTCCGCACCCACGCTCCACGCGCTGGCGCCCAGCGCCTGCTCACGCTGCAGCGCCAGCGGCAAGGCGATCTCACCGGTTACATGCTCGACACGCGCCGCGCCGCGCCAGCCCAGGGGCAGCGCACCGGACCACAGGCCCGCCACGAAACGCGTATCCGATCCGTCCTGCTCGCCAAAGCGCGCCGCCAGGAACCCGCCCAGAGAGCGCTGGCTCTCCTGGCCCGACCCGGTCTCGAACCCGAGCGTCTGGCCATCGCGGGTGAAGGTCAGGGCCGCCGCCTGGAAGGCCGAGGCGTCGCCGCCCGAGGCCCGCACATGCACCCCCAAAGACCCGCCCAGAGCGCCGGCCTGATAGCTTACCGCCGCCCAGTCGCGCTGACCGGTCAGACGCGCCACCGCGCCGGAGAACTGGGTCTCGGACAGAACCGATACGCCCGCCCCGCCCGCCGGCGCCGGCGTGGCGAAGCCGCGGCCCGCCTGGAGGCTCAAACCGCCCTGGCGGAAGGCGAAGGAAAGGTCGGGCTGGGTCTGGTAAACGTCATGGGGCAGGTTGCGCAGAGCATGAGGCCGGTCCGGCGTCATGCGCAGCATCACCTCGGCAGGACCGGCGCGCGTCACGCCGGTGCGCGCCAGGCTCGAAGCGGCCGCGCTCTCCATCGCGTCCATCGCGCTGGCGTTCGAGACCGCGTCAGGGCGGGCCGCATCAAAGCGGAACGGGCGGCGGAATTTGTCGCGAAGCACCGCCCCTTCCACCAGACCGCTGCGCCACATCCAGTCGCCATACGGCCCTGTGGGCGCCTGGAGAAGCGCCCCGAGCGGAACAACCTCGCCCGCGGCGAAACTCACCGATGAATTGCCCACCGGCTGGAAAGCAGCGGCCAGATCGATCAGGCCGCGGCCATAGACGGCGTCAATGCCCGGATCGCCAAGATCGCGCGCAGTCTCGAACAGGATCTGCAGCGCTTCATTGCCCTGAAGATGGGGGAAGGCCTGCAGCAGAAGCGCCAGGGCGCCGGCCACATGGGGGGCGGAGAAGCTGGTGCCCGAATAGCGGACCAGCTGGGGATCGCCATCATCACTATCCAGGAAGGGCGTCAGGATCCGGCTGCCCGGCGCCATCAGAAACACGTTTGCAGAATCGCCCGCCCGGTTTGAGAACGGGGCAATCACGGCTTCATCCGGCGAACATCCCAGCGCGCGGCCCGGACATTCCACCGCGCCGACCGCCACCGCAAAGCCCATGGCCTCAGCAGTGCGGGCGAAATTGGCCGGATAGTTGGGATTCGAGGCGTCCTTGTCCTCGTCATCGCCGTCATTGCCGGCGGAAATCACCAGGAATATCCCGGCATTGGCCGCCCGGCGCATGGCTGCGAAGGTCTGGGTCAGCGCATCATTCGGGCCGACCGACCGGCCCAGCGACAGGTTGATCACCCGCGCCCCGTTATTGATGGCATAGTCGATGGCTGCAGCCGTGTTCGCGTCTGAATACCGGCAGCCCCCGTCCTCCTCATCGTCATCCTCGCATGTGCCGGGTGTGTCGGCGCGCAAAGCCATGATCGAGCTCTGGAAGGCCACGCCATGGCCGCCGCGGTCATTCTTGTTGGCGGCGATCACGCCAGCCACGCCGGTCCCGTGCCCATCAATGTCTTCCAGATCGCCGCGCGAACTGACGATGTCGGTGCTGGTGGGATGGATGCGCCCGATCAGCTCGGGATGGTTCTGATTGATGCCGGTGTCCACCACGGCCACGATGATGCCCTGGCCCGTGGCGCCCGCGGCATAGGCGGTCGAGGCGTTGATGAGGCCCAGACCGTATTGCTGGTTGTACTCCGGGGTCTCAAACGCCGAAGGGTTGCCGGGCGGGGGCGGGGGCGGCG
>JBHYFR010000004.1:0-38877 GCA_051859425.1 Oceanicaulis sp. | reverse complement strand
ACTTCATCCAGGCCGAGAACGCCAACAGCGCCTATATCCGCGGCATCGAGTTCACCTGGCAGCAGGGCTTCACCTTCCTGCCGGGCCTGCTTGGCAATACCGGCGTGTTCGCCAACGCCACCTTCACCGACAGCGAGATGGATATCGGCCGCACCATTGCGGGCCGCTCGGCCTTCCCGCTCGCCGGTCAGTCTGACTATGTCTACAATGTCGCGGTGTTCTATGAGGACAGCCGGATCAATGCCCGCCTGTCATGGAATGACCGGGGCGACTATATCGACTCGGTCAACGCCTCCGACCCGCGCCTGGACACCTACTGGGAAGGGCGCAGCCAGCTGGACTTCAGCGCCTCGCTGGCATTGTCCGACCGGTTCGAGCTGTTCCTGGAAGGCAAGAACCTCACCGACTCCGAGGGCATTCGCTATGACGGCGTGCGCCGGCGGGTGCAGGAGCGCGAGCGCTTCGGCCAGAGCTGGTTCCTGGGCGCGCGGTTCAATTACTGATCCGCACGCTTTTCACGCAGTATGATCCGGAACGGGGGCCCTGGCGGCCCCCGTTCTTTTTTGCGCCGGGCGGCTAGGCGCTCCGCCAAGTATAAATGGCGCCGCCCTGCGGCTTTTACGCCACAGGCGCCGCCTGTTCAGTTATTCTCCGGACTCGTCAATGAAAACAGGATATCACGAAGTAAAGAGGTAGCCAGATACCGCATCCTTCATATCAATGTCATCACTCTGACATCCCGGTGTCGCGTACGCGACATCACGCTGTCACCTCACGGGCGCAAGGGGCTGTTTCAGGCGCATCCGCTCTGGATGGCGCCGTCTATTCTTTTTGAGACAACGGGGCACTCCAAATGAAACTCAATCTGGTCCTGCTCGGCTCGGCGTCCGTGATGGCGCTGGCCGGGCTTTCGGGGGCGGCTTTCGCCCAGCATCAGGTCAATGGCGTCGTGGTCGACGCCCGCGGCAACCCGCTGCCCGGCGCCCAGGTGCGCGTGCGCGAGCTGGGCCTGTCCACCGCCACCAACCGTCAGGGCGAGTTCGCCTTTGCCTCGCTGCCTGCTGGCGAAACCCAGATCGAGGTGGTTTATCTCGGCCTGCCCACGGGCGTGCGCGGCGTGAACGTGTCGGCCACCGAAGCCAATTTCATCACCTTCACCCTGACCGACAGCGAGGCGGAAGACCGCATCGTCATCACCGGCCAGATCCTGGATGGCGCGGCGCGCGCCCTGAACCAGCAGCGCACCAATGACGCCACCACCAACATCGTCTCGGCGGACGCCATCGGCCGCTTCCCCGACGCCAATATCGCCGAAGCGCTGCAGCGCGTGCCGGGCTTCGCCGTGGCGCGCGACCAGGGCGAGGGCCGCTTCATCAACCTGCGCGGCGCGCCGTCCGAGTTCACCGCCGTCTCCGTGGACGGCGCGGCCATCGCCTCGCCGGACGCCACCACCCGCGCGGTGGATCTGGACACCATCCCGTCCGACGTGGTCAACGCCATCGAGGTCTCCAAGACCCTTCTGCCGTTCCAGGACGCCGATTCCATCGCGGGCTCGGTGAACCTGGTCACCCGCTCGCCGTTTGACCGGCGCGGCTTCCGCCTGCGCGTGCAGGGCGGCGCCAGCATCAACGAGATCGGCAGCACCAATGACTACCGCTTCTCGGGCGTGATCTCGAACACGTTCGGCGAAAACGAGCGCTTCGGCGCGCTCTTCTCTGCCAGCTACTCGCGCACCGACCGTCAGGTCCACAACATGGAAGCCAACTGGGACGTGGCGACCGTGGGCGGCCAGGACGTGTTCTTCGTCGACGAGCTCGTGTGGAAGGACTATGACACTCGCCGCACCCGCCAAGCCTATACCGGCGCGCTGGAATTCCGCCCGGACGACGCCACCCGCTTCTTCGTGCGGGGCAACTGGTCGCGCTTCGAGGACGATGAATACCGCAACCAGCTGATCCTGGACCTGAGCGCAGGTTCGCTGCAGCCGGGCTTCACCAACACCACGGCGACCTGGACCAATACCCGCATCGAGAAAGAGCTGCGTCACCGCACCGTGACCAACACCATCTGGAACATCCAGGCGGGCGGCGAGCACGATCTGGGCCTGACCCGGATCGACTATCAGGTCTCCTACAACGAGTCCGAACAGACCTATCCCCAGCGCGACCAGCTCCTGTTCCGCTCCAGCCTGCGCCCGACGGTGAGCTATAACTACACCAGCGCGGACGAGCCGGCGATCAGCTTGTTCCAGACCAATGAGCACCTCAATTTCGGCGCCTTCAGCTTCCGCCGCCTGGACCAGCGCTTTGAGGTCAACGACACCCGCGAATGGGCGGTGGGCGCCAATGTGATCCGGGACGGCTCGCTGTTCGGCAACACCGCCGAGCACCGCTTCGGCGCGGCCCTGCGCTGGCGTGAGGCCGAGCGCGATGACGAGCGCTGGCGCAGCCCGACCACGGCGGCCTTCGGCCCGGCCCAGACGCTGGCCCAGCTGCAGACCAATGAGGTCTCCCAGAACTTCATCTACAATCTGGGCTTCAAGATCGATGAAAGCTTGGCCGACGCCTATTTCAACTCAATGCGCGGCACGGTGTTCGGCAACCCGCTCCGCCGCCGCATGCCCACCTCGGTGGAAAGCGACTATACGGTCGAAGAGAATGTCTACGCCGCCTACGGCATGAGCCGGGTGTCCCTGACCAACACGGACGTGACCTTCGGCCTGCGCGTGGAGCACACCGAGTTCAGCTCCACCGCCAACCGCATCAACACCTCGACGGGCGCGGTGACGACGCTTTCCAACAGCCGTGACTACACCAACTGGTTCCCGAACCTGACGGTGCGTCACGAGTTCAACGAGAACCTGATCGGCCGTTTCGCCCTGACCCGCGCCATCTCCCGTCCGAACTATCCCGATGTGGTGGCCCGCGTGAGCGCCGGCGACACGCCGCCGCTGACGGTCAACCGGGGCAATCCGGACCTGCGCCCCACCCTGGCGAACAATTTCGACGCGGGCCTGGAATACTATATCGCCCCGCTGGGCCTGATCGCGGTCAACGCCTTCTACAAGGATCTGGAAAACTACGAGTTCACCCTGCGCACCCCGAACCAGGTGTTCGAGGGCCTGCCGGCGACCTTCGTCCAGGCCGAGAACGCGCCTGACGGCTATATCCGCGGCATCGAGTTCACCTGGCAGCAATCCTTCAGCTTCCTGCCGGGGCTGCTGGGCAATACCGGTATTTTCGCCAACGCCACCTTCACCGACAGCGAGATGGATATCGGCCGCACTATTGGCGGACGCTCCAAATTCCCGCTCCAGGGCCAGTCGGACTACACCTATAACGTGGCCCTGTTCTTCGAGACGGACCGCTTCAATGCGCGCCTGTCGTGGAATGACCGCTCGGACTATCTGGACTCGCTCAATGCCGAGGACAGCCGGTTTGACCGCTTCTGGGAAGGCCGTTCGCAGCTCGACTTCACAGCGTCCTATGAAGTCAATGACCAGTTCGAGGTCTTCTTCGAGGCCAAGAACCTGACCGACTCCGAAGGCATCCGCTATGAAAGTGACCGCAGCCGGGTGTATGAGCGCGAGCGCTTCGGCTACACCCTGTTCGGCGGCCTGCGCTTCAACTTCTAGGGCGCTGACCAGGACCTGACAGGCGGGCGCGGAGGGGACCCCCTTCCGCGCCCGTTTTCTTTGGCGCTCACGCGCCTGTGACGGGGGCGCGCTTGGCGCTGGGGGCGGCGTCCTGTAAGGACAGGGTATGCGCTGGTTCATGTCCCTTCTGGCCGTACTGGTCCTGATCGAGGCGGGCGTCCGCTTCTGTCCGGGCGCGCTGGGCCTTGAGGCTGGGGCCTCTGAGGCCGCCAGCGCCCACGCCCTGCCTGATTGCCATGGCCCGGCGATGGCCGCGTCTGACGGGCAGGACGCCGCTGATATCCATCACGACTGCACGGGCGGCGCGGCCTGCGGCGCCTGCGTGCATTTCAGCGCGCTGGACATGCGTCCTGCGTCAACGCCCGGCGTGGAGGCGCGCCTGCCCGGCCCGCTTTTCGCCCATGACGCCGGGCCGTCGGCCTTGCGCCTGACCGATCCGCCCCCGCCGAAACGCTGAAGCGCGACACACGATTTCGCGTTCTTCGTTGATACGGCAAGGGAGCGTATGATTTCTCATGCGACATTTACTGACCGCCTGCGCGTGCCTCGCGCTGGCCGCCGGTGCGGCTGACGCCCGTCCGGTCTCCTATGAAGGGGGATGGACCACCATCGCCACGTCAGACCGGATGAATACCGGACTTCTGATCCACTACACCCCGCGCTTTGACTACTCCATCGGCCTGAAGACCGAGTGGGACCGCACGGACGATCTTCTGTTCAACGGCGCCCAGGCCACCTGGCTGGCCAATCGCTGGTTCGGCGAGGATTACCAGGCCAATCTCTACGCCTTTGCCGGCGCAGGGGTGGCGCAGGGGATCAATGACAATGTCCGCGGCCCCCGGGGCGCCGGCTTTGTGGGCGCCATGGCCGACTGGGAGACCCGGCGCTGGTTCGTGTCCTGGATGGGCCGGGTCAGCGATATGGGCGAGGGCGCACACGCCATGCAGTCGGGCCGCGTGGGCGTTGCGCCGTATATCGCGGGCATTGGCGAGCTGCATACCTGGCTGATGGTCGAGGTTGATCATCACCCTGAAGAGGACACCCCCGTGGCGGTGACGCCGCTGGTGCGCGTCTTCAAGGGGCCGATGCTGCTGGAGGTGGGCTACACCCCGGCCGTCAACGAAGCCCTGTTCACTTTCATGTACCGTTTCTGATGATCCTCAAAAGGAGAGATCCCATGTTTCGCATTCTGATCGCGGCTATCGCCGTACTCTCGCTTGCGCCCGCCGCTCTGGCGGACGAGCGCGCCTACGCCACCCCTGAACTCGCCGCCGCTGTGGAAGAGGGCGGCACGCTGGTGACCGCCGGCATCCTGGGCATGGTGTGCGATTTCTGCGCCGTGGCCATGACCCGCACCTTTGGCCGCCGCGCCGAAGTGGCTGCTGTCCACATCGATCTGGACGACAAGACGCTGCAGCTGGTGGTGCGTGACGGCCAGACGCTGGACGACGCGACCATCACCGATCTGGTGCGCCGTTCGGGCTATCAGCTCACTGGCGAGATCCGGCGCGGGGATGATGCCTGATGCGTCTGGCTTTTCGTGAAGCCGCAGCCCCGGCGCTGGCGCTGTTCGCCAGCGCCGGGACGCTGATCTGTTGCGCCCTGCCGGCCCTGCTGGTCACCATCGGGGCCGGGGCGGTGATGGCGGGGCTGGCATCCAATGCGCCCGGGCTGATCTTCCTGTCCGCGCACAAGGAATGGGTGTTCGCCATCGCCGGCGCCGTGCTGGCGGGCGCCTTCGCCATGCGCTGGGCGACGCGCAATGCGCCCTGCCCGGCGGACCCGGCCCAGGCCGCAGCCTGCGCGCGCATGCGCAAGATCGGCGGCTGGGCGTTGTGGAGCGCGCTGGTGCTGCTGGTGATTGGCGGCTTCTTCGCCTTCTTCGCGGCGGACTTGCTCCTTCGATAGGCCATTCCCCTGATGCGCGTTCTGCGCCATGATATTCTCCTTTCAGGGGAGGGTGTCATGGCGCAGGGCGTGCGGATCGGGGCGGGCGTGTGGCTGGCGGCGGCGGCGCTGACGGCGTGTGGCGAGCGGTCCGGCGATGCGCCGGGCGCACCCGTACTGGTGCGCGGCGCGGGCGAAGCGGCGTCTGCCCACGCCTTCACCATCCCCGCTGAGGACGGGAGCGAGACCCGCGTGATCCTGGCTGGCGTGGTCACGCCGCGCGCCGAAACCGCCCCCGAGGCCGCCGCACTGGCGCGCGCCCGGCTTGAAGCACTGCTGGACGAGGCCGGGGTGGGGCTGTCGGTTCTGCCCGCCGGCGAGGGCGACAGCCTGGACCGCTATGGCCGTGTGCAGGCGCGCGCCGTGTTCAATCGCGGCGCCGAGCGCGTGGATGTGGGCGCCGACATGATCGGTGAAGGCTGGGCCGTGGTCTGGCCGCGCGACGGGCTGAACCTGCCGCTGGACGACTTCCTGGCGCGTGAAGCCGACGCTCGCGAGAGCGCGCGCGGCGCCTGGGGGCTGGGGGTGTTCGCCGTGCGCGACAGCGATCCCGACCGGCTCGCCCAGCATCTGGACTCCGCCCAGATCGTGGAGGGCCGCGTGACCAGCACCGGCGAGGCGCGCAATGGCCGGGTGTTTCTCAATTTCGGCGCCGACTGGCGCACCGACTTCACCATCAGCGCCAGCCGCTCCACACGCAACCGGTTCGAGGCGGCGGGGGTCCGGCTGGAGACGCTGGAGGGCGCGGTGGTGCGCGTGCGCGGCTGGCTGCAGGATGAGAACGGTCCGATGATCATCCTGACCCACCCCGCCCAGCTGGACATCATCGACGCGCCCGAACCGCGCACGCTGCGCTGACAAGGCCCGGCGCCCGAAGGCGCGTCAGGGCGTCGACCCGTTGGCCCGGGCGGACTAATGTGCGCGCCGCAAGAACAAGGAGCGCGCCATGGCCGACCCCCGTCTGATCACCGCGCTGGACCTGCCGTCTGTCGCCGAGGCTGAAGCGCTGGTGGAGCGGCTGGGACCGGCCTGCAGCCATTACAAGATCGGGCTCCAGCTTCTGCCCGTGGGCGGCATGGCGCTGGCGGCGGGGCTTAAGAATCGCGGTGCGCAGGTGTTTCTGGACTACAAGCTCCACGACATCCCCGCCACGGTGGAGAAAGCCGTGCGCTCCATCACCACCGCGCGCGCCGATCTGTTGACCGTTCACGCCGAGCCGCCGGTGATGCGCGCCGCGGCGCAAGGCAAGGCGGGCTCGGACCTCAAAATTCTCGCGGTCACGGTGCTCACCGCCTATGACGACGCCATGCTGGCCGAGATGGGTTATGCCTTCAGCGCGCGTGATCTGGTGCTGCGCCGGGTGGATCAGGCGGTGGAGTGCGGCATGGACGGCGTGGTCGCCTCGCCTCAGGAAGCCGCTGAAATCGCCGCGCGCGTGCCCCAAGGCTTCCTGATCGTCACCCCCGGCGTGCGCCCGGCGGGCGCCGACAAGGGCGATCAGGTGCGCACCGCCACACCCGCCGAAGCCTTGAGTGCGGGCGCGACCCATCTGGTGGTGGGCCGCCCCATCTCATCGGCCCCCGATCCGCGCGCGGCGGCTGAGGTGATAGCGGCGGAGATGGCGGGGGTTTGATTCCGCGAAAAGACCGATCCGCATAATTTTGCTAGGCGAGCACCGCCTTGATCGACCAGACGGACGCCGGTAATACGCCCTGGGCCAAAAGTAAAAGGGCTGCAAGTCGCGCCCTTTCTTTTAGGGGGATTTTAAGTGCTCCATCATTTCGGAGAATTGAGCTAATAAGTAAAGTATAAAGAGTCACATGTAAAAAGAAAAGCAGCAGTGCAAATGATTCAGAAGCGTCGGTTTCCATTAGGAACAACGCGTAGGCGAGCGACGTAGAAAATCCGCCCAAAAGCGCCAGCCAAATGGCCGCCGGATTTGAATCGAAGAGTTTCATCGCCCCAGTCCTTTCAATTCATCCCGCCAGCCCCTCGCTCGCAGAGGGTCCAGAGCGCCCCCAGCCAGTATCACCCCGGGTTGCACCCGGTGCAAGCGGGATGCGGCCCTGTCCACGCATCTGCCTCACCCCGGAAACACCAGCGGCGTCAGCAGCGTGGCCAGGAGGGCGATCAGCGGGGCGATGACGATATTGATGCGCAGGCCCGCGCGGATCATCTGGCTCATGCTGGCCGCGCCCGAGGCGTAGACGATGGCGTTGGGCGCGGTGGCCACCGGCAGCATGAAGGCGCAGCTGGCCGCCAGCGCCAGCGGGACGATGAGATGGGCAGGCGGCACGCCGGCCTCGATGGCCAGCGCCGCCAGCACGGGCAGGAAGCCGGACACGGTGGCGACGTTGGAGGTGAGCTCGGTCAGGAAGATCACCATGAACACCAGGATCAGCACGGTCACGGGCAGGGGCAGGGCGGTCACCCAGCTCAGCTGTCCGCCGATCCAGCCCGCCAGCCCCGTCGCCTGGATGGCGGCGGCCAGCGACAGGCCGCCGCCAAACAGGATCACCGCCGCCCAGGGCAGGCGCTGCACCGTCTCCCAGTCCATCAGCGCCTGGCCGCGCGTGTCCGCGCCTCCGCCCGCCGGGATCAGGAACACGGCCACCGCGCCCATAATGGCGATCTGCGCGTCTGACAGCGCCAGGCGCACCGGCAGGGCGAGGGTGTCGGAGAGCCAGCCCAGCAGCGGGTTCCAGCCAAAGCTGATATCGGGCTGAAAGATCAGCGCGCCGGGCAGCTCGCGTCCCATCCACAACAGCGCCACCGTGCCGAAGGCCAGCGCCACGCGCCATTCCGGCGTCGTCATGCGCCCCAGCGCCCGCTTCTGGCGCAGCACTTCTTCATGGCCCGCCGCATTGGGGGCGCCGGCGCTGACCTGGAAGGCGAAACGCGTCAGGATCAGCCACATCACCGGCAGGATCACGGCCACGGCGGGCACGCCCAGCATCATCCATTCGACAAAGCTGATGGAGGCGGCGAACTCGCGCTCCATGAAGCCGATGGCGATGAGATTGGTGGGCGTGCCCACCGGCGTGGCGAGCCCGCCCACACTGGCCGAATAGGCCACGGCGAGCGCCAGCGCGGGCGCGAACATTTTCAGCTCCACCCCCTCATCGGCCATCTTCTCGGCGACCTTGAGCGCGATGGGGATCATCATCAGCGTGGTGGCGGTGTTGGAAATCCACATCGACAACAAGGCGCTGGCCAGCATGAAGCCGAGCACCAGCAGCGCGGGCTTGCCGCCAAAGCGGGCCACCACATTGAGCGCGATGCGCGCATGCAGATTCCACCGCTCGATGGCCAGCGCGATGATGAACCCGCCCAGCAGAAGCATGACGATGGGGTCGGCATAGGGCTCGGCCGCCGCGCGCGTCGACAACACGCCGAACACCGGAAACAGCGCCAGCGGGATGAAGGCGGTGGCGGCGATGGGGATGGCCTCGGTGGCCCACCAGCACGCCATCAACACGGCGATGGAGGCGACGATCCAGGCTTCGCGCGACAGGCCGTCGGGCACGGGTATGAACTGGATGACGAGCGCCAGAACCAGGCCTGTAATCAGGCCGATCCGCTTTGACGTCCACACATCCGTCATGCTCCAGCGCCCCCGCTCCATCACCTTGCGGCGATCAGGGCCGCGCAAGGGCCGATTGTGGCGGCAGGGCCGCGCGGGTCAACCGGCTGCGGGCTGAAGCATGCAGGCAGCGTCAGGCTGCGTCAGGCGGCGGCTGCGCCCGGATCGTCCTTTGAGCCCTGCAACACGAAGCGGCGGTCGCAATAGCCGCATTCCACATGCGTGTCCGTGCCCATGTCATACCAGACGCGCGGATGGCCCAGCGCGCCGCCGCCGCCATCGCACATGACGCGCTTTGACGTCACCACAATGACTTCCGGGGGCGGGAAGGCGGGGGATTCAGGACGGGCGGACATGGATCAGACAGCGCTCCGCTGGGGACCGCGCGGCGTTGCGGCGTGGACGGGCCGGGCCGCGCGGGTTTAGTTTGCGTTGATCCGTACCTAGGCGCGCGGCGCGCTGGCGTCAATTGCGCCGGACGCTGGCGCGAGGCTCTGACCGACCGGGACTGTCATGACCGACCACCTGCCCCAATACGCCCTGGAAGCCGAAGGCCTGGAAAAAACCTATCCGGCGGCGAAGAACAGTCCGGCCAAGCACGCCCTGAAGGGGGTGGATCTGGCGATCCCGCGCGGGTCGATTTTCGGCCTTCTGGGGCCCAACGGGGCGGGCAAGTCCACCTTCATCAATATCTTCGCCGGGCTGGTGACCAAGACCGCCGGGCGCGGCGCCATCTGGGGCCGCGATATCGACCGGCATCCGCGCGCGGCGCGCGCCGCCATCGGCGTGGTGCCCCAGGAACTGGCCATGGACGTGTTCTTCACGCCGTTCGAGACGCTGGAGCTGATGGCCGGTTTCTATGGCGTGCCCAAGGCCGAGCGGCGCACCCTGGAGATTCTCGACATCATGGGCCTGGCCGACAAGCGCGACGCCTATGTGCGCCAGCTGTCGGGCGGCATGAAGCGCCGCCTGCTGGTGGCCAAGGCGCTGGTCCACAACCCGCCGGTTCTGGTGCTGGACGAGCCCACCGCCGGGGTGGATATCGAGCTGCGCCGCCAGCTGTGGGACTATGTGGTCCGGCTCAACGAGGCGGGGGTGACCATCGTGCTCACCACCCATTATCTCGAAGAGGCCCAGGAGCTGTGCGACCAGATCGCCATCGTCAATCACGGCAAGGTGGTGGCGTGCGAATCCAAGGATCAGCTGCTCAAGCGCCTTAATCACAAAACGCTGGTCATCGAGCCGGGCGAGCCGCTGAGCGCCGTGCCCGCAGGGTTCGAGCAGGCCGATGCGGTGGTCCGCAAGGACGGCGCGCTGGCCATCACCTACAAGGTGGGCGAGGCGTCGGTGGCCCGCCTGATCGAGACCTATCACGCCTCGGGCGGGCGCATCGCCGACCTGCGCACCGAGGAGCCCGATCTGGAAGACGTCTTCCTGGCCCTGACCTACGAAGCCGACACCGCAGCCTGACGGGCCGTGCCTTCGCCGCATTTGTGGCTATGATGGCGGAATGAACGCGATCGCCCGATTCATGACCCGCCTGCTCGCCCTGCTCCTGTCGCTGAGCGCGTTCGGGCTGACGGTGTGGCTCGCGCTCAGTCTGAACCCGGAAAGCACCAGCGGCTGGTTCGTGCGGGCCGGCCTGGTTGGCGCCGGGTTTCTGGGCGCGGCCGGCCTCTATCTGGGCCTGAAGCGGGCCACCGGCTTTGGCGCGCCCCACCCCGAACGCCTGGGCGCGGGCATGATGGTGGGGCTGGGCTACCGCTCGCGTGATCTGGACGAGGACGATTCCGAGTTTTGAAGCGCCCGGTCTGGCTGGCGCTCACGCCATAGGCTCAAGATGAAATGTTGTATATACGCAATATTCTGATTGCCAAACCAATCAGTCCGGGTTAGACAGGGGACAAGAGGCGTCAGGGTCGGGTGGTCCGGTGCGGCGCAGCATGACCCGGAGTTGAAGCGCGTGAGCGAGACCGCGACCATCCACAACCGCCTGCCGGTGCTGCGCGCCGAGCGCGGCCTGTCGCGCAAGGCGCTGGCCGAGGCGCTCGGGGTCAATTACCAGACCGTCGGCTATCTGGAGCGGGGCGATTACAACCCGTCGCTGGAGCTGGCGCTGAAGCTGGCGGCGTTTTTCGAGCTGCCGGTTGAAATGATCTTCTCCCTGCAGCCCTTCACGCCGCTATCGCGTATCGCGGCGTCCAGCAAAGGCGACTGAGATGTCTTTTTACATGCGCACGGCCTCGGGCCGCATCCCCCGCCGCTCGCGCGCTTCGGTGCGCGCCGCCATCATCCTGGTCCTGGCCGGCTATCCCGCAGGGTGCATCCTGCAGCTGGTCACGCCGAACTTGGCGCTGGATCTCGCCGGCCTGTTCCTGGTGCTGATCAGCGTGCTGGCCTTCTTCTGGGTCGCGCCGTCCTACGTACAGCGCATCGCCGGCGAGGTCCCCAGCGCCCTGGACGATGTGGAGCGCGATCTGCGCCACCGCGCCTACGCCTTCTCCTACACCGTGCTCACGGCGCTGGCCGCTGCGGCGGTGTTCTATCTGGCCGTGGCCAATGATGACACGCGCCTGACCCTGTGGGCGCCGCAGACCTATGCCCACTGGAATGCGATCTTCTTTGGCGTGCTGATCTACAGCTTCATCATGCCCGCCGCCTGGCTCGCCTGGACCCTGCCCGAGCCCGACGCCGAAGACCTCGAGGACGAGGCCCCGGTGCGCAAGGGCGGCGCGCGCGTCTGGCTGTGGGCCCTTTTGGCGGCGGGCGGCGTGGCCGGCTTCATCCTCGCCCGCCTGATCACCGGATAACGCGCCATTGGCGCCGCCGCGCTGCAGCCATGCCCTGGCCGGCCTGCAGCGCGGCGCGCGACACGATTGAACCGCCCGCCCGCCTCCTGTATGCACCTCGTCTGACCGATCAGCACCCGTAGCTCAGCTGGATAGAGCGCTGCCCTCCGAAGGCAGAGGTCACAAGTTCGAATCTTGTCGGGTGCGCCATTCTCCTTAAGTTTGCGATGACCATGCGGCCGGGCCCTGACCCCGGTTCCGGCTACATCGCATGTCGGGCGTGTGTTGCTTTGGCTACCGCCCGAATATCCTGGCCATGCGCCGCACCAGGCGGGTGATCGGATTGTCAGGGTCGGGTTCGGCGTTGGCCAGGGCGGGGATCTGGTTGGACGGCTCGGCGCCGGCGTCATGGCCCGCGCCGTTTACAGCGCCTGTCTCTGATATGGACGGCCGGCCGCGGTTGGCGCGCGCCTCCGCCTTCAGGCGAGCGGCTTCGCGGGCGTCGTTGGCGGCGGCGATCTGGACCTGTGCGCGTTCATCGCGCTCGGCCTGGCGGCGCTCCATCTCCTCGCCATAGGCCTGGAGTATGTCTTTCACATCGCCTTCGGCGCGCACACGCCCGGCATCCAGCCAGAGCGCGCGCTTGCATGTATCGATCAGCAGGGACGGGCTGTGGGAGGCCAGCACCAGAATGCCGGCCTGGTCCACAAACGACTGCATGCGCTCGGTGGCCTTCTTGCGGAAGGCGGCGTCGCCAGCCGACAGCCACTCGTCCAGGATCAGCACGTCGGGCTCGAACGCTGTCGCGATGGCGAAGCTCAGGCGCATGCGCATGCCGGCCGAATAGGTCTCCACCGGCAAATCCAGGAAATCGCCCAGCTCGGAAAAGACGGCGATCTCCGCGCGCTTGTCCTCGATTTCGGCGCGGGTGCGTCCGGTGGCGAGGCCGCGCAGGGTGATGTTGCGATGCCCGCTGGCTTCAGCGTTCATGCCCAGATTGATATTGACCAGGGCGGTGGTGCGCCCCTCGATCTCCACCTCGCCCTGATCGGGGGCGTAGATGCCCGCCAGCACCTGCAACAGCGTGGTCTTGCCCGAGCCGTTCTCGCCGACCAGCGCAATGCGTTCGCCCGCGGCGGCCTCAAACGTAACCCCCTGCAGGGCGCGCACGCCCACCACGCGGCCCTTGTTGTCGCGCACCATGCGGTCGAGATCGGGGTCGACCTCGTGCAGGCCCGCTGCGGCGCGGCTGCGGGCGTAGAGGGGGTAGTTCACGCACAGGCCATCAACGCGGATATGGGACACGGCAGGGCGCTCCTAAAGCCAGTACGCCAGGCGCCGGCGCATGCGCGCCGCCATCACCGCAGCTGCGATCCAGACCAGGATCGTCATGGCGCCTACCACGATCCAGCTAAGCGGACGCGGCTCCAGACCCATCAGGGGCGCACGGAAGATTTCGAGGTAATGGGCCACAGGATTAAAGTCGGCGAGCATGCTTCGAAGCCCTCTAAGGTCAAAGCGAGTCCAAAGAATCGGTGTGATAAACAACAACAGTCGGGTAATTGAACTGACGAGATGGGTAACATCTCGATACCGGGCGCTGATCAGCCCCATGAGATACTGAATTGCGATGGCATTTAAGAGAAACAAAAATATAGCAGGGATTACCAATAAATTCAATATGCTAGGTCGCCAGCCTGCCAATACCAGAATGATAGACGCCACAATAAACTGTAAGCAAAAAATAAATATAGAGCGGCAAACGCTACGATATATATGAATGGAGTGGGGCAGGGCGATGGACTGAATCCATACCCGTGCGCCTGTGAAGACCGTGCATCCATCCGTGATATTGCCGACAAGGAAGGTGAACGCCGCATAGCCGATGGCTACATGCATCAGAAAGAAAGCGGCGTCCTCGCGCGAGAAGGCCGAAAAGATGATCGACACCCCGCCGACAAACATGGCGTAGGCGATCACGATCCAGGCCACGCCCAGAAGGCTGCGCCGGTAACGCTGCTGGATTTCATCCCATGCGAAAGTGCGCCAGAGATCAGCCATGCGCAGGCCGTCGATCAGGTCGCCGAAAAAGCCCGCAAGCTCCCGGTCCCGAGCGGTGCGGCGGACAGTGACGCTAGTGCTCATTGACTGACCCCGTGGACGAACTGACGCGCTGCGCCGGCGCGGGCGGTGCTAACCATGGGCGCCGGAGCAAGTTGGGCTGCGCCGCATCACCGGTCCTTGTAGGGCGCAACGGCCCGGTTGTGCAACTCGCCAGGGCTGAGCCGGCAAACGTGAATGGCTTGATGGACCTTAAGGTTTGAAAACGCTAGCCTCATCCGGTAGTTGGCGAGAGTCGCAAACCATGAATTGCGGCGCGCTTTGCAAGGGTCGCAGAGGCGAAATGGCGACGCCCTATTGGCAGGTGTTATTGAATGCATTGCATGACACACATGGCGCGACAAGCACCTGGCCCGGCGGCGGACTCAGCCCATATTGCCAGTGTAGGATCGGCGCCGCTTGGAGGGTTTAGCGCCGCATGGCCCATCTCGGTTGTCGTGAATCCGGAGCGGCGAGTATGAACCCCGCGTGTCTTGATACACTGGTGCATGGCCGCCCGGGCCTGATCGTGCATGTGGGCGCCGGGGCGGAGCTATCCGGCGCTTTGGCGCGATCGGCCCGGGCCGCGATCCTTTTCGAGCCCCGTCCGGACCGGGCTGCGCAGCTGCGCGCCTCCACCGCGTCAACCGCATCAGTCCGGCTGATCGAAGCGGCGGTGGCGCGTGAGACCGGACGCACAAGCCTGCATCATGGCGCGCACACGCGAGTGAGCGGGCAGGACGGGGCCAGCGGAGCGCAGGGACTGGCACGCGAACTGGCGGCGGCGTTTGAGGCCGACGTCGATTGCATCGCTGCAGCCGACATCCTCGCCGAGGCTGATTTTGAAGGCGGCGGCGAGGCGGTCTTGGTGATCGACGCCGTCAAGGATGCGCTGGTGGTCCTTGATGGCCTGGACGCGGCGGGCTGGCTGGAGCGGTTTGACCATATCATCGTGCGCGTCAGCGAGGCCGCGCGCGAGCCGGAGGCCCCGGCGTGCGCGGATGTCGAGGCCTGGGCGCGCGCCCACAGCCGGCTGATGCTCGCCCTTCCCGGGCAAAGCAATCCTGATCTGTGGCGCGCCTGGATCAGCCCGGTGCGCCGGACCGCCGCCGCCGGCAGCCCCCGGGAGGCCGCACCAGAGCAGCCGGGACGCGCTGAAGAGCTGGAAGCGGCGCTGGAGACCTATCGCAGCGCCGCGCGCGAGGCCGAGACGCGCTGGCTGGAGCAACGCAGCGCACTGCTTCAGGAGCTGCAGGCCAGCCAGGAGCGCTGCGCCCGGCTTGAGGCGGGCGCCCGCCCAGACAGTGGCGCGCCGGGCGGCGAGCTGGATGCTGAACGCCGCGAGGCCGCCGAGGCCGAGGCCCGGGACCGCGCCTTGCGCGAGGAGTTGCGCACCGAGCTGGAGGCCGCCCGCAACCGCAGTCTGGAGCTGGGCCGGGCCTTGCAGCATGCAGAAGCCGCCCGGGCGAAGGCTGAAGAGGAGCTGCAATCGGCCCGCCAGGCCGCTGATGCCGAAACCGCGCCCCGCCATGAGGCGCATCGCGATGAAGCGGCGCGGTTCCAGGCGGAGCTGGAGCGGGTTTACGAGACTTTGCGCGCCGCCGCCGAGCGGGAACGCGCCCTGACCGCCCAGATCAATACGGCCCGCGAGGATTTGCGTCTGGCGATCACGGGCCAGCGCCTGGCCCAGGCGAGCCTGGCCGAGCTTCAGACGCGCTATGGCGCGCTGCTCGATGACCGCAATGAGCTTGATGGCTTGCTGCGTCAGCTGACGGACCGGCTGACAAGCGCCGCCAATGCCCGTCTCGATGTGGACCGGCAGGGCGCGCAGACGGGTTGGGACAATTGACCTGGCAGGGGGCCATTGCGCGGCGCCTGCCGGGCCCCGTTGAGGAGGCGCTGGACCTGCTGCACGGACGCTACCCCGCATCCGGCGCTGGCGGTACGTCAGGCATGCCGCTGGGCCAGTTGCTGGAGCGGTGCTGGGCGCGCAGCGAGGCGCGCGCTCAGACCGGGCCCGAGCCAGTGCGGGTTGTACGTCAGTTCGCCTGCGTTGGCGGTACGATCTTCGGGCGCGCCCTGCAGGCCCAGCCCAATGTGGTGGTCCTGAGCGAGGTTGACCCGTATGCCTCACGTGCGCCCGGCCGGGGCGCTGCATTCGCGCCCACCGATCTGTTGCATCTGGCCGAGACTGCAGTCGGCGAGGTTGACGATACGGTGCGCGAAGCGGTGTTTAGCGCCAGTCTTCGCGCCATGCGCGCCGCCTATGCGCGCCGCGGCGCCCGCCTCATTGTGCGCGCTCACAGTCACACCCGTTATTGCCGGACGCGCGACTGGACGTCCCGTCCCGGCGTGACCGAGCTGGTGGCGCGTGATCTTCCGGTGCGAACGCTGACCCTGGTGCGCCATCCGCTGGATTCCTGGATGTCGCTGAACGCCAATAAATGGGTGCATTTCCAGCCCGGCACGCTGGAGGAATACGCCAGGCGGTATCTGACATTCCTTGATCAGCCTCACGCCGGCCGGGTGCTGCGGTTTGAGAGCATCGCCGCTGACCCGGACGGGCTGATGAGCCAGGTCTGTGAGTGGCTGGAGCTCAGCTTCAATCCGCACTGGCAGGATCATCTGGCGGCCATCCGCCTGTCCGGGGGCAGCGGGCGCGGCGGCGACGTGCTGGCGCCGCGCGAGCGTATGCCTGTGCCCGGCGAAACCGCACAGGCGGCTGCGGCGAGCCCGGCCTATGAGCAGCTGTGCGCGCAGCTGGGCTATAATCCCGACCCGGCGGCTGCGCCCCTGTGCGTGGACGGACCGGCGCACGCCGGCGCCTAGAAGCGCGCGATCGCGGCTTCCATCAGGGCGATGGCCTCGGGGCTGGCCCAGTCGGCGTCGCCGTCCAGCCGCCCGATCTCCTGCCCCTGGCGGTCATAGAGCACGCTCAGCGGCAGGCCGCGCGCCCCGGCGGCGAAGCCCATATTCATGTTGGGATCGAAGTACAGGGCGAGATTTTCAAGCCCGCGCTCGGCGTAGAAGTCTTCGGCCTCCTCCATCCGCCGGTCCATGGAGATGGCGACCACTTCAAAATCGTCCGAGCCCAGCCGCGCCTGCAGCGCATCAAGCGCGGGCATCTCCACCACGCAGGGGGGGCACCAGGTGGCCCAGAAATTGACCAGAATGACCTTGCCGCGCCTGTCGGCCAGCGTGATCTCGTTGCGGTCGGCTGTCAGGACCGGTCCGCGCGGCTGGCCCGGCGCATTCGACACCGTGCGGAAGGCGCGCATCTCGCCGACGGTGAAGCTCGACAGGGTCGCCGGCGCCGGACCGCTGAAGAACGCACCGCCAATCGTCCAGACCGCGGCGCCGGCGCCGAGGACGATCATGGCGACGATCGCGTGAGACAGCTTCAGCTGCGGCTTGCGCATGACGCACTTCCTCTTCCTAATGCCGGCACACCGCCGAAGACCCGCTCATACACAGGACGCCGCGCCGCTCATGACGACTGACGCCCCCGCCAAGACCCCATCCGCCAGCGGCATCTGGGGCGGACGCTTCGACGCCGGACCATCCGCCGTGATGCAGGCGATCAACGCCTCGGTGGATGTCGACCGGCGCCTGTTTGAACAGGACATCGCCGGATCGCTGGCCCATGCCGCGATGTTGACCGCCTGCGGCGTGATTTCAAGTCAGGACGGTGAGGCGATTGCGCGCGGCCTGGAGGCGGTGCGCAGCGATATCCGCGCCGGCCGGTTTGAATGGAAGGCCGAGCTGGAAGACGTGCACATGAATATCGAGGCGGCGCTGCGCGACCGTATCGGTGCGCCCGCTGGCCGCCTGCACACGGCCCGGTCGCGCAATGACCAGGTGGCGACCGATTTCCGCCTCTGGCTGCGCGAGGCGCTCGACAGCGCGGCAGACGCGCTGCGGGACTATCAGAGGGCGCTGGTGGCGCGCGCCGACGAGCATGCCGACTGGGTCATGCCCGGCTTCACCCATTTGCAGACCGCCCAGCCGGTGAGCCTGGGTCATCATCTCCTGTGCTGGGTTGAGGCGGCGGAACGCGACCGGGGCCGTATGCTGGATGCGCGCGCGCGCCTGAACGAGTCGCCTCTGGGCGCCGCCGCGCTGGCCGGGACGGCGTTCGCAATCGACCGGGAGATGACGGCGGCAGCGCTGGGCTTTGACCGGCCCATGGCCAATTCGCTGGATGCTGTTTCTTCACGCGATTTCGCGCTGGAGGCCCTGTCGGCGGCGGCCATCACGGCGGTCAATCTGTCGCGTTTCGCTGAAGAGATCGTGCTGTGGACCTCGCGCCGGTTCGGCTTCGCCAGCCTGTCGGACGCGTTTTCCACCGGCTCGTCCATCATGCCCCAGAAACGCAATCCCGACGCCGCCGAGCTGGTGCGCGCCAAGCCCGGCCGCATCGCCGGGGCGCTGCAGGGGCTGATCCTGGTGATGAAGGGCCTGCCGCTGGCCTATTCCAAGGACATGCAGGAAGACAAGGCGCTTGTGTTCACGGCCTTTGACGATCTCATGCTCGCCATCACCGCCATGACCGGCATGGCCGGCGATCTCACCTTCCACCGCGACGCGCTGGAAGCGGCGGCCGGGGAGGCGTATTCGGACGCCACGGATCTGGCCGACTGGCTGGTGCGCGAACTCAATCTGCCCTTCCGCGACGCGCACCATGTGGCCGGCTCGGCGGTGAAAGCCGCCGAGGCCGACGGACTGGCGTTGAAGGACCTGCCGCTGGCGCGCTATCAGGAGATCGAGCCGCGCATTGATGCGCGCCTGTTCGAGGTCCTGTCCGCGCGCGCCTCGATGGAGAGCCGCACCAGCTTTGGCGGCACGGCGCCGGTGCGGGTGCGCGAGCAGATCGCTGTTTGGAAACAACACCTGGAGGCGTGAGGAGGCCGGCCATGACCGCGGAAATCAAATTGCAGCGCGTGATCGGTCTGATCGTCTGCGCCCTGGCGGCGCTGGCGCTGGCCGGGTGCGGCGTGCGCGGCGGGCTGGAGCGGCCTGCGCCACTGTGGGGCGCCCCCGGTGAGGCTGATCGCGAGGTGGCGGCGGACGAAGACGAAGACGAAGAGGATAATGACTTCCTCGATCCGGACGACTGGAATGCGCCGGGTTAGGGGGCTGCGCTGGCGGTTGGCAGGCTGAAGAGGCGGCAAGCCGCATCGGTCCCATAAGTTAGTTCGAACCTTTTACGGGCTCGGCCGTCTTGCTTTTCGTTTGGCCCGGAGCGCCGGCGTCGATATCCTCCCTCAATCAAAGGGGGAATGAATGAAGCGCTTGAAGATCATCCTTGGCTTCAGTCTCGTGGCTTTTCTGCTATCAGCCTGCGCGTCCAACCGGGTGGATTTCGGCGGTGTCATGAGCCCGGTTGATGCGCCGGTCGACGCCATCCGTTGCACCGGGTCAGGCTGGCGCAATGCCGCGCGCGTTGAGCCTGTTTATCCGCCTGAGCTGGCGACGTTTTTGTATATGCGCCAGGACCGGACGAATTTGCGGTCCCTGCGGTTCAACTTTGACATTGATGAGACCGGATCGACCGCCAATATCCGCTTTCGCGAGCCCGCTGAGTACACCCGTCACGCCACCATGCGCAAAGCCATCCTCGCCTCCGCTGACGCGATCGCCCAATGGCGTTATGAAACGGACGGTGAAGCGGTCTATGCGACCGGATGCAGCGTTCAGATGGACTTCCTGTATCAATCGGGCCCGCTGGACTAGCCTACTGGCTCCGGGCGCGCTTGCTGCGCGGGTGGTGCGCCCTCCGCTGACGCCGGCCATTCTTGACTCCAATCACAAAAAACCCCGCCGGCGCGAACCGGCGGGGTTTGTCTGTGTCGCGAAGGCGTAACGCCTAGTAGCGGTAGTGCTCGGCCTTGAACGGGCCGGTCTGGCTGACGCTGATATATTCGGCCTGCTCTTCGCTCAGCACCGTCAGATTGGCGCCCAGCTTGGGCAGGTGCAGGGCCGCCACCTTCTCGTCGAGGTGCTTGGGCAGGATGTAGACGTCGTTCTTGTACTGATCGCCGCGCGTCCACAGCTCGATCTGGGCCAGCACCTGATTGGTGAAGCTGGCGCTCATCACGAAGCTGGGGTGGCCGTTGGCGTTGCCCAGATTCACCAGCCGGCCTTCGGACAGCATGATGATCTTGTGGCCTTCGGGGAACTCGATCAGATCGACCTGCGGCTTCACATTGGTCCAGCGGAAATTGCGCAGGGCCTCGACCTGAATCTCGTTATCGAAATGGCCGATATTGCACACGATGGCCATGTGCTTCATGGCGCGCATGTGATCGACGGTGACCACGTCCTTGTTGCCGGTGGCCGTCACCACGATGTCCACGTCGTTGATCACGTCTTCCAGACGCACCACGGCGAACCCGTCCATGCAGGCCTGCAGGGCGCAGATCGGGTCGACTTCGGTCACCGAGACCCGGCAGCCTGCCTGGGCCAGCGATTCCGCAGAGCCCTTGCCCACATCGCCATAGCCGCAAACGACCGCAGTCTTGCCCGCCATCATCACGTCCGTGCCGCGGCGGATCGCGTCCACCAGGCTTTCACGGCAGCCATAGCGGTTGTCGAATTTCGACTTGGTCACGCTGTCATTCACGTTAATCGCCGGGAAGGCGAGCTCGCCGCGCTTGGCCATCTGATAGAGGCGCATCACGCCGGTGGTGGTCTCTTCGGACACGCCCTTGATGGCGGCCTTGGCGGTCTTGAACCAGCCCGGCGACATCTTGATGCGCTCGCGGATGGTGGCGAACAGGAATTTTTCCTCTTCCGACTTCGGCTCGCCCAGCACGGACGGATCGGCCTCTGCCTTCTCGCCGAGCTGGAGATACATGGTGGCGTCACCGCCATCGTCCAGGATCATGTTGGCCACCTGGCCGTCGGGCCAGTGGAAGATGGCGTCGGCGAACTCCCAGTATTCCTTCAGGGTTTCGCCCTTGTAGGCGAACACCGGCACGCCGGCCTCGGCGATGGCCGCAGCGGCGTGATCCTGGGTGGAGAAGATGTTGCACGAGGCCCAGCGCACGTCCGCGCCCAGAGCGACCAGCGTCTCGATCAGCACTGCGGTCTGGATGGTCATGTGCAGCGAACCGGCTATGCGCGCGCCCTTGAGCGGCTTGGACGCGCCGAATTCCTCGCGCAGCGCCATCAGGCCGGGCATCTCGATCTCGGCCATCTCGATTTCGATCCGGCCCCAGCGCGCCAGGCTCATGTCTTTCACATACCGGTCTTCACCGGTGTTCGCAGCATTGATCAGAGTCATGGTTTATAAGGGCCTTTTCGCCAGTCGTGGGGAGGATGTCTCTTGCGTCCCGGATCGGGACGCCGATCATATAAAGGAAAGTGCATATCGGCGCAAACAGGCATCTCGCCGCTTGGCAAAATCCCTTGGAGGCAGCAAGTTTCTTAAAACGGTACTAATCTTGTATATACTGTTTGGTAACCGTTGGCGCGGGCGTTCGAGGGGATGGGCGCGCCATCCCGGGAGGGAGTTGTCCGGTTCGTACGGCCTGACCGCAGCTGACCGGCGCGCATGAGGGGAGACTTTGCACCATGGCGACTTTGCCGACGGCCTATGCCAGCCTGCGTTTCGGGCGCAAGACCATCGACTTCTACGCCGTCACCGGCGAGGTCGTCGGCTCCGATCCGCGCGCCCGCGCTGAGGAGCGCCGCATTCAGGATCTTGATGGCGCGCGCCATACGCTGCGCCTGATGGAGAAGGGCTACCGCCTCGAGCCCGGCGACAGCGCCAGCGTGCTGCGCCTGCAGCCCGGACCGGAGCGCCGCTCCCGGCCGGTCGCCGTGGCCAATCCGTCGACCCAGAGCTGGTCGCGCACCCATCCCGGCGTCCCGGCCCTGCTGTCGCGCGCGGGCGTGTCGCGCAGCGTGAACTGGTGGCTGACCATGGCGCTGTTCGCCCTCGCGGCGCTGGCGATCGTCTGGCCCTATCTGCATGCCTTCCTGGTCGAGCTGGCGCCGGGGCGCGTCGGCGCCTTGCCTGCGCCGGACCTGTTCGCCCTGGCTGCAGGCAGCGTGCCGGGTCTCGACACATTCCGCTGGTCTGAAGCCGCAGGCGGGCTGACCCCGCTTCTGGAGGGCGCCGGACCGGGCCTGGCCGGACAGGCCGGAATGATCGCCTTCGCCGGCCTGGTGGCGGCGTTCGCCATGCTCGTCTATGGCGCGCGGTCCTGGCGCCTGGTCTGGGCGCCGGTTTTTGTCGCCCTGGCGCTGCTCGGCGCCATCGGTCTCGACGGTCCTGCGGGCGCGGAAGGACCGGCCCTGGCCGCCCTGGGCGCTGCGGCGCTCCTGTTTATCGTCGGTGGCGTGATCAACCGCCTGCGCGATGAATCGCGGCTGACCAAGCGCATCGCGCTGCTGGCCGAACATCTGGTGTCCCAAACCCCGGTGGAGCATGTGCGCGCCTCGCGCCTGCCCGCCGAGGCCGGCGCCGCCATGGGCGCCAGCGCGATCGCCGCCTCCGCCCTGCGTGAACCCGCTGATACCGAGGTGACCGAAGCCCCCGCCGAGGCCGCTGACGAAACCGGCAGCGAAACCGGCAGCGAAGCGCCTGTCGCCGAGCCGGTAGAGCCTGTGGCTGAGGCGGAAGGGGTCGTCGTGTCCGAGCCGGCTGAGGCTGAGGCTGAGGCTGAGGCTGAGGCTGAGGCTGAGGCTGAGGCTGAGGCTAAGGCGGAAGGGGACCCCGTATCCGAACCGGCTGGTAAAGCGGCGTCTGAGGCCGAAGGGGACGCCGCATCCGGACAGGCTGGCGAAGCGGCGTCCGAGGCGGTGTCCGAGCCAGCGCCTGAAACGGTCAAAGACACGGTCAGCGAGACCCCGGCCGAAGCGCCTGCAGTCCCCGTCACAGCGGATTCAGACGAAGGCGCCATCAAGGCGGACGGGTTTGTCGATCCGGAGCTGAGCGTGGACAGCGCTGCCGCCGCCCCCGCGCCGGCGCCGGCGGATGCTGAAAGCGTTGAAGAAGCGCGCCTGCGTGATGATCCGCGCTATGCCGCGCGCGCCATCGTGCTGCCCGCGCCCCCGCCCATGCCGCGTCCCGAAGCCGGGATCGCGCCGGCCTTCGCCGCACCCGCGGCGGACGAGCCGCTGGCGCAGGGCAATGAGGCCGTTTCTGATGAGGGCGGTTCCGAGGAGGCCGTGACTAAACCCGGCTGATCAGGCCCTCGCAGCCTTTTTCGATCAGGTCCAGGGCGCGGTTGAAGTCGGCTTCATCGCCATAATAGGGGTCCGGCACGTCCTTGCCGGCCTGACCCACCGACCAGTCGAGCAGCAGCGAGATTTTCGCCTGCTCGGGCAGGCGGCGGTAATCGCGCGCCGAGAGCAGCCAGCGCTTGTGCCCCTTGTCCAGCGCGATGAGATGGTCAAACCGGACAAAATCGTCATCGCTGACCGCGCGCGCGGTGATGCCGGACAGATCATAGCCGCGCTTGCGCCCGGTGCTGGCGGCGCGCGGGTCAGGGCGTTGCCCGGCGTGCCAGTCGCCGGTGCCCGCTGATTCAAAACTCATGGCCTTGCCCGCCCGGTCGGCCATGGCGCCGGCCACCGCCTCGGCCAGGGGCGAGCGGCAGATATTTCCGGTGCAGACAAACAGGACAGAAATCGGCCGGCGCACCATGTCGCGCTTACCCCTTTCGGCAAAGACAAACGGCGGCCCTATTGAGCCGCCGTTCGCTTTAAGGCCCGCTTAAGGGGCGCGGTTAACCGGCGGTAAGTTTCGGCTGGCCGGCAAACTGGGGCGCGATGCGCAGATCGCGCGCCCAGCGCAGCTTTTCAAAGATCAACAGCGCCGTGCCGTTATAGTCAAACAGCCGGTTGAACACGCCGCGCCGCGGCAGGTGCAGGGCGCTGGACGGTTCATCATGGTGGTGGTCGTGGAACGCCTCGCCCCCGGTGAGCAGGGCCAGCAGGTAATCGGCCCAGGCCGGGGTCTTGAGATGGCCGAACACATTGATGCCCAGAATGGTGGCGTGAAACTGGATCCCGCGCGCCACAATGGCGCTGGCGTGCAGGATCAGGGTCAGGATCAGCGATCCGCCCAGGAGCCAGACCGCCAGATAGATCAGCGCCGGCGCCACCAGATGCACCAGTATGGTTATCAGCGAATAATGCCGGTCGAAGACTACCACCGAGCGGTTCTCGCGCAGCCACATCGCCATGGGGCGCTTGAGATCATTGGGATCGCGCCAGAACAGCCAGCCCATCCAGGCCCACAGCTTGCCCTCGGCGGGGTTGTGCGGGTCGCCGGGCTTGTCCGACAGGCGGTGATGCTGTGAGTGGTAGTTCACCCAGTCCTTCAGCTTGCCCTGCATGGCCACCACGCAGTTGAAGGCGGTGATCACTTGCGCCGGCCAGCGCAGCTCGCCCGCCTTGTGCTGCCAGACCCGGTGCATCACGCCGATGCCGATATTGCAGATCACCAGCGTCACGGCGCCGGTCATAAGGGCGAGGGGGATATACCACCATTCCAGGGTCACCCCGGAGAAGGACCACCCGATGATAGCGGCGGCGATCAGGCCGATAACGCCCAGGGCGGGATAGATGATGGCGGCGAAGACGCTGGCCCAATCGAGCGTTGACCAGCTTTTGCGGATGGCGACCGACCGCGGTGTCGGCAAGGCTTTCATGCAATACCTCTGACAAGTGTGGGCGCCAGCGAGGACGCAGCCGCCGATCGGCGCCACGCCCTCCTGACGACCGCGAGACTGCCATGGCTTCGCGGCGAAAAACAGGCCTTCGTTTGGGCTGTCAGGTCACAGCACAGTGAGGCGCGTCACGGGCGGCGCTCGACGCAGGCGCGCGTGTGCGCTATTGGCGAAGATCAGAAAGACAGGCCGGGCGGCGATGACCGTCACAGGCCTGATTTGCAAGGCAGGGAGCAGGCAATGGCTGAAGGCGAATTTCCGGCGGGCGCACTCATGAAGGGCAAGCGCGGGCTTGTCATGGGTGTGGCGAACAAGAACTCCATCGCCTGGGGGATCGCCCGCCAGCTGCATGCGCAAGGCGCCGAGCTGGCCTTTTCCTACCAGGACGAGGCGCTGGAAAAGCGCGTGCGTCCGCTGATCGAATCACTGGGCGGCGAGCCCTTCATGGTCACCGCCGATGTGTCCGACGACGCCTCCATGGATGCGTGTTTCGAAACGCTCAAAGCCAGATGGGGCAAGCTGGACTTCCTGGTCCACGCCATTGCGTTCGCCGGCAAGGACGAGCTGCAGGGCTCCTTCACCCACAACACCACCCGCGAGGGCTTCAAGCGGGCGATGGATATCTCCGCCTTCTCCTTTGTGGATGCGGCCAAGCGCGCCAGCGCCCTGATGCCCGCGCGCGAAGAGGGCGGCGGCGCCATGGTGACGCTGACCTATCTGGGCGCCGAACGCGTGGTGCCCAATTACAATGTGATGGGCGTGGCCAAGGCCGCGCTGGAGGCGTCCACGCGCTATATCGCGCGCGATCTGGGCCCTGAAGGCATCCGTGTGAACGCCATCTCCGCCGGCCCGATGCGCACCCTCGCCATGGCCGGGATCAGCGGCGGGCGCCAGCTGATGAAGACCGGCAAGGACTGGTCGCTGCTCAAAGAGGACACCACCATGGAAGGCGTGGCCGGCGCGGCGCTTTACCTGTTGTCCGATCTGGGCGCCTCGTGCACCGGCGAAGTCCTGCACGTCGACGCCGGTTTCCACGTGGTGGGCGTGCCGGATGCGGGGGAAGGGGAGTAGGGGTTTGCTAGAGGCCCTTCGCGACCGCCATTTCGATATTGGCTTTCATCACCATGCAGGGGCGCTTGTGACAGGCGATTTCCCCGGACTGGAAGATGATCTCGTCGCGTGCCTTTCAGACATGGAGCTCAAGCTGTCCAGCCTGATTGCAGGCGGAGGCGGCGAGGCAGAGGGCACCCAGTCCCTGCGGCGCAAGCTTGCCGATCGGGGTTGGGAGAAGCGCACCATTCAGATTGAGAAGACGGTGGTCGAGTTTTCTGGCACGCCGGGAAAAAAGACCTTCAGGGAAACCGGACGCCTTCAGGTCGCTTCACTCTCCCATGAGATCGACCATGTGAAGCGGTTCGAAAACGGGGTCGCCCTGTTGGAAATCGAGTGGAACAACAAGGACCCGTTCTTCGACCGCGATCTTGAGAACTTCAAACGGCTGCATGCAGACGGGGCGGCAAGCCTCGGAATCATCGTGACGCGGGGCGAGAGTTTTCAGAATAATATATTGGCGCGGATCACCCAATTCGCACGGGATCGGCAGCTTACCTCCCTTGAAGCGATTGAGCGTTTCGGCCTTAGCCCGACAAAGCGGCAGCGAGACAATATTGAAGACGCCACCAAAGCCGCTGGCGGTGATTTCCCGTCCGGGTGGGCAAAGGCTTTCGTGGCAGACAAGTATGGATCGGCCACCACACATTGGGCCAAACTTGAAAACCGGTTGCAGCGGGGCGTGGGAAATCCCTGCCCGCTCATCGCCATTGGCATTCCCATTCAGTGCGTGATTGACGACTGAGCCTACTCGGCGGCTGTAGCGACCGAATTATAAGCGTAGGTCTTCCAAGTCGGCTCATAATCAGCTGAGGCCTGATTGCCCCAGACCGTCCAGCCTGGTCTGTCGCCCCGCGCGAACATTTCTAAATATGGTTCCCGGCTGCAGGACTGGATGAGATCATATTGCTCATCCGGTTTTCTTGAATGTTCTCGCTTGCGGGAAGCCATGAAATTGACTTGGCGTCTGCCAGGCGCGAGCGTGCGGGCATTCTTGCCCCTTACGCCGAAGAGCAAAAGTTCTGTGACATTGCGGAAATAGAATCCGACACCTCGACCGTCGGGTCCGCCATCCTTACGGACTTTTTGCCAGACTATGTTGGATTTGTACTCAAAGCCCCAAGCCTTCATAACTTGCAGGCCATCAGGTAGCAGCGCGTTCGGAACCCAAAGATAAAGATGCGCGGGTTCGATTGTCACATCAGCAACGGGCAGCGCGCAAATGTCGGCAAGCGGCATGGTGCCGTAGCGGCTCAAACGCTTGTGCTCTGGCGCGACTTTCCCGGTTCGGTTTACGAACTGCCAAGGTGGATCAGCAAGGACGGTGTGAAACCGCTTGCCGCGCAGTTCCTTTGCGAAATCTAGCACGGCATCCATGGCGTTTCCTGTGATCCTGTTTTGTTCCAAGTCGAATTTACCGGAACTGAAATGTGATTCAACCCGAATCTGATTCTAGTTGGTTGAGTAACCCCTCACCCCACAGCCGGGCGGGGCGCGAAGGTGGTCAGGCAGGCGTCGGCGAGGCGCCACTGGCCGTTCTCCATGACGAAGCGGCAGGCGGCGTGGTCATAGCCCGGCTCGCCGGTCTGCAGCCCGGTCATGCCGGGGTTCTGCAGGGCGTCGAAACGCCCGGCCGGGAAGACATAGGTCAGACGCGCATCGGAGCCCATGGGCTCGTCAATCAGGCACAGGGGCGGGCGCATAAGCACCGAGCGCACCGAGCGGTCGCCCATGCGGGTTCCGAACACCTGGGCGATCACCTCGGGGTCCTGGGCGCGCAGGCGGCGCGCGGTATCGCTGCCTTGTGGCGCCAGCAGGCTCGCCACCCGGTTCTGGTCATGGGACACGATGGCCGCGAAGACGGCCCGCTCGGACGCATCGGCGTCGCGGCAGGAGACCGACTGGGTCGTAGTGCAGGCGCTCGCCAGCGCGGCGGCGGCGAGGGCGGGTGCAAGGCGGCTCAGTCGGGCGGTCATGACAGCATCTCCGGCATAGCGTCCGCGGCGCAGCGCGGCGGGTTTGTCGCCCGGGAGAATGCACGCCCGGGCCCGCTTCGCCAAGCGGTCTTGGCGTTCAAATCAGCTGCATCCGCCGCTCATGGCGCCGATCCAGGCGGCGACCAGCGCTGTGCCTTCATGGTCGGTGACCGACCGGCCAAGCTCGGGCATCATGGCGCCCATGCGCTCGGTCTCCAGCCGATGGACGAAGATCGACTCGTCCGGCACCCCCGGCACGATGGAGAACAGACGTCCGCCCGTGCCGCGCCCGGCGGCGATGGGCGGCTTGCAGCGGCCCAGATGCGGCCCGTCCGGCTCCCAGGGCTCCAGATACAGTCCCGAGGTGCGCGCCGGTCCGGTGCGTGAATGGCAATGGGCGCAGTTGATGTCGAGCCACGCGCGCGCCGCCGCGTCCAGCAGGGCGCCCGACAAGGTCACCTCCGCGTCCCAGCGCGCCGCGCGCGGCGCCGCGTCAGGCTCCGGCGCGCCGGTGAGCAGTCCTGTTTCGCTCCAGTGCGCCAGCTGGTTCTGCGGTCCGTGAGCGTAGGCGAACGGTCCGTTGAGATGACGCGCTCTCGGGCCGATGGGCCGCACGGCGCCGTCGCGCGCATCTATGACATGGCAGGCGGCGCACTGGTTCACGTCCGGCACGGCGTAGGCGAAGCTCTGAGCCGGGCGCACGGCGCTGATCAGGGTGAGGTCGACAAAAGCCCCGGTGCGCGCCAGCGAGGCGCCGCGCTGGGTGTCATCCCAGACATAGGGCAGGGCCTCCCACCCCGTCTCGCGCCGCACCAGCACCCGCGTCTCGATCAGGCGCACGCCGTTGAGATCAAGCGCTGTTCCGTCAAAATGATCCTCCAGCCGCCCCTGCGCGCTGACATGATCGAACCCGCCATCCGCCAGCGGGTAGAAGAACGTCTTGGTGATCACCGTGCCGACGGGAAAATCGAAGGTGTCTGTCTCGTGATACGCCGCCGGTCCGGCCCCGTCCGGTATCCAGACCGTGCGCAGTTTCAATGCGTAGTCGGAGAACAGCGCGGTGTTGAGATCATAAGCGGTCACCCCCTCGCCCAGCACCAGCGCCTGCCCGCGCCGGGCGATCTGGCCCCAGGCCTCCAGGGACTGGGGACGCGCATCCGCCACGTAGGCCGGCTGCGGTGCGCCGCTCTCAGGCGCCGGTGAGCACGCCGCCAGCGCCAGGAGCGCGCCCATAACCGGGCCAAGGACCAGATTGACGGCTCTCACCATTGCCTATTGGCCCAGCTCGACTGCCCGGCGGGGCTCATGGGAGCAGTTGAAGGCCTCGCGCCCGACTTGCGGATTGGCGTAGCCATTGGGCCCGTCCACATTGATCACGTCGGCGTCGGTGACGCAGATGCGCAGCTCTTCCGGCAGCGCCCCGTCCACCAGCCGCTCCGGGTTCACAAACCCGTCCCACAGCACCGGCGGCATGCGCCCGGTGGGGCCGAACTTCATGATGCGCAGAGCCTGCAGCTCCATGGTGTCGGGATTATTCCCGCCGCCCTCATAGGTGTTGGAGTGGATGTGAATGGTTTCGGGATAGGGATCGAAATCCTCGTTCACGCCCAGATCGGAAAAGCCCGAGGAATGGCCCGAAGAGATGATGATATGGGCGGTGCGGTTATTGCGCAGCCGGTTGTTGAAAATCTCCACATCATCATTGGCGTTGATCAGAATGCCGGTGCCGGCGGGCACATTGGCCACCGGCGTGCCGCGATGGCCGAAATTGGCGGTGTTGTTCTCGTGCACGTCATTGTCGAACACGCGCGTGCCCGCGCCCGGGCGCGGCAGGTTGGGCATGTTGAACACCAGGATGCCGCCGGTATTGTTCACCGCCACATTGCCGTAGACGTCGGCATTGTTGGAGTTCTCGATCTCGATCCCGGCCACATTGTACTCGGCGCGGTTATTGCGCACGATGATGATATCGGACTGGCCCACATAAATGCCGGCGTCCGACGCGCCGATGGCCACCGAATCCTCGATCACCACATTGCGCGACAGCACCGGGTACAGCCCGTAGGCGCCGTTCTCGGTGGACGGCCCGCGGGTCCATTCCACCCGCACGCCGCGGATCGTCACCCCGTCACCGCCGGTGATCTTGATCGCATCCCCGGCCGTGTCCTCCACCGCCAGATTCTCGATGGTGAAATGATTGGAATTGGAGACCAGCAAGCCTTCGGCCCCCTGGCGCTGGCCGGCGAAGGAGAGAATGGTTTCGTCCATGCCCGCCCCGCGGATCGTGACGTTGTCCACCCCGCTCAGCGACAGGCCCCGGTCAAATGCGAAGCGTCCCGCCGGGATCTCGATCACAGCGCCGGGCCGGGCGTCCAGCAGCGCCTCGTGAAGGACGCTCTGGTACTCGGTATGGAACTGGCTGGTATCGCGGCCCTGAGGCTCACCGCCGCAGGCCGCCAGGAACGTGGCTGCGATGAGCGCAGCAAACAGGCGTGACACAGTCATCTTGGTTTCTCCCCTGACCGGCAGGCGCGTCTGACGTGCGCGCATCGAGCCGGAACATGGCGGGAGGGTAACCGGGCGAAGCGGGGTCTGTCGAGCAAGATGAACGCTGTTCACGCGCACGAAAAACGCCGCGCTCCCGCGGACCAGGGAGCACGGCGTTTGATGTCGTACAACAAGCGTCTTGGACGTAGAGACGGCGCTCTAGCGCCGGGCTGCGACCTTCGGCTTGGGCAGCAGGCCTTCGCGCTGGGCGCGCTTGCGGGCCAGCTTGCGGGCCCGGCGGATCGCCTCGGCCTTCTGGCGCGCTTTTTTCTCGGACGGCTTTTCGTAGTGGTTACGGCGCTTCATTTCACGGAAGGTGCCCTCCCGCTGCATTTTCTTTTTCAACGCCTTGAGCGCTTGCTCGACGTTGTTATCGCGCACAACAATCTGAACGATGGTCCGCTCTCCCTGGTGTGTTCCGTGCAGGACGCCGCGCGCCTGCTGCCTGTTGACGTTTGCTGTCCACGCAAAACGCGCCGGGCCGAAGGATTTGGCCCCCGGCGGCGCGGCGGCGCTTCCAGCAGAGGCGGGCGGTATACCGGAGGCGGATACGTCTGTCCAGCGGCCCGGCGCGGCGAAACGCCCCGTGACGCAGGCGGTGGAGCGGCTTATGTTCCATCCCATGACCGAGACCGCCACGCCCCGCGCCGACGCCGCCCGCAGCGCCCTTCTGGACGCCGCCCTCATCCATGCCGCGTTTGACGGCTGGACGGCCGCCACGCTCAACGCCGCCGCCGCCGATGCGGGCCTCAGCGCGGGCGAGGCGGCGCTGTATTGCCCGGGCGGGGTGCTGGACCTGATCGAGACCTGGTCGCTGCGCAGCGACGCCATAGCGGCTGAGGCCATCGCCGCAGACCCCGCAAAGCGCGTGCGCGACCGCGTGACAAACGGCGTGCTGTTCCGCCTTGAAGCCATGGCCGGCCATGAGGACGCCGCCCGGCGCGCCCGCGCCCGGCTCTTGCTGCCCGATGGTCTCGATCGCGGGGCGCGCCTGATCTGGGCCAGCGCCGATTCCATCTGGCGCGCGCTGGGCGATCCCAGCACGGACGGCAATTTCTACACCAAGCGGGTGACGCTCTCGGGCGTGTTCGCCACCACACAGGCGGTGTGGCTGGACGAGGATGATCCGGCCAAGCCGCGTACGCGCGCCTTCCTCGACCGGCGCATTGACGGCGTGATGCAGTTTGAGAAGGTCAAGGCGCGCTGGCGCGAGGCGCAGGCGAACTTGCCTGATCTGGCCGCTCTGGCCGGGCGCATGCGCTATGGCGGGGGCGGCGGCCGTTAGACCGCACGCGGATCAAACCATTACCGCCGCCCGAACAGGCGCTCGATATCGGCCAGTTTCAGCTCCACATAAGTTGGGCGGCCGTGATTGCACTGACCCGAATGGGGCGTGGCCTCCATCTCGCGCAGGAGGGCGTTCATCTCCTCTGGCGCGAGCCGGCGGCCTGCGCGCACCGAACCATGGCAAGCCATGGTGCCGACCACCTCTTCCAGCTTCTCCTTGAGCGCCAGCGCCTCGTCATACTCGGCGAGCTCGTCGGCGAGATCGCGGATCAGACCCTGCACATCGAGGCGTTTGAGCAGCGCGGGCGTCTCGCGCACGGCGATCGCGCCGGCGCCGAACGGCTCCACCACCAGGCCCAGCTCGGCCAGTTCCTCGGCGCGCTCCAGCACGCGGCGGGCCTCGGCCTCGTCCAGCTCCACGATTTCAGGCACCAGCAGGCTCTGGCGCGCCACGCCGGTTTCGGCCAGCTGGCGCTTCATACGCTCATAGACCAGGCGCTCATGGGCGGCGTGCTGATCCACGATCACCAGCCCGTCTGCGGTCTCGGCGATCACATAGGTCGTGTGCACCTGCGCGCGTGCGGCGCCCAGCGGCCAGCCCGTCTCATCGGGCGCAGCCGGCGCCCCTTCGAAGTCGGGGCGTGGGCTTTCGCCCATGCCCGGACCGCCGGAGTGAGGCGCGATATGGGGGCCTGCATCAAAAGGGGTTTGCGCATTCTCCGCCAGCGACGTCTCCCAGGCGGGGGAGGGGCGGTTCGCCCACCCCGACCGGCTCAGCGGCAAGGACGGCGCGCTCGCGCCTTCTGGCCGGGCGCGGCCGAGCGCAAAGCCCGCCACGGTGGTGGAGGCGCGGTGTCCGGCGCCCGCCAGCGCATGGCGCAGCGCCCCTACGATCAGGCCGCGCACCAGCCCGGAATCGCGAAAGCGCACCTCGGCCTTGGCCGGATGCACGTTCACATCCACCTGATCTGCAGGCACATCCAGATACAGCGCCACCACCGGATGGCGGTCGCGGGCGAGGAAGTCCTGATAGGCGCCGCGCACCGCGCCCACGATCAGCCGGTCCTTTACCGGGCGGCCGTTCACGAACAGGTGCTGGTGCTGGTTGGTGCCCCGGTTATAGGTGGGCAGGGACGCAAACCCGGTCAGGCGCACGCCCTCACGGGTCTGGTCCAGCGCCAGCGCATTCTCGCCGAAATCCGCGCCCAGCACCGCCGACAGCCTTGCCCGGCGCGCCTCGGCGGGGTCGTCATGGGGTTCAGCCGGGACCGACAGGCGCGCGCGCCCGTCTGCATGGACCGAGAACGCCACGTCGGGCCGCGCCAGCGCCAGGCGCTTGATCATGTCGATGACGGCGCTGGTCTCGGCGCGCTCGCTCTTGAGGAATTTCAGCCGCGCCGGGGTGGCGTAGAACAGGTCGCGCACGCTGACCCGCGTGCCGGACCGGCCCAGCGGGGCGGCCGGTTTGACCGCGCCCACGCGCCCGCCCTCAACGCTCAGCTCGAACGCCTCGCTGCTGCCGCGCGCCTGGCTGACCAGGGTCAGGCGGGCCACCGAGCCGATGGAGGGCAGGGCCTCGCCGCGAAAGCCCATGGAATGGATGTTGAGAAGATCATCCGCCCCGTCCGCGCCCACCGGCAGTTTGGACGTGGCGTGGCGTTCGATGGCGACGGCGAGCATGTCCGCGTCCATGCCCTCGCCGTCATCCTCGATGAGGATCAGGCTGAGGCCCCCCGCCTCGATACGCACATCAATGCGCCTTGCGCCCGCGTCCAGCGCGTTTTCCGCCAGTTCTTTCACCGCCGACGCCGGGCGCTCGACGACCTCGCCCGCGGCGATCCGGTTGACGGTTTCAGGCGACAGGCGGCGGATGCGGGTCATGGAACAAAGCCTCGCGGCGCGCGGTGAGTCGGTCAAGGCGTCTGCACGCGGTCTTTCTCAGCGCCCGCAGCCCATGATATGCAAGCGGTCATGACCGGAGCGCCCATGAACCAGTTTGACAAGGACTTCACCGGCGAGGCCCATCTTGAGTATGGCGACGCCGATTTTCTCATCATGAAGCCTGGCGCCTATGTCACCTGTGCGGTGACGGGGGCGCGGGTTGCGCTGAATGATCTGCGCTATTGGAGCGCGGAGCATCAGGAAGCCTATGCCGACGCCAACGCCGCCACCGCGCGCTGGTTGCAGCTCAATGGCGGCCCCGCCGGGGCGCCCGAACCGGAGGCCGGATCATGATCGCAGCGCTCGCACTGACCCTCCTGGCCGCTGCGCCCGACGCTGACGCGCCGATCGCCTGCGCCGGCGAGCACCGCCAGGGCGCGATCCTGGTGTGCCGCACCGTGCCGGGCGCGCATGTGACGCTGGGCGACATCACCGAGCGCGCCGATGGCGAAGGCTGGATCGTCATGGGCCATGACCGCGACGCCCCGGCCCGCAAGACCTTCCGCGTGCGCCATGAGGGCGGCGTGTGGGAGACGCGTATCGAGGTGGAGGCGCGCGAATACCAGATCCAGCGCATTGACGGCCTGCCGCCCGCCATGGTCACCGCGCCGCCCGATCCGGAGTTCCAGGCGCGTCTTGCGCGGGAGAACCGCACCAAGGGCGCGGCCTATACCTCGCGCTGGGAAGGGCATGGTTTTCTGGAAGGGTTTGACTGGCCGGTGACGGGCCGCATTACCGGCGTCTACGGCTCCCAGCGCATTCTCAACGGCGAACCGCGCCGGCCCCATTATGGCATCGACATCGCCGCGCCCACCGGCACCCCGGTGGAGGCGCCCGCAGGCGGGGTGGTGACGCTGGCCGATCCGGACATGTACTGGGAAGGCGGGCTGATCTTCATCGATCACGGCCAGGGCTTCACGGGCGTGTTCATGCATCTCGACACGGTGGACGTGGCGGTCGGCGATGTGGTGCGCAAGGGCGATGTCATCGGCACGGTGGGCGCCACGGGCCGCGTCACCGGCGCCCATCTCGACTGGCGGGTGCGCTGGCGCAACCGTCAGATCGACCCCGAAGCGCTGCTGGCGCTGGACGTGTCGGACTTGCGGTAGAGCGCCTTCTCAAACCGGCGGTGCACCCAGAACCATTGCGGCGGGGCGGCGCGGATCTGGTCTTCCAGAAACGCATTGATGCGGGTGGTGAGCGCCAGCACCGCGTCCGATCCTGTGCCCTCGGGGCGCTCCAGCGGGTCATGCACGGTGATGCGGAAGCGCACGCCGTCGAGACGCTGCAGCGACATGGGCACCACATCCAGGCCATAGCGCAACGCCATGCGCGCAGGCGCTGACGGCGTCATGCCCTCGCGTCCCAGGAAGGGGGCGGCGATGCCGTCATTCATTTTCTGGTCGGTGAGCATGGCGATGGAGGCGCCGGATTTGAGCTCGCTCATGATCACCCGCGCGCCCGCCGCGCCCTTGGGGGCGAAGAAGTTCACGCCATAGGCCGTGCGCATCGCCCGGATGCGGTCCTCCACCAGCGGATTGTTCACCGCGCGGTAGGCGATGCCGCAGTTGGTCATGTAGTGGCCGATGAAGGCGGGCTGCATCTCCCAGTTGGCGAAATGCCCGCCGACAAACACCACCGCGCGGCCCGCCGCGTTGATGGCGTCCAGCGCCTGAAGATTGACCGCTTCGAGATGGGCGCCGCCGGGCGTCATGTCGATGCGGTCCATATTGGCCACCTCGCCCAGCGTACGGCCCAGATTGTCCCACATGGCGTTCAGATAGCCGTCGAGTTCCGCCTGGCCCGCGTCGGGGAAGGCGATGCGCATCTTGGTGCGCGCGATGTGATGCACGCCGGTCAGCGGCCCGACCCGCCTCAGCAGCGCGGCCCCGGCATCGCTGGCGCGTTTCAGCCCCATGGCCCGGAAGCCGGCGGTATAACCGTCCCAGGCCAGACGCTCCACACGGCGCGAGAGAGTGGCGAGCAAGCCGCTCATGATGCGGGCCTCTCGTGCCTGGCGCGCCAGGCGTCGATCGCCTGTTCGACGAGAGCCGTCAGGCGTGCGGGTTCGGCGAAGCGCGCGCGCACCGGCCAGGCGTGAATGGCGCCGGCCAGGTCGCCGGGCAGGCGCACCCAGTCCTTTTCGGTGGTGATCAGTTGAGCCTCCAGCGCGGCGGCCAGATCGGCCAGACGATGCAGATCGGCCCGGCTGAACACATGGTGGTCGGGAAAGCTGGCGGTCTCCTTCAGATCGCCGCCCCACTGGACCAGCGCGTCATAGAATTTCTGCGGCCGTCCGATGCCCGCGAACGCCACCAGCCGGCCTTCGGGCGGGGCGGCGACCGGCTCCAGCCAGGCGCGCAGCACCGGCTTGGGAAGGTCGGCCAGCTCAAGACGCTCCAGATCGGGTTCAAACCGCTCATCCGGCCCCATCACCACCACAGCGTCCGCGCGCGCCAGCCCGGCGCTGACCGGCTCGCGCAAGGGGCCGGCGGGGAATATCTGCCCCGGCCCCCATCCGGTCACCGCGTCCACAACCACGATGGACAGGGATTTTTCCAGGCGCGGGTTTTGATGTCCGTCATCCATGACGATGATGTCAGCGCCGCGCTGCGCCGCCAGCGCCGCCCCCGCCACCCGCGTGCGGTCGATAATGGTCAGGCCCTGGCGCGCCAGCAGCAGCGGCTCGTCGCCCACATCGCGCACGCCATGGATGGCGGGGTCCACTTCCACGGGCCCGGCCAGGCGCCCGCCCCAGCCGCGCGTCAGGGCGGCCGGGGTCAGGCCCAGCGCGCGCGCCGCGTCCATGACCGCCAGGGTCACCGGCGTCTTGCCCGTGCCGCCCAGCGTCAGATTGCCCACGCACATCACCGGCGCCGGTGCAGACGCCGGATCGGTTTTCGCGATGCGCCACGCCCCCGCCGCGGCATAGGCCCAGCCCAGCGGCGACAGAATGGCCCGGGTGATCGCGCCGGAGCTGCGCGGACCTGTGGGGTCCCAGAAAGGCGGCGGCCTCATGCGCGGGTCCCCCGGGGCAGCAGGTTGAGGATTGCTTCGGCCGTCCGGGCCAGCGCGCCCCCGGTCATGGAGGCGATGGCGCGCTGGCCGGCGTCTGCATCGGGCCCGCGCCCGTCCCAGATTCGCAGCACCGCATCGGCGATCTCGTCGGGCGCCGCAGCCTCAAGCACCGCGCCGTGGGCGCGATAGGCGGCGTACACATCGGCAAAGCTGGCGGCATAGGGCCCGGTGATCACGGCGGACCCGGCGCGCGTCGCCTCCACCGGATTATGGCCGCCCACGCCGTCAATGAAGCTGCCGCCGATCACGGAGGCGAGGCTGACGGCATACCACAATCCCATTTCGCCCATCGTGTCGGCCAGCCAGACCGGCGCGCCTGCGTCCGGCGCTTCACCCTGAGAGCGCCGCACAAAGCCGAGCCCCTGCGTGCGCAACGCCTCGCCGGCCGCGTCTGCGCGCGCGGGATGGCGCGGCGCCAGGATCATCAATGCATCGGGCCGGGATTTGAGGATGCGGGCATGGGCGCGCGCCAGCATGGCTTCCTCGCCCGCATGGGTGCTGGCGGCGGTGAAGACAGGGCGCCCGGCGAGCGCGGCGCGCACCTCAGCCAGCGCGTCCGGGTCGGGATCAGGCTGGGCGGCTTCCAGTTTGAGGTTGGCGACCAGCGCCGGCGCGCGCCCGGTCAGCCGCTCCAGCCCTTCAGCCGTGCTGGCGTCCGCTGCGCCAACCCAGTCAAAGGACGACGCCAGCGCCCGGAAGGCGCCGGAGAACCGGCCCCAGCTGCGGATCGATGCGTCATTCATGCGCGCATTGGCCAGCGCCAGCGGCACGCCGGCCTTTACCGCCGCAGCGATCAGGTTGGGCCAGAGCTCGCTTTCCAGAAACACGCCCGCATCGGGGCGCCAGTGGGCGATGAAGCGCGCCGCCCAGGACGGGCGGTCCACCGGCGCATACTGGTGCATCACCCGCGCGCGCGCGCGCCGGGCGATGAGGTCGGCGGAGGTCACCGTGCCCGATGTGATCAGGATCGTCAGATCGCTGCGCGCTGCGGTCAGCGCGTCAGCCAGGCTCAGCGCCACCAGGCTTTCGCCCACGCTGGCGCCATGCAGCCAGATCAGCGTGCCGCCGGGCCGGGGCAGGCTGGCGGCGCCGCGCCGTTCGTCGAGGCGCGCCGGGTCTTCCTTGCCGGCGGACGCCCGGCGGTCCAGCACGATATCGGCCACCGGCCCCAGCACATGGGTTGCGCCGGCATAGGCTCTGAGCGCGGGGGTGCGCGGCTGGCCGGTCATGGCGCGGGATCCGGGGCGATGGTCTCCTTGGCGCACGCGATGTCGGCGGCGTCCAGGGCGCCATTCATGCGCGCCTCCACCAGCGCGCGGGCCGCCTCGATATCCTCCGGCGTGGGATTGGCGGGCAGGCGCACCGGTTCGCCCCAGACAATCACGCCGCGCCCGAAGGGCAGGGGCACATGAAACCGGTCCCAGGATTTCAGACGGAAGCCCCAGCGCGTCGACCAGTTGACCGGGACCAGGGGCGCGCCGGTCATTTGCGCCAGCTTCACCGCGCCCAGAGACACGCGCTGGCGCGGTCCGCGCGGTCCGTCCGGCGTGATGGCCATACAGCCGCCGCCGCGCACCCAGCGCACCATGTCGCGGAAGGCTGCGGCGCCGCCCTTGTCCTTGTGCTTCTTGGCGTCGTTCTGGGTGGAGCCGCGGATCAGCGCCACACCATTGAGGCCGGCGGCGCGGGCCACCACATCGCCCTCGCGCGATTTGGAAATCAGGATGGCCGGCTTCTGGCGGCCCGCCTCCCAGGTGGATTCCAGAAACAGATTGCGCCCGTGCCAGGTGCACAGCACCAGACCCTCGCCGCTATCCCATATCGGCGTGATATGCTCGCGGCCGCGCACCTCCCAGCGCGTGGCGTGCTTGATCAGAGCCATATAGCCCCCGATCAGGCCCCCCAGCGTCCAGACCACCGGCGCGGAAAAGAGGATCGCTTTCACCATTGCGCATGCTGGATCGCCGCCCGGAGCGGCTTCGTCAAGCGTTCAGGCGCATTGCCGCGCGCAGGTTCAGCGGCTAGGGGAGCGTCATGAGCTACGATCTGGACAATCGCGATGACTATCGCCGCGCCCTGCGCGCCCTGATGTGGGGCGATCATGGCGTGCTGCGCCAGCGCTGGCGGAACATGCACCGGGTGGGCGGGGATATGTGGCGCGGCAACCAGCCCAGCCCGCAGC
>JBHYFR010000003.1:26514-44353 GCA_051859425.1 Oceanicaulis sp. | reverse complement strand
GAAGTGCTGGCCCATATCGGCCGAGGTCTGCGCAATCATGAGACCGCCAAGGCGCTGGGCATCGCCGAGCAGACCGTGGCCGGGCATATCAAGGCGGTCTACCGCAAGCTGGGCATATCCTCGCGCGCGGAAGCGGCCTGGCACGCGGCGCGGCTGGGGCTGTCAGCGCCGAGCGAAGCCTGAGACGGGCTTAGCCAAACGCCTCGAAACGGGCGTGCAAGGCCGAACCGTCCGGCCCGGTGTCAATTGAGAACGTTCCGCCCAGCGCCTCGACGCGGGCGGCCATATTGTCCAGCCCGTGCCCGGCGCGATCCGCATCCGGGTCAAATCCGCGCCCGTCATCGCTGACCACCAGGGTCAGCGCCTCCCCGTCCAGCGACAGGACGACGGTCAGTTTTGACGCGCCGGCGTGGCGGATCGCGTTGCTGACCGCCTCGCGCACCAAGGCGCGCAGGGTCTGCATGGCGGCGCGCAAGGGCGCATCCTCACGCTCGGCCTCCACACGCCAGTCCAGCTCCAGCCCCGCCGCTTCCAGACGGTCCGCCGTTTCCGAGCGCAAGTCGGCCATCAGGCTGTCAAAGGGCGCCGCCTCGCCCTCGGCGTTGCGGATGACGTCGCGCAAATCGCCGATGGTGGCGCGGATCAGCTCGTCCTTGCGGCCATCCTCGCGCACATGCAGGGCGGTGAGCAGCTGGGCCCCAATATGGTCGTGAATATCGCGCGCGATGCGGGTGCGCTCCCACGCGGCGCCCCGGTCATAGGCGGTGCGGCTTTCGTCGAGATATTCGGCCAGCGCGCCCAGCTCGCGCACCGTGTCCCAATCCTCCGGCGTGAACAGGGCGCGGCCTCTGTCCTTGTCATGCAGGATCAGACCGGGCAGGCCGCCGCGCACGGGCGTCACAAGGCGGCGTCCCTCCATCTCGATCCCGCCCTCAACGGGGCTGGCCAGCGACGGCGTGATATCCAGCGGCGAGAACAGGTCGCGCATCAGCGCCTGCCAGCGCTGCGCGCGCTGATCGGCGCCGGGCTGCAGCGCCACATCGGCCACCGCGCGCATCAGCCCGGCCTGGTCGAGCGCCTTGCGCTGCGACAGGCGCGACCACAGCCAGGCCCGCGCCGGCAGATAGGCGACCGCCACCACGAACAGCGCCAGGCCGATGGCGCGCGCCGGGTCCAGCGACACCAGAAGGATCAACGCCGCATCCACCGCCAGCACCACCAGTGCGGCGGCCACCGTGAACACGACCTGATAGGCCCAGCGCCCCAGCCCGAACACCCGGTAGCGGGACAGGCCGACCGCGAGACCGGCATAAATGACCAGGAAAAACGCGAAGGCGTACTGGGCCGGAACAAGCGGGGGCAGGCCAAAGCTGATGGGCGCGGCCACCGTGGCGATGAACCCGCCCGCGCCGATGATCACACAGGCGCTGAGCCAGACCGCAATGGCGCGCTGGACCGCATCGCCGCGCGCGGCGCTGATCTGAGCCAGGCTGACCGCCACGATCACCAGCATTTCCAGGAAGGTGACGCGCTGGACCGCGATGGAAAGGTTGAGCGGTCCGAACGCGGCCAGCAGCGTCCATCCGCCGAACACCGCCACGCTCGCCCCGATCAGCCAGCCTGTGTGGGGCAGGCGGGCAGGATAGACGGCGAAAAGCGCGATCATCACCAGTCCGAAGGCGCTGGCGCCAAGAGCGTTGGCCATGCCGAACGCCATCGTGACCGCGTATGGCAAGGCTGTTGGCGCCAGATTACCCGCCGCGCCCATGCAAAACACGAAGGTCGCGGCGCCGCTCAGCGCGAACAGGCGCACAGCCGGATCGCCGGGCTTCAGCGACCAGATCCACCCAGAGGACAGCGCCGCCAGCGTTCCGGTCATCACCGATACCCAGAAGCGGCCGTCAAGCTCCAGCGGCGAGCGGATCGCGCGCCAGCCTTGCGACCAGTCCGGCGCGGCGTTGAGGCTGGCCAGCACCAGCAGGCCGGACAGCAAGATGACGCTGCCGGTCACCAGGGCGAACAGGATGGCGGGCGGCAGGCGGCGCGCACCGGTGCGCGCGGGCAAGGCTACGGGCGAAGTGTCAGTGACCGCCGGATGATTCAACACCGTCATCGCGCCCTCCCCCTTTGCCCGCCTGATTGCGGCGGCCAGTTTAAACGCCCCGGTGTGATTCCGGGAATCAGCTTCGTCCACAGCTATTTACACACGTTGAGGCGTGCTTCATGAACAGCGCATGAGCGGCATACCGGCATCTGAAAACCGCACCGGCATGGACTGGGAGGCGCGCTTTCGCGCCGATGACGCCCCATGGGAGCGCCCGGGCGTCCATCCGGCGCTGACAGACTGGGCCAAGGCGGGCGCCTTCAGCGCCGGTGAGCGCATGCTGGTTCCCGGATGCGGGCGCGGGCGCGAGCCCGAAGCCTTCGCCCGGCTGGGTCTGGCTGTCACCGGCATCGACATGGCCCCCAGCGCCATTGGCTGGCAGCGCGATCATTTTGAACAGGCGGGCCTCGCAGGGCAGTTCGTGACTGCCGACGCCCTCGCCTTTCGGCCTGATGCGCCGTTCGACGCCGTGTGGGAGCAGACCTTTTTGTGCGCTATCCATCCGCGTCTGAGGCTGAACTGGGAAGCCATGGTCCACGCCAGCCTGAAGCCCGGCGCGTCGCTGTTCGCCCTGTTCATGCAGAAGAATGAGCCCGGCGGGCCGCCCTATGGCTGTGATCTGGACGCCATGCGCGCCCTGTTGCCGGAAACCCGCTGGATCTGGCCCGATGGCGCGCTTACCGCCTATCCCCATCCGGGGCTGGGCGAGAAGGCGGAACTGGCGGCGCGTCTGATCCGGGCGCCGGGATCGTAGCCGCCGCATCCGGGCGTCGCGCACGCGAATCAACCGCTGTCAGCGGGCACAGCCGCAACACCACAAGAGCGACGACAAGGCCTGCAATCATATTGGCCGCGAACACGCCCCAGATGACGCCGGTGGCGCCGCCCAGAACCGCGCCGAGCCAGGCCAGCGGCGCCACCAGCGCCACGCCCCGGAACAGATTGACCGCCACGCCCATCAGGGGCCGGCCAAGCCCGTTGAATCCCGCCGCCGCCGCCATCGCCACGCCATAACCGGCCACGGCGAAGGGTGCGATCAGCCAGTAGGCGCGCGCCATGGCCTGACCTTCCTCGCCCGGCAGGAATGCCGGCGCGAGAATCCCGCTGAGCGCCGCCAGGATCACCGCGATCAACAAACCCCAGCCCAGGGCGAACAGGAAGGATTTGGCGAACGCCTCGCGCACCCGGTCCGTCAGCCCGGCGCCGCCATTCTGTCCGGTAATGGGTCCGATACAGCCCGACAGGGCGAACAGCGGAATGATCGCCAGCGCCTCCACCCGCATGCCCACGCCCAGGCCCGCCACGGCCGGCTCGCCAAAGCCCGCCACAGCGGCGAACACGGCGGTGTTGGCCAGCGGACCGATCATGTTGGAGCCAGCCGCCGGCACGCCCACCCGGGCGATCTCGCGCCAGTTCCACATCAGCTCGCTCCAGCCGGGGAAGGAGAAATCGATCAGCTTCTCGCGCCAGATGATGATCCCCATGGCCAGGATGAACACTACCAGATTGGCGATCAGCGTCGCCCAGGCCGCGCCCTGCACCTCCATGCGCGGGATCGGCCCCCAGCCGAAAATCAGGATGGGATCGAGGATCATGTTGATGATGGCGGCGAACACCATGATCAGGCTGGGTATGATCGCATCGCCCAGCGCGCGCAGGAGATTGCCCGCCACCATGGGGCCGACCATGAACACGATCCCGGCAAACCAGATGACCATGTATTCGCGCACGAAGGGCATCATCGCCTCGGTGGCGCCCAGCGCGCGGAACAACGGATCGATCATGGCGACGCCCAGCGCGGCGACGATGACCACGACGATCAGCGACAGGGTGACCGCATCCGTGGCGACCCGGCGGGTGCGGCCATGATCCCCGCGCCCCGCGGCGCGCGCCACCACCGACACCGCGCCGGCGCCCAGCCCGATGGCGATGCTCATCACCAGCATGGAAACGGGGAACACGAACTGCACGGCGGCCTGCTGCGCGGTGCCGAGCCGGCCGACCCAGTAGGCGTCCACCACGCCGACCAGCATCATGGCGACAATCCCGAACGACATGGGGATCACCATGCGCAGGACATGGCCGAAGACCGGACCCTTGGTCAGGTCGCGCGCGGCGCGGGTGGCGGCCATGAACGGCCCTTTCCAAAGGCTGGGTTGGTGAAGGCCTATCTAGGGCGTGTGCGTGCGTCCCGCCACGCCCGGCTGTCAATCGGGCGCCAGAAACCCGCTGGCGCGCGCCACCACGTCCGGGTGGCGCAGCACGGCGCGGTGGCCCAGCCCGTCAAACATGACCAGCTGCGCGCCCGGCCAGGCGGCGGCGATGCGTTCTCCGGCTTCGGGCGGGGTGATGACATCGCCCCGGCCATGGACGATCAGCGCCTGCGCGGTCAGGGCATGGGCGTCGCGCAGAATGCTCAGCCCGTCCGCCGGCTCGCCCAGGCGGAAACTGACCGCTTCGAGAAGCCGCGTGATGGCGGTTTCGCTCATGCCCATCTTGCCGCCCTGATATCGCACATTGGCGGGCAGCGCGTCCGGCCCGGCGATCCCCGCCACACGCACCGGCGCCAGGCCATGGCGGCGCATGGCGATCACGGTCGCTGGCAATCCCATGGAATGCGCCGCCACGGCGTCGGGCTGACCAAAGGCGCGGGCGGCGCCTGCGATGCCGGACGCGAAGTCCAGCAGAGTGGCGGTGGCGCCCTCGCTCTCGCCATGGGCAGGCCCGTCGATCAGGCACACGCGCGCGCCACGCGCCAGCACGGCTTCAGCCAGCGTCGCCAGATCGGCGCTGTCGGCTTCCCAGCCATGCTGGAAAAAGACCAGCGGGCCATCCTCCCCGCCCATCCAGGCGCGCTGGCGGCCGAGAGGGCCGTCAAACCCGGCTGGCTCGAGCTGATGCAGGAAGTCGCGCCCGGTATCGGACTGGCGGCGCACGCGCGGCGTGATGAAGCGCCGGCCCGCCTCGGCGCGAAAGCGCTGCGGGGCCCATCGCGCCGCCAGATTCACCGCCAGCATTTTCATGCCGCGAACTCCGCGAACAGGGCGGCGTATTCGGCCTGGGCACAGGCGCGCACCCGCGCGGGCTCCTCGCTCAGGGCATGCAGTCCTGCGGCCAGGCCCAGCGCTTCAAACCGGAAGGCGAAGCGCACGCCGTCGGTATCGGGACGCAACGCCCCCGCCTGCACGGCCCGGCGCGTCAGACGGGCGACAAAGGGATGGAAGCGTGCGCGCACAGCGCGGGCGTGTTCGCCCGCCTCACCGGCCAGGCCCGGCGCGCTCATGGCCGCCTGCATCAGCGGACAGGGGCGGCCCTGCCCGTCGGTGGTGACCCAGACCAGCCAGAGTTTGGCCAGCCGCTTCAGGCGCTCCAGCGGGTCGGCCTCGGCCAGCACCGGGCGGGTCACCGCCGCATCAAACCGCGCCGCCGCCGCATCAATGACCGCGATCTGCAGCGCGCCCTGGCCACCGAAATGAGCAAACAGCCCGCTCTTGGACAGGCCGGTGCGCGCCGCCAGACGGCCAATGGACAGGCCCTCGAACCCCTCCGCCGGCAGGGCGGTCAGGGCGGCGTCCAGTATGCGGGTGCGGGTCTCGGGCGCGCTCATGACGAACCAATGCGAACGTTCGTTCGATCCGTCAAGCACGGGCGGCCGGGTCTGTTCAGGCGTGGCCGGAGGCGCCGGTCAAATATTCGGGCGTCACGCCCAGCGTGCTCAGGGCCCGGGCCCATTTCAGCTCGTGATCGGCCTCAAACACCAAGGCCTCGTCGGCGTCGCAGACCAGCCAGGCGTTCGCCGCGATCTCATCCTCCAGCTGGCCCGCATCCCAGCCGGAATACCCCAGCACCATCAGCGCCTGGCGCGGCGGCGCGCCGGAGGCCAGCGCGTCCAGGATTTCCCGCGTCGCCGTCAGGCCCAGCCCGGCGCCCACCGGCAAGGTCGCGGGGCCACAGGTGACATCCAGCGTATGCAGGACAAAGCCCCGGTCGCGGTCCACCGGTCCGCCATCATGGACGGGGCAGTCGGGCGCGTCGCCCGCGCCGGACACATCCAGCTGGTCCAGAAGGTCGCGCAGGCGCAGCCCGGTCATGGGCCGGTTGATGATCAGCCCCATGGCGCTGTCCTCGCCATGGGCGCACATGAACACCACCGAACGGTCAAAGCGCGGATCGCCGATCAGCGGGCTGGCGATCAGCAAACGTCCGCCGAGATACCCGGCAGCGGTATGGGGCAGCGGTCGGCTCATACCCCCAGCATCTCGCGAGCCGGCGGGGTCTGTCCAGTGGCGCCCGCAAGCTTCGCCTTGCGCTGCGCCCGGCCCCGGCCTATCTCGCATGGGAAGACGGCGCGTGTGTGCGCCGGACGCAACCCCCCTCGGAGGCCCCATGACCATCAAGACCGGCGACGCCCTGCCTGACGTGACTTTCATGACCATGACCGCCGACGGCCCGGCGCCGGTCAGCACGGCGGACGCCTTCAAGGGCAAGCGCGTGGCGCTGTTCGCGGTGCCCGGCGCCTTCACACCGACCTGCTCGGCCAAGCACCTGCCGGGCTTTGTCACCAAGGCCGGCGAGTTGAAAGCCAAGGGCATCGACCGCATCGCCTGCACCTCGGTCAACGACGTGTTCGTTATGGCCGCCTGGGCCAAGGATCAGGGCGCGGGCGAGGATGTGATGATGCTCGCCGACGGCAATGGCCAGTTCGCCGCAGCGATCGGCCTGGTGCTGGACGGCTCGAAATTCGGCATGGGCCCGCGCTCCCAGCGCTACGCCATGGTCGTCAATGACGGCGTGGTCGAGCACCTCTTCGTGGAAGCCGGCGGCAGTTTTGAAGTGTCCAGCGCGGAATACGTGCTCAGCCAGCTCTGATCACCGGCGTCACGGGCCGCCTGCTTGGTGCAGGCGGCCCGGCGCGTTTACTCCGCCAGGGTGATGCGGCTGACCGCGTTGGCCCGCGCGGCGGCTTCCTCGAAATACAGCTCGTCCCAGCCCTTGTCCGAATAGAGCCGCGTCTGGTCGCCATAATGCGCCGAGGTCGGGTCGGTGGACTGGGAGTAGCTCAGCAGGCCGCGCGAGCGCGGTCCCTCATCGGTGAACTCCACCGCCATGATCCAGCTTGATCCGTGAATGATGCGCTGTGAGCCCACCTGCGGGCGCGGCGCTTCGGGAATGATCATGTTGAATACGCCCATGCCGCGCGTGGCGCCGTGGATCTCGATGCGCTCGTCCCCGCGCATTTCCGCCTGCACATCGCCCAGACGCGCATCCGGCGCGATCTCCAGCTCCGCCAGCTGACGGGACGCCGTGCGCAGGGCGCTGAGCACCGCCGGGTCAGTGACATCGAGCGTATGGGGCGTGCGCGCCGGGTCCGCCGGATCGAAGGGTTCGATCCATTTGAGCCCGCCGGATTCAATGAACTGGTTGAACAGGAGCACCCCGCGGCTGTCGCGGTCCACGCGCAGATCCCAGCCCTCCAGCGCGTCACACACGGGCTGGAGATCGTCTCCGCCCTCATTGCGGCACAGGGCGGCCAGATCATCACGCACCAGCTCCCCGCCATGATGGCGGTTGGAGAACATGGCGGCCGTCAGCGTATCGAGATCAAAGCCCGGCTCGCCCAGGCCATCCGTCCCTGCCAGGCGCTGCTCGACCATGTCGATGGCCAGGCGCGTGCGCAGGCTGCGCGCGCCGGTCTCGTCGCCATAGATCGGACTGAATCCGGTCATGGGCGCGGCGGGCTGGCTCAGCCAGTGGCTGTCATTGCTCTGGGCGACCCAGTCCTCGCGGAAGATGTGCGGCGCGCTGGAGGGGCCGAACACACCCGGACGGGTGGAATCGGGATCGCTGCCCCAGCGGCACTCAGACCGCGACGCGTCCAGCACCGGGATGCGCAGGGAGGCCCAGGCGCCGCGCGCGCCGGGGCTGACGGCGCATGCGGCGATCAGTTCGGGCGTGACATGAGGCACCATGCCCATATCGCCATGATAGGCGAGACCGGCTGAATCGGCGGCGATGGTGTTGAAGCCCGTCGCCTGATACCGGCCCAGCGCCTCATGCAGCTCGCCCACGTTGCGCGCCGCCCAGATCGCGAAATACTGGTCGATCACGCGCAAGCCCTCGCTGGGCGCCGCCCAGGCATAGGCGCGCTGATCGCTCCACGGCATCTGGTCGCTCACCGCCAGCGGGCCGAACTCGGTGGCGTACAGCGTGCGGGTGATCTGGCTGGTCTCCCCGTCCTCGCCCATGACGTCCAGCGTCACGTCCTGACGGGTCATATCGCGATACTCGCCGTCCACCAGATAGCGGGTGGGGTCTTCGGGATCGAGGGTCAGCTCGAAATAGCCGAACCGGCGCGCGGTGGAGACAGTGTGGCTCCAGGCTATGTGGTCGGTATGGCCAATGCCCGGGAAGGGCGAGGTGATGAGGCCGGCGCCCACCACGTTAAGCTCGCCGGGAATGATCAGGTGGGAGCGGTAGAAGCGCAGCGCCCCGTTCCAGGGGTAATGGGGATTGCCCAGCACCGCGCCCCGGCCTGAGCGGGTCGCCTCGCGGCCCAGACCATAGGCGTTGCTGCCCATGGTCACATCATTGAGGTCCGGGTCCAGGCGCGCCTCGGTCACAGCCTCCTGCGCCCGGGGCGAGTGGGGCGGCGCCGCGTTGGCGATGGAGGCGATGGGATTGCCGAACGGGGCGATCAGGGCGCTGAGCCAGATATCGGTCCCGGTGACCGGCCGAACCCAGTCTGCACCGGCGCAGCGCGGATCGGAGATCGCCTCAACGCCGGTGTCGGTCAGGAAGCGGTTGATGCCCGCCGCCATGCCGTCCACCAGCGCGCGCGCCTCGGCGCTGGGGGTGTCAGGATCGCCTGAAGGCCCGTTGAGATAAGCGAGCACGATCGCTTCGCTGGCGGCGGCGCGATGGAACAGGTCCGAAGCGATATTGGCGCGCTGGGCGCCGGCGCCGAGAAAGGCCGCGCGCTCGCCGCGCACGGTGATCATGCGCTCGGCGATCTCGCAGATATTGTCCTGCGCCGCGGCATAGCCCAGCCCATAGCCCAGCCCGGCATGGTCGGCTGCGATGATGTGGGGCACGCCATAGGCGCTGCGCAGGATTTCAGCCTCGTACGTTTTGGCGGGCTCGCCCCCGCAAGCGGTCACAGCCATCAGCGCGGCGCAAGCCGCCAGTGCCTTCAAACGCATGATATAGTCTCCCCGGACATAATTTGGCCCGGAGCATACACGCCCGCCGCCGCCCCGCCAGCCAAGGCATAACAAAAAACGGCGCCCCGGAAGCTTTCCGGAGCGCCGCCTTTTCAAGTCAGCTGGTCGATGGCTCAGGCCAGATCGAACCGGTCGGCGTTCATGACCTTGGTCCAGGCCGCCACGAAGTCCTTCACGAACGTCTCCTTGGCGTCGTCCTGGGCGTAGACCTCGGCATAGGCGCGCAGGATGGAGTTCGAGCCGAACACCAGGTCCACACGGGTGGCCGTAAAGCGGGTCTTGCCGGACTTGCGCTCCACGATGTCGTAGAGATTGGCGCCCTTGGGAACCCAGCTATAGGCCATGTCGGTCAGGTTCACGAAGAAGTCGGTCGTCAGAGCGCCTTCCTTGTCGGTGAACACGCCGTGCTTCGTCCCGCCATGATTGGTCCCGATAACGCGCATGCCGCCGATCAGGCAGGTCATCTCCGGCGCCGTCAGGCCCAGGAGCTGGGCCCGGTCGAGGAGCATTTCCTCGGGCTGGACCGCATAGTCCTTCTTCAGCCAGTTGCGGAAGCCGTCAGCCACCGGCTCCAGCACGGAGAAGGAATCCGCATCGGTCTGCTCGGCCGTGGCGTCGCCGCGGCCCGGGCTGAACGGCACGTCGACGGTGACGCCTGCCGCTTTCGCGGCCTGCTCCACGCCCACATTGCCGGCCAGCACGATCACGTCGGCCAGGCTCGCGCCGGTCTCCTTGGCGATCGGTTCGAGCACGGACAGCACCTTGGCCAGACGGGCCGGCTCATTACCGTCCCAGTCCTTTTGCGGGGCCAGGCGAATGCGCGCGCCATTAGCGCCGCCGCGCAGGTCCGAGCCGCGGAAGGTCCGCGCGCTGTCCCAGGCCGTGGCGACCATGTCGGAGACCGAAAGCCCGCTCGCGGCGATCTTCGCCTTGACGGTTTTCACGTCATACTTGGTCGAACCGGCGGGGATCGGGTCCTGCCAGATCAGGTCTTCCTTGGGTGCTTCCGGGCCGATATAGCGCGTGCGCGGACCCAGATCGCGGTGGGTCAGCTTGAACCAGGCGCGGGCGAAGCAATCGTCGAAATAGGCCGGATCGGCCATGAACTTCTCGCAGATGGCGCGATATGTCGGGTCCATCTTCATCGCCATGTCGGCGTCGGTCATGATCGGCATGCGGCGCACCGACGGATCGGTGGAGTCGACCGGCATGTCCTCTTCCTTGATGTCGATGGGCTGCCATTGCGAGGCGCCGGCCGGGCTCTTCTTCACTTCCCACTCATAACCGAAGAGAAGCTTGAAATAGCCCATGTCCCACTTGGTGGGCTCGGTCGTCCACGCGCCTTCAAGCCCGGAGGTGATGGCGTTGGTGGCCTTGCCTTTGAGGTTGGGGTTCATCCAGCCGAAGCCCTGTGTCTCCAGGTCAGCGCCTTCGGGCTCCGCGCCCAGCGTCGAGGCGTCGCCATTGCCGTGCGCCTTGCCCACGGTGTGGCCGCCACAGGTCAGGGCTGCGGTTTCCTCGTCATCCATCGCCATGCGCGCGAAGGTCTCGCGCACCTGTGCGGCGGTTTTGAGCGGGTCGGGCTTGCCGTTGACGCCTTCGGGATTGACGTAGATGAGGCCCATCTGAACCGCTGCCAGCGGGTTTTCCAGCGAGTCGGGCTTGCCGACATCCGCATAACGGTTCTCGCTGGGCGGGGTCCATTCCTTCTCCGCGCCCCAATAGGTATCCTTCTCGGGGTGCCAGATGTCCTCGCGGCCGAACGAGAAGCCATAGGTCTTCAGGCCCATGGACTCATAGGCGACATTGCCGGCCAGAAGGATGAGGTCGGCCCAGCTCAGCTTGTTGCCGTACTTCTTTTTCACCGGCCAGAGCAGGCGGCGCGCCTTGTCCAGATTGCCGTTGTCCGGCCAGGAGTTCAGCGGCGCGAACCGGATATTGCCGGTGCCGCCGCCACCGCGGCCATCGGCCAGGCGGTAGGTGCCCGCAGCGTGCCAGGCCAGGCGGATCATCAGACCGCCATAATGGCCCCAGTCCGCCGGCCACCAGTCCTGGCTGTCGGTCATGACCTTATGCAGGTCAGCCTTCACCGCATCGAAATCCAGCGTCTGGACCTCTTTGCGGTAATCGAAGTCCTTGCCCAGCGGATTGGTCTTGGCGTCGTGCTGATGCAGGATGTCCAGATTGAGGGATTTCGGCCACCAGTCGGTGACGCTCGTTCCTGATGCGGTCAGGCCACCATGCATGACGGGGCATTTGCCTGGGTTATTGCCGTCCATATGTCATCTCCCGGATAATGGATTTCATACCAAGCGGCCGCTCAGGCGAGGGGTGTCTGTGCGACCATCGGGATAACGCTATCATAAAGCGACCCTTGGTTTTTAGTCATTTATAATGATGACGGCTATAGACAGCGCTTATGTTGCAGCGCACGCATGGCATGACGCATCCAATTGCCGGGCGCCTGCCGGCCACAACGCCGCAGCCAGAAGAATCCCCTTGCATAAGCTAGGGTTTTTCCGGAGACTCCCGGTACGTAATGGATGGAGACTGACATGGTGATTATCGGGAAGGTGCGCCGCGATGCGCCCTGGGCCTGGCTCAAGGACGGCCTTGCGGATATGGCCGCCGCGCCGGGCATCTCACTGGGTTATGGCGCCGTGTTCACCCTGGCGGGCATCGCGATCACGCTGGGTCTCGCCGCGCTGGGTTATGGCGGTCTGGCGCCGGTGTTTGTGGCCGGTTTCGCGCTGGTGGCGCCGGCCTTCGCCATAGGCGTCTACCGCATCAGCCAGGTGCGCGACGCGGGCGGCACGCCGCGCCTGTTCGATTTCTGGTCCATGCCGGTGGGCCGGGTCACCCAGCTGGCCCTGCTCAGCATTTTGCTTCTGGTCTTCTTCCTGGCCTGGGCGCGGCTGGCGCAATTCCTGTTCGCGATGTTCGCCTATGGCAGCGATATGACGCTGACCAGCGTCCTGCCCTTCCTGTTCACGCCTCAGGGCCTGGGCCTGATCGTGGTGGGTTCGCTGATCGGCGGCGTGCTGGCGCTGGCCGCCTTCACCGTGTCGGCGATCTCCTTCCCGATGCTGGTGGACCAGGATGTGGACGCTTTCACCGCCATCGCCGCCAGCATCAAGGCGGTGAAGGCCCAGCCCGGCGTGATGCTGACCTGGGCCTGGCTGATCGCGGTGATCACCCTTCTGGGCTCGATGACGCTTCTGATCGGGCTGGCCTTTACCTTCCCGCTGATCGCTCATGCCAGCTGGCGCGCCTACAAGGACTTCGCACCGCGCCCGGTCAGCTCCAGAGAGGCGATCGCGGCGGAGCGGGCCTGAACCTCAGCGCGCACCCGGATCATCGTCGCCCGGCCCATCGTGACCGCCATCGGGCGTGTCATCAGCACCGCCGTCTTCGGCCTCATCAGTGATCGGCTTGTCATCGTCGATCAGGATACGCTCGGCCGCCCCTTGCAGGTCGTCATACTGGCCGGCGCGCATCGACCAGAAGAAGGCCAACAGGCCCAGCGCGCCCAGCGCCAGCGCTGACGGGATGAGCCACAGAAGCGAGGTCATCGGCGCATCAGCCGCATGGCATTGACCGTGACCACCACCGAGGATACCGACATGGCCACCGCCGCCACCAACGGCGTGACGAAGCCCATGACCGCGATGGGCACGGCGATGACGTTGTAGAGGATTGTCAGGGCGAAATTCTCGTCCACGCGGCGCCGGGCCGACCGCGCCACGTCCAGCGCCAGCGGGATGGAGGTGAGGCGGTCGCGCTGGATCACCAGATCGGCCGCAGAGCGCGAGATGTCCGCCGCCGAGCCCATGGAGATGGAGGCATACGCCCCCGCGAGCGCCGGCGCATCATTCAGCCCATCGCCGACCATCAGCGTTTTCTCACCCGCTTGCGCCAAGTCGTTGAGACGCGTGGTCTTGTCGGCAGGCGTCAGGCCGGAACGCCAGCGCGTGATCCCCAGAGCCTGAGCCACGGCCGCCACCGGCGCCTCGCGGTCGCCCGACAGCAGCTCCGGCTCCAGCCCGCGCGCGCGCAGAGCGGCGATCATTTCGGCGGCGTCGGCGCGCAGCTGATCAGCGAAGGCGAAGCGCACCGGCTCGGCGCCCTCGGCCTGCAGCCAGGCCTCCAGCTCGAACGCGCCCTCGCCCTCGAGGCTGCCGGGCTGGACCGGCGCGCCGGTCCAGCGGCCTGAGCCAAACCGCACGCGGCGCCCTTCAATCTCGGCTTCAACGCCCCGGCCGGGCACTTCCACTGCGCCGGACGCCGCCTCGCCGGGACCGGCGGCTTCGGCCAGCGCTTGTGACAGCGGGTGGCGCGAGGCCCTGGCCAGGCGCGCGGCCAGCGCCAGCGCGCCTTCGGGCAACTCGTCGCCATTGACCAGGCACGGCCGGCCTTGCGTGAGCGTGCCGGTCTTGTCGAGCACCACCACCGTGACCCGCTCCAGCCGCTCCAGCGCATCGCCTGAGCGCACCAGCACGCCGTCCTTGTAGAGCCGCCCGCAGGCGACGACCTGCACCGCCGGCACGGCCAACGCCAGCGCGCAGGGGCAGGATATGATCAGCACCGCGATAGCGTTGATGATCGCCGGACGCGGCTCCTGGGCAATGATGAACCAGCCGATGAGGGTAGAAAACGCGATCAGATGGACCAGCGGCACGTAGAGCTTGGCCGCCCGGTCGGCCAGGCGCACATAGGCCGAGCGGCCCTGCTCGCCGGCTTCCACCAAGCGGGTGATCTCGGCCAGCAGGGAATCGTCGCGCGCCGCCGTGGCGCGCACCGTCAGCGCCGCGCCCAGATTGACCATGCCAGACCAGACAGGGCTGCCGGATTTCAACGCCACCGGGGCGGACTCGCCTGTCACCAGCGAGGCGTCGGCCTCACCCTCACCCTCGCTGACCACGCCGTCCACCGCGATGCGTTCGCCCGCCGAGACGAGCAGGTAGTCACCGGGACGGATCTCGCTGGCGGGCACCGCACGCAAGCTGCCGTCAGGCTCCACCCGGCGCGCCGCACGCGCTTCCAGCGCCGCCAGACGCCGCGCCGCCGCTCCGGCCCGTGCGCGCAACCGCATGTCGAGATAGCGGCCGATGAGCAGAAAGAAGAGCAGCATCACCGCCGCGTCGAAATACGCATCGCCATGCCCGATCGCCGTCTCGTAGACCGACAGCGCGCACGCCAGCGACACGCCGAGCGATATCGGCACATCCATATTCACCCGGCGCGCTTTCAGGGCCCGCAACGCGCTGCCAAAGAAAGGCCGCGCCGCATAGGCCACCGCCGGCAGGGCGATGGCGCCGGAAATCCAGTGCAGCAATGTGCGGGTGGACTGGGTCATCTCGCCTGCCCCCGACCATACGGCGATGGACAGGAGCATCACATTGGCCGTGGCGAAGCCGGCGACCGCCATGGCGCGCAGCAGGTCCTTTTCCTGCGCTGTGACCGCGTCCGCAGCGGTTTCAGGCAGGTAGGGGCGCGCGCCATAGCCGAGCGCTTTGATGGCGTCGACGATCCGGTCCGCCAGCGCATCAGGACCGTTGAAACTGATGGACAACCGCCCGGAGGTGAGGTTCAGCCGCGCACGCTCCACGCCGGGCAGTTGTGAGACGCCGCCCTCAATCTTGGAGATGCACGCGCCGCACCAGGCGCCTTCAACGGCCAGGTCAAGGGCGCGCGCGTCGCCTTCGCCACGCACAAACGCCGCAGCGTCCCCATCAACCCAGGAGGCGTCTATTGCAGCCACAAATCACGCTCCAGCTCGAACGGGACATCGCCGCCCGCGCGCACGCGCACCAGCCAGCGGCCGACCGCCAGTTCATCACCGGCTGCAGAATAGACGCCCTCGCGCGTTTCAGAAAACACGAGCGCCTGATCGAGCGCCGGATCGCCGGGCCGGCGAAGCTCTCCGGAGAGGTCCAGCCCGTCCACAGGCGCACCGTCAGCATCGGTCACACTCACCAGGACGCGCCCGTCCACCACGTTGACCCCCGCGCTCCATCCCAGCTCTGCCTGAGCACGGCGCGCCTCCAGCACCGCATTGTATTCCAGCCCGCGCACATAGGCGCGCGTCGCTTCCTCGCCAGTAAAGGTGGTGAGCGCCGACGTAATGAAAAACCCGTTCACCGAGAACACCACGCCAAAAAACGCCAGCAGGATCGCCAGCACATGCCAGCCTGTCAGACGAAATTCGCGGCGGCGCGTCGGTGTGTCTTCGCTTCGGGTCATGGTGCGGCTCCCGTTACCAGAAAGCTTGGGGCCGTAGCGATTTCGCCCGTCGCCGGATCGGTGATCGTGAAGGTCACCGGTATGGAATGGCGCAATGCCGCCTCGGACGGCACGGTCAGGAACACCTGGAACAGGCGGGTGCGGTCCGGTCCGATCTCCAGCACCGTCTCCCCGCGCACGCCCAGCACCTGCACCTGCAAGGCCGTATCACCTGTCACATCCAGCCTGAGAAACCGGGTGTCATAGGTCTTGTTCTGCACATTGATGGTGTAGGTGTTGCGCACCGACCCATCGGTCAGCACGACGAAGTTCGGGTTGCGGTCCCGATCAACGTGCAGGCCCAACTCGTCGCGCGTGTTCAGACCGAGAATCATCAGCGCACTCACGCCGATCACCAGCACCACATAAAGAACGATGCGCGGCCGGATGAAGCTGAAGCGGGGCTTTTCTCCCTGGCGGCGCCGTGTGATGTTGTCGTCGGTGTCATAGGCGATCAGGCCGCGCGGGCGGCCGATCTTGTCCATGATGTCGTCGCACGCATCGATGCACAGCGCACAGCCGATGCACTCCAGCTGCGCCCCGTCGCGGATATCGATCCCCATGGGGCAGGCCGCCACGCAGGCCTTGCAGTCAATACAATCGCCGCGCCCGTCCCAGCTCTCGCCCTTCTTGTGGCGCCCGCGCGGTTCGCCCCGGTCGGTGCGGTAGGTGACGTTGAGCGATTCCCGGTCGGTGAGCGCGGCCTGGATACGCGGCCAGGGGCACATATAGGTGCACACCTGCTCACGCATCAGCCCGGCCAGCGAATAGGTGGTGAAGGTCAGCACGGCACAGAACAGATAGGCCGTCAGCGGGGCCTGGCCGGTGAAGAAATCGCGCATCAGGTCGAAGGCGTCGTGGAAATACAGGATCCACGCCCCCCCGGTCGCCGCTGCGATCAGCACCCAGACCGCGTGCTTGGCGCCCTTGCGCCAGGCCTTGTTGACACTCATCGGCGCACGGTCGAGGAAGATCCGCTTGTTGCGGTCGCCTTCAAACAGGCGCTCCACCGCGATGAACAGGTCGGTCCATACGGTCTGCGGGCAGGCATAGCCGCACCACACCCGGCCAAACAGCGCCGTCACCAGGAACAGCACCAGCGCCGCCAGGATCAAAAGCCCGGTGATGTAATAGACTTCCTGGGGCCAAATCTCGATGAAGAAGAAATAAAAGCGCGTGTTGGGAAAATCGATCAGCACCGCCTGACCCGGCGCGTCCGGGCCCCGGTCCCAGCGCACGAAGGGCAGGAGGTAATAGACCCCCAGCGCCAGCACGAGGAACACCCATTTGGCCATCCGGAACTTGCCGTGGACCAGCTTGGGATAGATTTGCTGACGCTTCTGGTACAGGTCGCGCGTGCTGGCGGCGTTGACGGCGTCGGCGTCGTGGCGCGCCACGCCTTCGGCAGCGTCGCCGCCGGCGTCCGGCCTGTTGTGGATGAGGTTCATGACCTGCCTCCGCGCGCCGGGAGCCGGCGCGCCCTTCGTCCGCTAGCCAGGCTGACCGATCTGCGCCCCGGACCGAGGCGCCGCCAGCGCCGCCTCATCCACGGACGCCAGCGTCTCGCCGCCGCCCAGCAGATACACATAAGCCGCCAGCGCCGTGATCACCGGCTCGGGCAGGCGGTTTTCCCAGGCCGGCATCGCCCCGTAGGGACCGCGATGGATGCTGGCCTGGATCTGCTCGCGCGATCCGCCATAGAGCCAGATATTATTGGTCAGGTTGGGCGCGCCCTGCGTCGTGTCGCCCCGGCCGTCAACGCCGTGGCAGCTGGCGCACTGGGCCGCGAAAATCTCGCCGCCCAGCGCCAGATCGGCGCTGGCTGATACGGTGAGCGAAGACAGCGTCATCACGTAATCGGTGACGGCGCCGATCTCCTGACGGGTCAGCAGCCCGTCGCGTCCGAACGCCGGCATCTGGGAGAAGCGGGTGTCGGGATGATCATCCCAGCGAATGCCTGCCACAATGGTGTGGCGGATGGCGTCATAGGAGCCGCCCCAGATCCAGTCGTCGTCGCGCAGATTGGGATAGCCGATCATGCCCCCTCCGCCCACGCCGTGACAGGTGGCGCAATTATCGCCAAAGGCCGAACGCCCGGCGGCCAGGGTGAAGTTCAACAGATCGCCATCATCCAGGATCGCCGTGACGCCGCCATCATCGACCACGCGCTGAAGCTGGGCGAACATCGGGCCGCGGCGCGCTTCCAGCTCGCTCATGGCCACCGCCACATTGG
>JBHYFR010000003.1:0-26504 GCA_051859425.1 Oceanicaulis sp. | reverse complement strand
TGGCGCGTTCAGAGTGGTTGCGCAGGCCGCGCGTGTGGCCGTCAAAGCCCGGCGGGGCCGGCCAGGCCGGCATGAAGATCATGTAGATGATCGACCAGACAATGCTGGCGTAGAAGATCCACAGCCACCAGCGCGGCAGCGGATTATCCAGTTCGGTAATGCCATCCCACTCATGACCGGTGGTCTCGACCCCGGTGATCTCGTCGACAGGCATTTTCTCATGCTCAGTCATGGCGGTCTTCCTTCGTGGCGGCCGGTTTGTCGGCCTCGGCGGGGCGATCATTCTCGTCCAGCACCGAATGAGCGGCGGCGTTGAATTTGGCGCGGTTCTTCGGCCACACAGCGTAGGCGATCACCCCGGCAAAGAAGGCCATGAAGGCGATCAGACCCCAAGACTGCGCGAAACTGGCCAGAGTTTCATACATCGCCGGTCACCTCAGATTGACGTCGGCGTCAGCCTCATAGGTGGAGAAGTCCACCATGGTGCCGAGCACCTGCAAATAGGCGATCATGGCGTCGAGCTCGCTGATCACGCGCTCATTGCCGTCAAAATTGCGCACCGGTGCGCCGGGATAGCGCGCCAGGAAGGCGTCGTAATTGGCCGAGAACGGATCGACCTGGGTGCGCACATCGTCGATGGCCACCTCGATCATCTCGTCGGTATAGGGCACGCCCAGGCGCTGCAGCGCGCGCATGCGCCCCGGGATCACGTCCAGCTCCAGAGGGGTGCGCTCCAGGAAGGCGTAGGGCGGCATGATCGAGCCAGGCACCACCGAGCGCGGATCGCGCATATGGTCGCGGTGCCATTCATCTGAATACTTGCCGCCTACGCGCGCCAGATCGGGCCCGGTGCGCTTGGAGCCCCACTGGAACGGGTGGTCATACATGCTCTCGGCGGCGAGCGAGTAGTGGCCGTAACGCTCCACCTCGTCGCGCAGCGGCCGGATCATCTGGGAGTGACAGGTATAGCAGCCCTCGCGGATATAGATGTCCCGGCCCATCAGCGCGAGCGGTGAGTAAGGACGCACGCCCTCGACCTCTTCAATCGTCTCGTCGAGATAGAAGAGCGGCGTGATCTCCACCAGACCGCCGATTGAGACGACGCCGATAATGCCCACGGTGAGAAGCAGCGAGTTCTTCTCCATCACCCGCTTGTGCCAAGTCCAGATGGGATTGGGTTTTTTGGCCATTGTGATTGTCCCCTATTCCGCAGGCTTCTGGAGCGTCTGCTGGGCGGCGACTTCTTCGACGTCGGCTACATCGCCCCGGATCGTCTTGTAGACATTCCAGGCCATGAGCAGCGCACCGATCAGATACAGCAGCCCGCCGCCGGTCCGGATGATGTAGTAGGGCTGCATCGCCTCGACGGTCTCGATGAAGGAGTATTCGAGGAAGCCGAGCTCGTTATAGGCGCGCCACATCAGCCCCTGCATGATACCCGACACCCACATCGCGGTGATGTAGAGAAGGATGCCAAGCGTCGCGAGCCAGAAGTGCCATTCGATCAGGGCGCGCGAGAACATCGACTTGCGCTTCCAGAGCCAGGGCACCAGGCAGTAGATCGCCCCGAAGGAGATGAAGCCCACCCAGCCCAGCGCGCCCGAATGCACGTGGCCGATGGTCCAGTCAGTGTAGTGCGAGAGCGAGTTGACCGCCCGGATGCTCATCACCGGGCCTTCGAACGTGGCCATGCCGTAAAAGGCCACCGAAACCACCAGCATGCGGATCACCGGGTCGGTGCGCAGCTTGTCCCACGCGCCCGACAGGGTCATCAGCCCGTTGATCATGCCGCCCCAGCTGGGCATCAGCAGCATGATCGAGAAAGTCATGCCCAGCGTCTGCGTCCATTCGGGCAGCGCGGTGTAGTGCAGGTGGTGCGGACCGGCCCAGATATAGATGAAGATCAGCGCCCAGAAGTGCACGATGGACAGACGGTAGGAAAACACCGGCCGCTCGGCGCGCTTGGGGATGAAGTAGTACATGATCCCCAGGAAGCCGGCCGTCAGGAAGAAGCCCACCGCGTTGTGGCCGTACCACCACTGGGTCATGGCGTCCTGCACGCCGGAGAAGGCCGAGTAGCTGCGCGATCCGAACCAGTCGGCCGGCATGGCCAGGTTGTTGATCACGTGCAGCAGCGCGATGGTGACGATGAAGGCGAGATAGAACCAGTTGGCCACATAGATGTGCGGCTCCTTGCGGCGCGCCAGCGTCACCAGGAAGACCAGGAGATACGCCACCCACACCAGCGTCAGCCAGATATCGGCGTACCATTCAGGCTCGGCGTATTCCTTCGACTGGGTGATGCCCAGAAGATAACCGGTGGCCGCCACCACAATGAAGAACTGATAGCCCCAGAATACAAACCAGGGCCACACGCCCCCGGCCAGGCGTACGCGCGAGGTGCGCTGGACCACATAGAAGCTGGTGGCGATCAGCACATTGCCGCCAAAGGCGAAGATCACCGCCGAGGTGTGCACCGGACGAAGGCGCCCGAAATTGATCTGCGGGAAGGCCTCGAACTGGAACACTGTGGGCCAGGCCAGCTGCGCCGCTATGACGACACCGACCAGCAGTCCGGCCACGGCCCAGAACATGGACGCGATGACGCCATAGCGGATGATTGATTCGTTGTACTCGCGCTTGTCGACGTCGATCCCGCCATTGGAATAGGCGCCGACGAGGATCGCGATCCCTGTCAGGAAGCCGGCGAGGATCAGCCAGGCATGGGTGCGCATGGCGGCATCGGCCCCGATGGCGGCCGCCAGAAGCGCCCACACCGCCCCGGCGATGCAAATGGCAAGCACCGCCAACGCATTGTAATCAAATCCGGTTTTCTTGCCTGCTACGATTGCGGTCATGCGCCCCTCCCGGCCGGGAAATTTAATCCATACCCCTTGTGCGGATAAAAGCCCGCAATAGCAGTAGGGCATTATGTCTCAGCTTGCCGGCGTATGCAGTCCGGCTAGGTTTACGCCCTGACGTCAGCATGGCCTGACAGTTTCAGGACGCAACACGGCCAAGGTTATATTTGTATGCCTCAAGCAGCTGACGCGTGACCCATTCCGGCATGGATATCGGCCCCGCCCTGGCGGGACGGCTGGAGCTGGACATCCTGGCGGGCCTCATCGCGGGCTTGTCCGCCAGCGTGCACTGCCTGGCCATGTGCGGCGGCATCGCTGCCGCCATCGCGATTCAGGGCGCAGGCAATGCAGGCGCGCGCCGGCGCCTGGCGGTGCTGACCCAGGCCCAGCTGGCGCGGGTGTGCGTCTATATCGCACTGGGCGCAGCGGCGGGGGCCATCGGCTGGGGTTTTCATGACAGCCAGCCGCCGGATCTGGCGCGCGCCATCGCGCGCTGGCTCGGTGCAGCCGTGCTGATGGCCGCTGCGTTCTCGGTGCTGGACATTCCGGTGTTTGGCGGCGCCGGCGGGCGGCTGGCGGGACGGCTGTTCTCGCCGATGACGCGCCGGCTGCATCATCTCCACCGCCTTGGACCGGCCGGGCTGGGCCTGGCCTGGGGGCTGATCCCGTGCGCCATGGTGTATCTGGCGACCTTCTATGCCGGCCTGACGGGCAGTCCGGTCCAGGGCGCGCTGGTGATGGCCGGATTTGGCCTGGGGACCATCCCTGCCCTCACCGCGCTGGCAGGCGGCGCCGCGTCCGTGGCGAGTGTGTTGCGCCGCCCGGTCTGGCGCTATCTGGCCGCCGCCCTGCTGGCGGGCCTGGCCCTGATGACGGCGCTGGGGGTGTGGGGCGCGCACGGGCCGTAGGCGATGGCGCGATCCGGCGGGCGCGATGGTGCGTATAAGTCAGGCGTTCAGGAGATCGCCCATGACCCACACGCTCAAAGCCCTTCTGGTCCTCATCATGATCACCGCTGTCCCGCCCCATGCCCGCGCCACCGATGAACCGGCCTATGTGCTGGTGAGGGCCGAGGGCGCTATCGAGATCCGCGACTACCCCGCCCTCATCCTGGCCGAGGTGGAGGCGCGCGGCGACATGACCCGCGCCGGCAATCAGGGCTTCCGCCCGCTGGCCGGTTTCATCTTTGGCGACAATCATCGGCCCGGCCGCGAGGCCAGCGCCAATATCGCCATGACCTCGCCGGTGATTCAGTCCCGGTCACTTCCCCCGTCACCCAGGCCCGCACAACCGCCGGCGGCGGCGCCTGGCGCGTGGCCTTCATCATGCCGGGCGACTGGACCATGGAGACCCTGCCGCGCCCCAATGATCCACAAGTCATCGTGCGCGAGCAGCCGGCCCGGCGGCTCGCCGCGATCCGGTTTTCAGGCGGCCCCAATGAAGCGCGTTTTGAGCGCAAGGCGCAGGAGCTCGCCGCGTTCCTGAGCGCGGAAGGTTATGAGATCATCGGCGAGCCGGTCTATGCGCGCTACAATCCGCCGTGGACGCCCACCCCGATGCGGCGCAACGAAGTGCTGATCGAAATCGCAGCGACTGGCTGAGACCCCGCGCAACAGGCCTAAACCGTCAAAGACGTGCCGCGATAGATGCGCGAGCGATAGCGCGAATCCTGGGAATCGGGCAGCGGCGCACCCACCAGCAGGATGGCGGTGGCAAAGCGGCGCAGCTCCTCTTGATGCTCCTCGTCATTGCGCGGCTCCTGCGAGCGCACCCGGCGGGTCAGGTTGATCTGGTTGGTCGGCACGTTGTGGACTAGCCGTTCATTCTCGACCGCCAGCGTCGCGGTGAAGGCGTGCAGCGTCGTCTTGATGAAATTGGCGATGGCGTGGGCGGGCGCATTGGCGCCCACCGCCACGTCCGGCGACACCAGAACCAGCTGGCACCCGTCATAGAGCGAGGCCTTGCGCGACACCCGGAAATGGCGGGTCAGATTGTCCTCGACCACCTCGCTGAAGGCTTCCGGGGTGAGCGGCGCGTCATCCTCGAACAGACGGTCCGGCAGCGCATCGCCGGGCAGCGAGACCACGGTGGCGGGCCGCCCCCATTTGGCGAGCGCCTTGTCCATCGCCGTCTCGATATCGTCACCTGACACCAACACCTGGACTGATTTGGCGGCATCGCCCTGCACCAGGTCCGTCACCGCCCGGCCGCCCGCCTTGGTGCGCGCCAGCACGACCACCCCGGCCACGCCGCATTCATCAATCAGGCGCTGGGCGGCCACGGCGATATAGTCGGCCAGCTGATCGCCCACGAACCACACCGTCTTGCCGCGCAGCTTCTCCATGCGCTCCAGACGCGGGCCTCCGAACATTTCACGCTCCACGGTGGAGCGCTCCACATTGAGGCCGCCGGACGGCATGAAGGTCTCGCCGCTGACGGCGCGGTCAGCCAGATAGAACACGGTCGCCTGGGCCACATCGGCCTCGGTGGGCATCTTGCCCAGATGCAGCTGGGACAAGACGCCCTCGCCGATCTGTTCAGCGTTCTTGTTGATCAGGCCCTGGGGCAGGAAGGGCGCATCATCTGGCGGGGTGATGCGCAGCCAGCCGCCCTTCGCCTTGTCTTCAGGCAGGTCGCGCCAGGCCGGCTCGTCCAGCAGATACCCGCCCAGACGCAGGCGCGACAAGAGGCGCGAGGCCAGCGCCGGGGTCAGGATGTACTGGTCCCAGGTGCACACGCCATCACCTTCGCGGGCGATCTTCAGCGCCAGCTTGCGCAGACCCGCCGGCGCCAGCATGTCGTGTGACAGGACGCCTGCGGTGTTATGCGACAGCCGGTTCAGCACCGTGGCTACCGACGCGCCCTCGCGCACCGACTTGATCACCTCGGCATAGACCGAGTTGAGGCGCTTGTTTTCCAGGATCAGCCGCGCACGGCGCTGGAACAGGCCCGGCTTGCCGCCGACACCGGACAGGCGGTCGCCGTCCACCGGGCCCGGCGCAATGGCGTTGAGCTGGATGACGGGACCGAGGAACTGGGAGAAGCTCTCCACCATGGCCCTCTGGCCGGCCTTGGACACGGCGTAGTCGGCGCGGTTGGGATAGGCCACGGCGCGCAGCTTCTCGCCGCCGAAATAGGATGACACGTTGAGCACATAGCCCGAGCCCTGCTGCTTCATCAGCGGCGCGGCGTGGTGTGTCAGGTAGTAGTTCGAGATCAGATTGGCGTCGAGCGTGAAGCGCCAGGCGTCGAGATCCATGTCCACGACCATGTCCTCGGCCCCGGCCACGCCGGCATTGTTGATCAGATAATCCACCCGGCCCCATGCCTCGACGGTGGCGTCCAAGGCGGTTTTGAGCGATGCGAAATCACTGACATCCACATCGGCCATGATGCGCACCCGGCGCTCCACGCCGGAGAACCCGATATCCTGCAGCTCGCCGATGATGCGGTCTCTCGCCGCTTCCAGCTCGCTGGCGCGCCGGGCGACCATCATCACCTTGGCGCCCGCCAGCGCGAGCAGGCGCGCCACCTGGCCGCCAATCCCCGCCGAGCCGCCGGTGATCAGGGCGACCTTGCCCAGGTGCAGGCCGGTGATGTTCTCGGCAAAGCCCACCATGGCGCTGGTGGCGCCGGTCTCCTCGCCGATCTTTTCAGGCACGTGCAGATCGATATTGGCGATCTTTTGCTCCTTGAAGACGATGCGGGTGGCGTGGCCGGCGGCGAAGCGGATATTCTCGCGCTCGCGATTGGAAAAGCGCACGATCTGATTGCCCCAGACTGAATGGGCGAAACGTCCCGCCTCCACATCGATGCGCGCCTCGTCGCGCCAGATGCGCACCAGCTGGGTCATCGCGGCGGCCAGCACCTGGCTGTACACATCGCCCGCCCCGTCGCTGGCGTTGGTCATGAAGACATAGCGCGGCGCCTGCTGGAGATCGTCGCGGGTCTTCCAGTAGCGCGACAGGGTGCGCGCGATGGCCAGGCCGCCCACCAGCTCCACATCCATGAACTCGTCCACCGTCGCGTCCTCGGCGTCGAGCAGCGCGCCTGCGAAATATTGCGCCGGCTTGACCGGCAGCACGATGGCGCTGGTCACCGGGCCATGCTGCGCGCTGTAGGCGTCCAGCGTTTCGGCCATCTTGTCCGGCTCGGTGCGGTTGAAGCGCACAATGGTCAGACCCTCGACCAGGCCCTGGGCCTGGGTGCGGGCTTTCGCCTGCGCCACATCGGCCTCGCGCGCCATGCCCAGCAGCACGCGCGCGCCGCAGCCGATCTGGATGCGCGCCGTTTCCAGCGCATCATCCCAGCTCTCGCCCGCCACAATCAGCACCGTCAGGCCCGCCCCGTCGAGCGCGCGCAGGGACGGACGGGTCTTGTAGGTGGAGCGCGACTCCTTGCGCACGCTCATGCCGTGGGCGACGTCGATCTCCGCGCCGTTGAGCGCGGCGGACTCATCGCTGGCCAGGAACAGGCAGGTCTGTGCGATATCGGCGGGCGTGGGCAGGGTGCGCGCGGGCGGCGCGCCATCAACGCTGCGGCGCAGCGACATGCGGCCCATGAAGTAGTCGGCCGTTTCGCCGTCCTTGTTGCCCTGAACCTTGTCCATGGCGGCGAACACCGTGCGGATGCGCTCGCTCTCGATAGGACCGGGAAACACGGTGTTGACCCGCACCCCGCGCGCGCCGAACTCGCTGGCCAGCTGACGCGACAGTGCGTTGAGCGCGGCCTTGGGGACCACATAGGCGATGCGCCCGTAATAGCGGGTGTGAGAAAAGATCGTGGAGATATTGATGATCGCCGCACCCGCCGGCATCAGATCCGCCGCTGCGCGCGCCAGATTCCAGGTCACCGCCAGAATATTGCGCATGGCGTCGCCGGCAGTCTCGGTGTCGCCATTGGCCTCCATCTCGGCTTTTGACAAGGGCACATTGTCCAGAGGCTGCTTGGGACCGGGCGATCCGGCGTTATTGACCAGAACATCGATGCGCCCGAACGTCGCCCTCAACTCATCCATGGCTGCGCGCACCGAGGCGGGATCACCGCCATCGAGCACCAGAGGCGCCACCCGCTCCGCCAGAATGCCGGTCTGAGCCACCACATCGGCGCAGGCCGCCTCGATCCGGTCGCGCGTACGCCCTGTCAGGACAAGGGTCGCCCCCTCATCGGCGAAGCGGCGCGCCATCTCGCTGCCGAGATTGCCTGCGGCCCCGGTAATCAGAACGATTTTCCCCTGCAACCGGCCCGCACCTGCGGTGCGCGATTGCGGCGAAACAGCCTCGCGGGTCTTGGCGGTCATGAAATCTCTCCTGGTCACCCAAAAAATCGGTATGGCGGGGGCTGTCAGTCTTCAGCCGCCGCCCAATGCTCCAACAACTCGTCCCGGCTGCGCAGTCCCGCCGCCGGCAAGGCGTGATTGACCACATAGGTCGCGCCCGAATGGGCGTTGTCCCACATGGCCTGATGGGCCCTGGGCAGGTCCTCCCAGGGCGTCATGGTCGGCTCGGTCACGTCCAGAAGACCCGCCGCGATCATGGAGTTCATCACCGTGACCTCGTGGGCGTTACACAAATGCGTGCCCAGTATGGAGGCCGTCGGCATCAATATGCGGCGCTGGCGCGTCCAGACTTGCGGGGCGTAAAAGGTGAAGCGGCGCCCTGACATGTCCTCGGCATAGACCACCCGCCCGCCGAACGGGCGCACCAGCGAGGACGACACGCCCAGCGTATCCACCGCCGCGCGCTCGATCACCAAGTCCGGCGCCCCGCGCGGATTGCCCGGCGATCGCAACAATCTGCCCACCGCCGAGCCGAAGGGCTTGAGCGTGTTCTGCTGATAATCGCGCACACCGCGCTTGAAGGCTTCGGTCTCAGTCTTGGCGTCAGGCAGGCGCGGCAGGGTGAGCGGCCAGTGGAAATCCGGTTCGCGCCGTTTGAGGCCCTCGATGGAGATCACGCCCTCGACCGCATCTTCCAGCCCCAGCGATTGCAGGAATTCACGCTGGGCGTCGGTATAGGCGACCACGGCTATGCGCGCCTTAAACAGGCGCGCCGCCTCGATCATCTCCAGCCCCTTGGGATCGGCGAGCTCGCTGGACCCCGCGCCGTAATAGAGCAGCACAGATTCTCCGCCGCGCAGGCCTGCGCGCGCCAGCATGTCGGCGGGCGAGGCCGCGCCCCGCTTGCCCCGCCCCCCCCGGCCGCCGGGCCCCCCCCCCCCCGGCTTGCCCATATAGCTGAAATGATAGCCTGACGACGCGCCGTAGAAAGCCAATGCGCCACCCTCGGCGAGAAGCTGGAAGCTTCTGGGGAAGGCGCGTTCGCCCGCATGGCTCACCACATAATCGGCGAGCCGGCCGTCATTCATCGCCTTGTAGCGCTCCAGGATGGGCAGCCCCGCCGCCTCCCAGGCTTTGGCTTCGTCCGGATCGTCCGGGACCGCAGTGAAGGCGTCCGCAATCTCCGGATCCTTGCGGTTGATCGCGCCCACAGCGCCTTGCGTCTTGATGAACTCAGCCCGGTCCTCGCTGGACACCAGGCCCGTGGCCGCCAGCCCGGTGCGCACGCTGCTTTTGAGCGCATCCAGACCCGTGCCGGTCGCTGCGCCCTCGACGAAGATGGTCTTGCCCGGTGTGATCTTCAGCGTGGTGAACAAACAGCGCGTAATGGTGCCCAGATTGAGCGTGTACGCGCCCGCCTGCTCCAGCGTCAGGTCCGCAGGCGGGACATGGAGCTGAGGCGCCTGCACGTTCAGGAACTGGGCGTGGCTGCCGGTCCTGGTCTCATAGCCCTGGATGGCGAAGCCGGCATACATCGGGTCCTCGCCCGCCGCCGGTGACAACAGCTCGCTGGTGCCTGAATAGACATTGACCAGATCGCCGACTTTCAGCCGGCCTTCGGCCTTGGCCTCGGTCCCCAACGCCGCGATCAGCGCCAGCCCGCCCGAGCCGGTGATCTGAACGTCCTCGTCGTGATAGTCGAAGGGCGAGACCGGAATGCCGGTAAGCGCCCAGTTATCGTTGAAATTGACCTCCGAGGTCAGCATGTAGACCAGCGCCTCATTGGGCTCGGGCAGACGCACCGGAACGATCAGCTCCTTCTCGTGCGTCGCCGGCGGGCCAAAGCGCGGCGCGCCGGTATCGGGATCACGCGCAATCCCGAAGGCGAGCTGCCAGGGCGGAATGGGCGTGATCCCCGGATAGAAGGGCGCGCCCAGCGCCAGCATCTGACCGTCCTCTATCAGCGCCGCCTTGCGCGGCTCATGCTCGTCATCGATCCACACGCCGTCGCGGCGCACGGGCAAAGGCGGGGCCTGCTTGTCCATGAACAGGCGGATGCCGGTCTTGCCGCCCTCGGGGTCCATGATGGCTTCGGCGAAGGCCTCGGCCTCGCGCTTCAAGCCCTCGGACATGCCTGCGCGCCAGCCGGTGGTGATGGCGCCAAGCGCCCGCTCACCGGCTTTGCCGCGCCCGGCCCAGTCCAGCTGACGCAATATGCGCCGGACGAAATCATCGCTCAGCGCCGCGTCCAGATCGGCTTCGCCCGGCTGCTCCCAGCGCTGCGTCGCCGCGCGCCGCTCTATAAAGGCCTGGCCCAGCGTGCTGGCGTCCGGGTCGCGCACGAAATCGCGCACGGCCGAGTGGGCCAGCGACAGGGCGTCAGCGGGTCCATCGGCCACGGCGTCGATGGCGCCCAGCGACAGGGCCGCGCCGGCATCAATCGCCCGACCGCCCAGGATCATCTCCAGCGCATCGCGCAGGCCCGTCTCAGGGTTGCGGTCCGCCAGAAGGCGCGGCAGGCGCTGGGTGCCGCCATAGCCCGGCAGAAGGCGCAGATTGATCTCCGGCTGGCCGAACCGGGCGGTGGGCTCGGCGATGCGGTAATGACACGCCAGCGCAAACTCCATCCCGCCGCCCAGGGCCAGTCCCTGGATCGCCGCGATGCACGGCTTGTTCATGCGCTCGATGCGGCTGAAGGCGAGCTGGGCGTTGGCGGGCAGGGCCATGGCCTCGGAGAGGGTGTTCACCTCTTCGAGCATCTGGCGGATATCGGCGCCGGCCACGAAGGAGTTCGAGCCCGATCCGGTGAACACCACGGCGGCCACATCATCCTTGCGCGACAAGTGCTCGACAATGGTGGCGAGTTCGTCGATCGCCCGCTCGTTCAGCGCGTTGACCGGCGGGTTGGTGACCGTGACCGTGGCCACGCGCTGCCCTTGGGCCGCGGTGTTGTACTGAACCAGGAAATAGCGGTAGCGCTCGAACAGGGCCTGGTCTTCAGAGCGTTTCTGGCGGGCGTTCCAGTCGGCCACCACACGGCGCACGACGTCCAGGCTGCCCGGATTGCGCAAGGTGGAGATATCGCCCACCTCGCCGCCTTCCACGATGGCGCGCACCATGCGGCGCATGTATTTGCCGCTGCGCGTCTCGGGAAATTCCGGCACTTCGAGGAAGTCCGACGGTACGGCGACCGCGCCCTTTTCGGTGCGCACCAGGTCGGCCAGGCGCCGCTTGTCGTCCAGGGTCAGTTTCGCGCCCGCCGCCGGGGTGATGAAGGCGACCGGGGTCACCCCCTTCTCCCGGTGGGGCGCACCGATCACCAGCACATTGCCCACGGGCGAGTTGGGGTCCAGCGCCTTGTCGCGCAGGATCGCGCCTTCGATCTCCTCGGTGCCGATCCGGTGGCCGGAGACATTGATCACATCGTCCGAGCGGCCATGCAGGGAGTACGAGCCGTCATCATGGGCGATGGCGAAATCGCCCTGGGTATAGGCCCACGCCCCGCGCCAGCGCCGCCAGTAGGTGTCGCCATAGCGCTGCGCATCGCCTCTCCAGCCGGCCCGCACGCGCACGCCGGGCCCGTCGGGTTCCACGACGAATTTGCCTGTATCGCCCCAGATCGTGCGGGCGAGATACGGATAGGGCAGCGCAATGACGATCTCGCCCTTCTCGCCCTTGTCCGCGCGCCGCCACGGCGCGCCCTGCGCGTCGGGGCGGGTCAGCACAGCCGCATCGGCGCCGGCGCCGTGCGCATCCTCGACCCAGACATCACCCACGATCCACGGCAGGGGATAGGTGTGGGCGTCAGGGCGCAGGGCGAAATCCTGCGCGCCATAGAAGTGAGTCCAGACGATCCCGCCATGCTCGGTCGCCCAGTAGGAATTGATGTACCAGGGCGCCACATGCTCCATGGCGAAGGCCTGCACGGCGGGCGAGACCGGCTCGGCGCAAAACGTGGCGACCTTCAGGCCGGACAAATCATAAGTCTTGATGTCGTTGAGGTTTTCCGGGTCCTGCATGACCGATTTCAGGAAGGTCACCCCGGCCTTGAAGATGTTGACCTTGTGGCGCTCGATGATCGAGGCGAAGCGCCCGGCATGGGGGAACACCGGCGAGCCCTCGGCGATGATCGAGGTGACGCGCGACAACAGCGCCCCGGCGATCAGATAGGACTGGCCGGTGATCCAGCCGGGATCAGCCACCACGAACATGACATCGCCGGGCGCCGCGTCGAACGCGACTTCCATGGTCGCCGCGATCCCGGCGCAATAGCCGCCATGGACGTGCACCACCCCCTTGGGCTTACCGGTGGAGCCAGAGGTGTAGATGATGAAATTGGGATATTCGGCGTCCACCGGCAGGGGCGCCGACGCCGCCCAGACAGCCCGCACAAAATCACCATCAGGCAGCGCCATGAGCGCCGCTTCATCGGCCACATCAAACCCCGCGGCGCGCGCCGCTTCCAGCAGGGTTTCACCCGCTGCATCGGTCAGCTCATGGCTCCAGCGGTCGCGCGAGGACGTCCAGTTGAGCTCGGCCTGGCCGGTATGGCGCACCACGATTACGGTATCCGCGCGCGCGGGCGAATCCACCAGGGCGGCGGCCGCGGCGATACGCAGATCGGCAGCCTGACGGGCGCTGATCGATCCGGTCTGACCCATCTCCGACAGGGCCCGCCCGACGCCGCGCATGACGTCAGAGCGCTCCACCGTCACCTCGCCCGCCAGCGTCTCGTCTACAGCGGCAGTGATGCGCGCGGCATCGCCGGCGCTGATGTCCAGCACGGGGTTCGCCAGCGTCTCGGCCAGGATCGATCTGGCGACGCTGACCACGATGAAATTGTCCAGCGCCGGGTCGGTATAGCTGGGTTTGAACGGCACCAGCTGGGCATTGCGATAGGTGCCGTCCGCCGTGACGATGACGCGTGCGCCTGCATCCGCAATGCGGTCCGACAGCGTCTTGTCGCTGAAGCCCCCGAACACCGGCGTGTAGATCACGCCCAGACGCTTGGCGCCTTCGGTCCAGAAAATCTGCTGGGGGATGTTGGGCATGTTCAGCGCGATGCGGTCACCGGGTTTGAGGCCCAGCGCTTTGAGCGCCAGCGCGCACTTGGCGCTCTCCAGCAGCAGGGTCTTGCGCGACACCGGATAGCTGTCCACCGGCCCGCCGCGGCCGCCATCGCTGGACATGTTCCAGCGGTCGCCTTCGAAGATCAGCGCCGCTTCATCACCGTGACCGGCCAGCACATGGCGGTCCACCTCGTTGAATGCCGCGTTGGTCAGCCCGCCCTCGAACCAGCGCCAGCTGGGCGCATCCGATGCATTGAACGCCTGATCCCAGGGCTCGAACGAGGCAGGCAGGTCCAGAACCACCGGCGCCGCCGTTGTTGCGTCCCAGCCACGCCAGGTCCCGCTGTCACGATCCAGCTGCGCCCAGACGCCGCGCTCGCCCTGATCGCGGATCAGCCAGGCTAGATGGCGTTTGGCCAGTGCGCCGTGAAAGGCCCCGGGGTCGGACAGGCAGGCCTCGCGCATGGCGGTCCATGCCGCCGCGTCGACCACGGTGTTGCGCGCCGCAACAGGAGGCGTTGAAATCCTGATCGTCAAAATTCATCCCCCCGGATTGGGCTCAGCCCTTGTACAATTGGCCGTATGCACCCTGTGTCGCCTGCCAGGCCCGGTCTGTCCCACCTTGCCTGTGCATTGAATCCAAAGCCGCCGGCACAAAAAGCGCCAGCACGTCGAAAGCGGCCCCAGAAGCGCCGCGCGTCCGCGTCGAGAGCGCTAACAGCGCCCGTGATGAGACACGATCAGGCCTCATTGGCTGCCTGCGCCTCATCGCGCAGTTTGAGAAAGAAGCCGGTGATCTCTTCGGGCGTCGCGCGCGCCACCGCGCCGGCAGACACCTCGTCCTGTGTCCAGATCCAGCTTGTGGCCGGATCGTGAAGCATGGCCCACGCGCCAAACACGCGTTCAGGGGCTGGCTCGGCCACGTGAAGCTTGAGCTCGATATGCCGGTCGTCGCGGCTGATGCGCTCCAGCGTGCGCCGCACCCTCTCCTCGGCGCCCTCAAGCCATTGCATGTAAATGTCGGCGCGGCAGATCAGGGCGCCGGTGACCCCGTCACGCTCATTACAGCGCCGGGCGTCCATCAGGATGCCGCGCAAAATTCCGGTATCGAACCCGAAGGGCCGGGACGTATAGATCGCCCGAAACACACTCATCGAGTCGCCGCCCCCTGTTGCCGCTTGCCTCTATCGGGAGTCAGATAGAGCGGCGGCGGGGCGCGGCGAGTGGGCGCCGAAAAGAAATTAAGTCCGCTCAGGCGGTGGGTCCTGCACGGCGCCGGCATCCGCGTCCGCTCCCTCAACGCCTGCGCGCTCGCCTTCCTGCGCGGTCAGCCCGTAGGGCGCCACAAGGCGCCAGACATGATCCGGGATCATGGATTTCATGCGCCGCGTCTCCTGACGGCGCAGATGCAGCACGGTTTCAGACGCTTTCATCTCCACACGCGCCCGGGCGAATTCCAGCCCGCGCGGACCGATGCGGGGCATCAGCCAGGCCACCAGCGGGCGCACCCAGTCAGGCATGCCGCGCAGAGGCAGGCCGCCTGCCGCGCGCTCGGTATTCGCGATGAAGCCGGTCACCGCCGACTGGCGCTTGCCCGCCGAACCGGGCTCGGCCAGCGTGACCTCGCCCTCGATCAGCGACAGCAATGCCTCGCCGGTTTCATTGCGCACCAGCAGCCATTGCTCGCCCTGCCCGCCCATATAACCCACCGTGATATCGGCCAGCACATTGGTGTAATCCACACAGGTGCGGCAGGTCAGCGGGAAGAAGTCGGGCGGCAGTTTGGAGATCGGCAGTTTCAGGAAGGGAATGGTTTTGACCTGCCCGTTCTCAAAGCGCAGCTCCACCTGATAATCGGCGCGAAATTCAAGATAGGTGATGGTGTCAGGCTGGTCCGAGAGGAGCGCCAGAAAGTCATGGAAACGCTCGGTGGTCGTATTGTCCGAGCACGGCGTGCCGATCACGTAGAGCTTGTCCAGGCCAAGCTCCGCCTCCAGCGCCCTCAGCGCATAGACCTGGCACGGAATGCCGATGACCGCGACGCGCTTGTAGCCGTGATCGCGCACCGGTTCGAGCAAGGCCAGAAGCGGGGCGTAGCCCATGCGCATGCCGCGCACCTGCGCCATGCCCTCAGCCTTTGTCACCAGAACCGGCACGGGTTTCCACCGGTCCTGCGGGTCGGGCGCCATGGTCAGCACCACATCCACTGCATCGCGCTCGAGAAGGCGCTCGGCGAGGCGCGTGGTGATGCCGGTCCATTGGGCGCCGGGACGCGGGGCGTTCAGCGAGGCGCGCACCATGCGGCGGAAGGGTCCGAAATGCAGCTCGTCCGGACGCTCAAGATCGCGGGTGCGGCCATGCACTTGCGCTTCAAGCCGCTCATAGTCCGGCTTGATGAACTGGCAGGCGCGCCCGCACGCCTTGGGATCCTCCATGCGCGACACGCCGCAATCGGTGCACAGATGACGCGCCACCGGCTCCCGCAACGGCGGCGCGGTGACGGGACTGGGTTCATGAGCGGTCATGCCTCATCCCTCAGTGCACTGAGAAAGGCTTCAACGGGGACAAGACTCTCCTGCGGCGCCTCTTCCTGGGGCAGATGCCCGACACCGGGCAGCGCCACCAGCTGCGCGTCCGGCAACGCCCCAAGATAATCCTGTGCATTGGCCACCGGGATCAGCCGGTCATCCTCGCCCCACAGCAAAAGCACCGGCGTCTGCAGCGCGCGCAGGCGCGGCAGAGGGTCGGTCAATATGGTCTGCTCCATGCGATGGATCAGGGCCAGCCGCGCGCCCGGCGCGCGCAAAAGATCATGGTATCGCGCCACCACGTCCGGTTCGAGGCGGGCGGGATCGCTATAGCTCTGGTCCAGGTTCATCTTCACCAGAAAGCGCGGCAGCACGGCGCGCATGGCATGGGTGACCGCGCCGATCTTGGGCGCCTCGCCATACTCAAACCCGGTGCTGGCGAATCCGTCCGGCGCCACCAGCACCAGCCGCGACACCCGCTCCGGGTATTCACTGGCGAAAGACCAGGCGATGCGTCCGCCCACGGAATTGCCGATCAGGGCCGCCTGATCAATCTCCAGCCGGGCCATCAGCCCGGACAGGAGCTCAAACGCACGCGCATCGTCATAACGCCCCGTGGGGTCGGGCGGTGACAGGCCGGAGCCGGGCAGATCAAAGCGCACCACGCGGCAACTGTCTGACAGGGCGGCGGCCCAGTCCTCCCAGGTATGCAGGCTGGACCCGAAGCCATGGATCATGATGATCGCGGGCGCGTCCTGCGGTCCGTCGGCGCGCACATGCAGGCGCGCGCCCGCCACCTCGATCATGTCTTCGCCGGAGCGCAGATACGCCGCCTCCAGCCGCTCTCGGGGGAGGTCCGGCGTCCACAGCCAGACCCCCGCGGCCACCAGCACGCCGATCACCACCGCGCTCACGAGAAGGGTCTTGTCCATACGGTTCGGCGTCCTTGCGAGTCGGGCGTCCAGTCTAGTTGACACATCAGCCTCGCGTATTGGCGCAGCGGCGTCCAGTGGGCGCCTTACAGCCAAGCCGCCACGAGCGGCCTCAGCGCCAGCCTCGCCCGCTCATGCACCGGCGCCGCGCACTTGACGCGCCGCACATCACGCCCGACAGCGATCCTCATGGCGATGAACCCGGACACACACACTCAGGTCGACGCGCTGGTCATAGGGGCCGGCGCGGCGGGATTGTTCTATGGCGCGCGGGCGGGCGAGGCGGGTTTGCGCGTGCTGGTCATCGATCACGCCGCCAAGCCCGCCGAGAAGGTGCGCATATCCGGGGGCGGCCGGTGCAATTTCACCAATATTCACACCACGGCGCACAATTTCATCAGCGCCAACCCCCATTTCGCCAAGTCAGCGCTGGCGCGCTATCGCCCGCAGGACTTCACCGACAGGCTCGCGCGCCATGCCATAACCTGGCACGAGAAGACGCTGGGCCAGCTGTTCTGCGATGGCCGGTCGGGCGCGATCATCGACATGCTGCTGACTGAACTGCGCGCCGCCGGCGGAGAGCTGCGCCTGAACACCTCCGTCCAGGACATCGCAAAGACCGATGCAGGCTTCCGCGTGGCCACATCGGGCGGCGTGGTCGAGGCTATGCGCCTGGTGATCGCCAGCGGCGGGCTGTCCATTCCGAAAATGGGCGCCACGGGCTTTGCCTATGATGTGGCGCGCCAGTTCGGCCACACCGTGATCGATCCGCGCCCGGCCCTGGTCCCCTTTGTGTTTGAGGGCCGCGACAAGGCCGATTTCGCCTCCATCTCGGGTCTCGCCTGCCCGGTGCGTGCGCACAATGACCGCGCCGCCTTCGAGGAGGCGATGCTGTTCACCCATCGCGGTCTGTCCGGCCCGGCCATATTGCAGATATCGTCCTACTGGACCGAGGGCGAATGCGTGACTCTGGACCTGATGGCCGGGCTCGACGCAGCCTCCGTCCTGACCGCCTTCAAGGCGCAGCACCCGAAAAAATCCCTCGCCTCCGCGATGGAAGCGCTGCTGCCCGCGCGGCTCGTGGCGCTGCTCATCGCGCGCGGCGACATCCCGGAGATTCCGCGCCTGGCCGACATGTCCCATGGCGCGATCGACGCTCTGACACAGCGCCTGTCACGCTGGAGCATCAAGCCCTCGGGCACCGAAGGCTGGCGCACGGCGGAGGTGACTGCTGGAGGCGTCGACACGGACGGCCTGTCGTCCAAAACCATGGAAAGCCGCCTCGTGCCGGGGCTCTATTTCATCGGCGAGTGCGTCGACGTGACCGGCTGGCTGGGCGGGTATAACTTCCAGTGGGCTTGGGCGAGCGCCTACGCAGCGGCGCAGGCGTAAAGGCGGACGCTCTCACCCCTGGCGTCCCCGCTCCCGGCTTCCCCGGCGCCGCCAAGCCAGAAACCCGCCCGCGATCAGCGCCAGCCCGGCCACAGCCGACAGCCAGATCACCCAGGCATTGCGGGTATAGAAGGCGCGCCATCCCAGCATGTCGAGGCGGCGCTGAGCGTCATAATCAGCCGGCACCGGCAGCACGCCGACGCGCTGCTCATAAGCCTCATAGGCGGCCATCAGTTCAGCCATCAGTTCGGGTCTTTCTGCCGACAGGTCGCGCGTCTCGCCCGGGTCAACAGCCAGGTTAAACAAACGCCATTGCCGGTCGCCAAAGGGCGGCATGTTGCGGGTGAGCTTGTAATCGCCCCGGTACACGGCGGACTGACCCGACATCTCAAAACCGATGGCTTCATCCGGGCCATAAATGCGGTCCGCCGCGCCGGACAGGAGCGGCGACAGGCTGCGTCCGGTAAACGGCTCGCGCCCCGCCACTGGCGCCGCGCCGGCCATATCCAGCAAGGTCGGGGCGATGTCGGTGACCTGGGTGAAGGCCGGTGCGATACCGCCCGCACTCACGCCGGGACCGGAGATGATCAGCGGCACGCGCACCCCGCCCTCGGCGGCGTGAAACTTGAACAGCGACAGAGGCGAGGACGAGGCGGCCGCCCATTCGGGACCGATCCAGGCATAGGTGCGGCGTTCGCCCAGCCGCTCCGGATCGCGCGAATAGCCCTGCAGGGCCAGCCAGCCCAGAAAGGCCCGGCTGCGGGCGGGGTTGTTAAACTCCGCGCCATTGTCCGACAGGATCACAATGACCGTGTCGTCATAGCGCCCGGTCTCGCGCAGCCGCGCCACCAGCCGCCCGAAATGATGGTCCGCCGCCTCCAGCATGCCCGCCGCCACCTGCCGGCTCATGGCGCTGAGCCTGCGGTCTCGCACAGACAGATCCTCCCAGCGCTGCAGGCTGTCAGGCATGGGCGCCCTCGGCGCATCTGCAGGAAACAGCCCCAGCGCCACTGCCGCAGCGTGGCGCTCGGCGGCCAGCGCCTCCCACCCCGCGTCATAGACGCCGTCATAGCGCTCGACATAGTCGCGCGGCGCCTGCAGCGGGATGTGATTGGCCTGAAAGGACAGCACCGAGAAGAAGGGCTGACCGGGCTCAACGTCATCCAGATAATCGATCATCCGGTCCACGAGGAAGGCGGAGGAATAGAAATCCTCGGGCAGTTCAAGGACCGGCGCGCCATCCTCCCACCATTCGGCATGGTCGTAATGAGGCAGATAGGTGCGGTGCTCCCAATTGTCGGCGCCGGAGGAATCCAGGATGAAACTACGGTGGAACCCGCGTGCGGACGGCAGGCTGGTGGGCGAACGCCCCAGATGCCACTTGCCGGTGATCAGGCTGGCATATCCCGCTGCCGACAAATGCTCGGCGATGGTGGCCACGCGCGTGTTCAGCTCGCCCTCGTGCCCGGGCTGGCCCAGCTGTTCAGGCAGCATGAGATGCTCCAGCGTCGGCACGCCGGTCAGATGGCTGTCCACCCCGGTCATCAGCATGGCGCGGGTGGGCGCACAGGTCGGCCCGGCGCGGAAGCCCGAGAACATGACGCCGCGCCCCGCTTCGGCATCGATGTTGGGCGTGCGCATTTCAGAGCCATAGGCGCCCAGATCGGTAAAGCCGATATCGTCCAGAATGACGATCAGGAAATTGGGCCGCGCGGGCGGCTGGGCGGGCTCCGGCGCCGCCGCCGGCTCTTGCGCGACGCCGGGCGCAGCCAGCAGAGCCAGACAGGCAGCGGCTCCAAGCGCCGCACGCAACACGTCAGTTCGGCCAATAGACATATTCATCATCCTCCTGACGCGGCTGTCCCAGCGGCGTGTCGATATTGACCGGCATTTCCACGACCGAGGGCCAGAGCGGCGCAGCCTGCTGCGCCGTATGGGCGTCCAGCAGAGCCTTCAGCGCCGCAACCCGTTCGGGCTCCGCTCCGGCAAGATTGGTCCGCTCACCCGGATCGGCCTCCAGATCGAACAGCCAGACCTGATCGGGCCGCTGCGCCACCTGCAGCTTCCAGCCGCGATGGATCACGGCGCGGTAATGCCCGCTGCGCCAGAACACCGTCTCATGGGGGGAGCCCTCGGCATCACCGGTGAGGAAGGGCATCAGATCGCGCCCGTCGATCACACGATCGCCCGGAACGGACACGCCTGCGATGGCCGCCAGGGTCGGAACCAGATCGACATGCTGGGCCAGGCCGCTCATCTCGCCGCCCGGTTCGATCACGCCCGGCCAGCGCACGAAGGCCGGGACGCGTACGCCGCCATCAAAGAAGGTCGCTTTCCAGCCCCGGTAAGGGGCGTTGATATCGGGCAGCCCGATATAGTGGGCGCCGCCATTGTCGGAGGTGAAGATGATGATCGTATCGCCGGTCAGGCCCTGCGCCTCGATGGCGTCCATCACCGCGCCGACGCTGCGGTCCAGCGCCCGTATCATGGCGGCATAAACACGCAACGGGTGGTCTTCGATATGTCCCAGCGCCGCGTAATCCTCCACCGAGGCCTGCAGGGGCGAATGGGGCGCCCAATGGGCCAGATACAGGAAAAACGGGCGGTTACGGTTGGCCTCGATCACGCGCACCGCTTCGCGGGTGAAATAGTCGGTCAGATAGATGTCCGGCTCAAAGCGCGGCCCTGTCCCCTCCCGCACCGCCGCCCGGCCCGCCGCCCAGTACACCGCGTCGATGGGATCAAAGTCCTGACGCGCCTCGACCACACGCGGGTCGCCGGCGGGCGCGTAGAGCAGGCCGGCCAGCTCCAGGCTTTCATCAAAACCGTGGGAGATCGGGTCGGATCCGTTGCTGCCGCCCAGATGCCATTTGCCCAGCAGCACAGAGTGATAGCCCGCGTCCGCCAGCAGGGCAGGCAACGCAATTTCGCTGGCGGGCAGGCCCATCTCGGCAAAGTCGGGCTGCGCCCGGTCCGGGTCGGGAAACAGGAAGGGCGGGTCCTGGGGCTGGCGGCGCTGGGCGCGGCCGATGATGACGGGCATGGCCGGCGGCATGGGCGTGAATTCAAATCCGAAGCGTGTGGGATAGCGCCCGGTCATCAGGGCAGCGCGCGACGGCGCGCAGGTGGCGCTGGCCGCATAGGTGTTGGTCAGCTGCACGCCTTCGCGCGCCAGCCGGTCGATATGGGGGGTGGGAACGGCGCCGCCCGCCACGCCGCCATGCAGGGTAATGTCATTCCAGCCCAGATCATCAGCGACGATGAGGATGATGTTCGGCAGGCTCCCGCGGGCCTCCGGGCTGTCGGGGCCGTCTGCCCACACCATGTCACGGGGCGGGCCGATCGGGTCGCGCAGATCCTGAACCAGGCCCGGTATCAGGTCGCCATAGCGCTCGAACGCCAGCCAGCCGCCGGCGCCTATGGCCAGGACAACCACCAGAGCTGTCAGGCTTCGCGGACCGAACACGCCGATGCGCATGGCTTATTCTCCCCGTCGGTCCACGTTTCTGGCTGACGTTCCCGAAGCGGGCTTGTCAGGATGTGCGGACTCGTTATTATACGACTGTATATTTAATTGAACCTGTCTGTCCAGCCACAATCGGGAAGGGCGAGATGCCTGCGATCACACCGCCCAGTCAGGATCCGGCGCGCCGTCCGGGCCGTCCGGCAAAGCTGGACAGGGACGCGGACAATCAGCGCGAGGCCTTGCTGCAGACCGCCTCGGCGCATTTCGCCAGATCGGGATTTGACGGTGCATCGCTGCGCGCCATCGCTGACGAGGCCGGGCTCGCCCACGGCCTGATCCGTCACTATTTCGGCGACAAGGATGCCCTGTGGCAGGCGGCGGCGGACTTCCTGTTCGGCCAGGTCCACGCGGCCATGGCCGAGGCGCTGTCAGCTGTCGATCTCAATGACGCCGTCGCCCGGATGGACGCCCAGGTGCGCGCCACCGTGCGGACGGCGGCGCGGATACCCCACCTGGCCGGCTTCGTCATGCAGGCCGGCTTGTCCGGCGGCCCGCGCTATGCCTGGCTGGTCGAAAAGCATCTGCGCCCCGCCTACGCCTTTGCCCTGGAACCCTTCCACCAGCTGACCCGCGAACAGCGCGCCGCCGGGATAGACCCCCACTTCGCTTTCATCCTGTCCACCAATGCGGCGCTGGGCCCGTTTGCGCAAAGCGCCAATTCGCGCGCGCTGGCAGGCGTGGACATGATCGACCCCGCCATTGCCGACGCCTATGCCGACACACTTGTCACCATCCTCAAGCATGGCGTGCTGCGCTATAGCTGACCCCCACCCGCGAGAGGCCCCATGCTGCCAGGCGAATATCTGATCTACGGCTGCGATCCGTCCTACTACACACGCATGGTCGAAGCGGCGATGCGCTATATGCGCGTGCCCCACCAGGCGCTGCAGAAATCGCCCGATGTGCGCGACCGTCTGGAAGCGCGCGCCGGCACCCATCTCATGCCGGTGGTGGAGACGCCTGAAGGCTGGGTGATCCACGATTCCACCTACATCACCCAGCTGCTGGACATGCGCTTTCCCGGCCGGAGCGTGATCCCGCGCAGCCCGGTCCAGCGCATCCTGTGCCGGGCGCTTGATGACTGGATCGACGAATGGTTCGTGCGCGCCGCCCTGAATTTTCGCTGGATCGAAGACGCGGCGGCGGATGAAGCCGCCCGGATGATCAGTCATGATCTGGCCGGCGCGCCCAAAGACCGGGCCCCGAACAGCGACGAGCAGGCCATGATTGATGCGGTCGCCGGCATGATATTGCCCTGGGGGCGCAAGGCCATGGGCGTGATGGCCGCCGACGCCGATCACCAGGCGGCGATCCGCGGCGAGTTCGCCCGCTTCATCAAGGCGCTGGAGGCGCACTTTGCGCAGATGCCCGCCCTGTTCGGCGACCGGCTGAGCCTGGCCGATCTGAGCATATTGGGGGCCATGAAAGCCCATTTCGCCACCGACAGCCTGGCGCGCGACTTCGTCGCCCGTCACGCGCCGGGCCTGCTGGACTGGACCGATGCCAGCTGGCAGCGCGTGGGCGCAGACGAAACCTTCCTGGCCGGCGACGCTGTGCCCGCCACCCTGGAACCCCTGTTTGCGCTGATGGGCGAAGGGTATGGCCGGTTCCTTCCCGCCAACCGCAAAGCCGTGAAAGCCGGCGAGAAATGGGTGGTGTTCACCGCCTTCGATCAGGAGGTGCGGATACTGACGCGCAAGGGCGCCGAGCAAAGCCGGCAGGCTTTATTGGCTGAAATCGCCGCCATGTCCCCCGCGGACGCAAACGCCGCCCGTGAGGCGCTGTCCAGCCGCGGCCTGCTGGCCGTCTACGAGGACTGAGACCATGATCGATCTCTATACCGCGCCCACGCCCAATGGCTGGAAAATCTCCATCGCGCTGGAGGAGCTCGGCCTGCCCTACACGCTGCATGTCCTGCGCCTTCAGGAGGGCGACCAGAAGCAGCCGGACTTCCTTAAAATCAATCCCAACGGGCGCATTCCTGCGATTATCGACCAGGAGGCTGGAGGCCGCGCCGTGTTCGAATCCGGCGCCATTCTTCTTCATCTCGCAGAGAAGACCGGCCGCCTCATCCCCGATGACGCGGATGGACGCTGGCGCGCCATGCAGTGGTTGTTCTGGCAGATCGGCGGGCTGGGGCCGATGCAGGGGCAGGCGAATGTGTTTTTCCGCTACCTGCCTGAAAAGATCGAGCTGGCGATCCAGCGCTATCAGGGCGAGACGCGCCGCCTATACGAGGTGATGGATGCGCGCCTGCAAGAGGCGCCCTATCTGGCGGGCGAGGACTATTCCATCGCCGACATCGCCTGCTTTCCCTGGGTGTTTGCGCATTTCTGGGCCGGCGTGCCGCTGGACGGGCTGGACGCGCTCAATGACTGGAAATCACGCCTGGAGCAGCGCCCCGCCTTGCTGAAGGGGCTGGGCATTCCGCCCCTGCCTGACCTGTCCGGTGTCGCCAGCGCCGGGCGGACCTTGGTCACATGAAACCCGCCGCGCGCAGCCTGGTCCCGGCGCTGATCGCCAGCACACGGGTGCGCGCAGCCCGGCGTGGCCTGGCGGCGCTGGGCCGCCGCTTGTCCGGCGCGCGCCAGGTGGTGCGCTATTTCCATCAGGCCGGCGATCCACATGCCTGGCTGGCGGCGCGGGCGCTGGGGCATCTGGCTGATCAGTACGGCATAGACGTGCGCCTGCACCTGGCGCCGCCACCTGACGCAGCCGCAGCGCCCGACCGCGAACGGCTTTCCGCCTGGTCACTGGCGGACGCGCAAACCCTGGCCGCCGGGCTGGGCCTCACACCCCCGCCCGCCCAGGCGCCCTGTGAAGACGCGGTTCGGGCGGCTGAAGCCGCGCTGGCCGGAATTCATGATCCCCATGATTTCGCCGCCATATCAGCAGGCATTGAGGCGGCCTGGCGCACAGGCGCCGCGATGCCCGGCCCGTCGGGCGATGCGCAGGCGGCGCTGACCCACGGTGCAGCGGAGCGCGCACGCCTCGGCCATTATCTCGGCGCAACATTCCATTTCGAAGGCGAGTGGTATTGGGGGCTCGACCGGCTGGGTTATCTGGAAGCCCGCCTGGCGGCGATCACCAGGCGCGACGCCGCGCCTTTCGCGGCCCGCCTCGAGGTGAGCGCCGCGCCTTCGCCCGGCAGCATCCCCGCCGCCGCCAGCCCGCGCCCGCGCCTGGACGCCTATATTTCCCTGCGAAGCCCCTATACCTGGATCGCCATGGACCGGCTGATTGCGCTGGCTGAAACTTACAACGCCGATCTGCGCCTGCGTCCGGTCCTGCCCATGGTGATGCGCGGCCTGCCCGTGCCGCGCGCCAAGAGCCTGTATATCGTACGTGACACGAAGCGCGAGGCCGAGCGGCTGGGCCTGCCCTTCGGGCGGATCGCCGATCCGGTCGGGCGGCCCGCCGAGCGCGGACTGGCGGTGCTGTTTCACGCCATGACACTGGGGCGCGGGCCGGATTTTGCGCGCGCCTTCCTCAAGGGCGTGTTTGCTGACGGCATTGATGCCGGAACGGCGCGCGGCCTCGACTATCTGGGCGCCCAGGCCGGATTGGCGCGCGCTGAGGTGCGCGCCGGACTGGATGACGACAGCTGGCGCGGGCACGCCGAAGCCAATCGTGACGCCATGCTGGGGCTGGGCATCTGGGGTGTTCCCGCCTTCCAGGTGGACGACCGTCCCGCTCATTGGGGCCAGGACCGGCTGTGGGCGGTGGAGCGCGACCTTCAGGCCGCCTGCGGCGCCGTCCGGGGGGCATGATGGCGGTGGCGGTCCGGACATCTTCAAGCCTGGCCCTAGGGGCGTGTCTGGCAGGTGTCCTGATCGCGCTGGCCGCCTGCAGTGCGCCACAGGCTGACACACCCGATGCCTGCCTTGACATCAGCCCGCCCCGCCCCGGCGCACCGCAGGCCGGCATGGTCTGGATCGCCCCGGGCGAGGTGAGGCTGGGATCACAGGACTTCTACCGCGAAGAGCGCCCGGTCCGCACGGTAGCGGTCGACGGCTTCTGGATCGCCGCCCACGCCGTCACAAACGCCGAGTTCGCGGCGTTTGTGGAGGCCACGGGTTATGTCACGCTGGCCGAGCGCATCGGTCGCGATACGGGTGGCGGCGCTGTGTTCGGACCGGGCGTGCATGTGCGCGACTGGTCCGATATCCGCGCCTGGTGGCGTTATGACCCCCAGGCGAACTGGCGCCGGCCACGCGGGGCAGGCAGCACGATAGACGGGCACGGTGCATCGCCCGTGGTGCAGATCGCCTATGCAGACGCGCTGGCTTATGCCCGCTGGCGCGGCCACGATCTGCCAGACGAAGCTGAATGGGAGCGCGCCGCGCGCGGCGGCCTGGAGGGGGCGGTCTATGTCTGGGGCGATGAAGCGCGCCCCGATGGCGCCTGGCGCGCCAATCACTGGCAGGGCGCCTTTCCGTTTGAAGACAGCGGGGCGGACGGGTTTGCCGGCCTCGCCCCCGTGGGCTGCTACCCGCCCAATGATTTTGGCCTTTACGACATGGCGGGCAATGTCTGGGAATGGACCCGCACCGCCTGGGAGAGTGAGGGCTTTCGCGTGATCAAGGGCGGGTCATTTCTGTGCTCGGACACATATTGCCATCGCTACCGGCCGGCGGCGCGCCAACCGGGTGACGAGACATTTTCCACCGAACATCTGGGCTTTCGCACCGTCTGGCGCGGTCCGCCGCCAGAGTGAGAGCGGAGCACTCACGCCGCCTGGGCCCTCAGGCGTCTTGCCAGGGCGGGTCCGGCATGGCGCGGTGGGCTTTGGCGATGGCCTCGGACCATTGCACGCCCAGCTCGCGGAAATAGGGATCATCGGTCTCGATCCGCCGCTGCGCACCCTTGAGGGCGTCGGGACGGATGGTGATCATGTCAAACGGCAGGCCCACGCCCA
>JBHYFR010000002.1:0-47244 GCA_051859425.1 Oceanicaulis sp. | reverse complement strand
CGGGACAGGCGTGTTTCTGATTGCGCCGCGCGGCCTGTCCGCGCTGGCCTTCGCGGCGCCGGACAGCACCGGTGAGGCGTTCGCCGATCTGGCGGCGCGCTATCCCGGCGCGCGGTTCGAGCGCGATGATGGTCTGGCAAGCGACTGGGCGGGGCGGATTTTCGATGCGCGCGCCGGGGAGGCGGCCCTGCCGCTGGCGCTCTATGGCACGCCCTGGCGCCGCCAGGTCTGGCGCGCCCTGCTGCGCATCCCGCCGGGCTGCACGGTGAGCTATGGCGATATCGCGCGCGAGGTTTGCACGCCCAGCGCCAGCCGGGCCGTGGGCGCCGCCGTGGGGGCCAACCCGGTCAGCTGGCTGATCCCGTGTCACCGGGTTCTGGCGGGCGACGGGCGGCTGACCGGCTATCACTGGGGGCTGGAGCGCAAGCGCGCCATGCTCGCCTATGAGGCCGCAAGGCGCTAAATAGGGCCTTATGATCAATATCGGCCTTCTCATCATCGCCGCCGCGATTGCGGTCTTTGTCCTGATCTGCCTTGTGCGCTGGGGGTTGGCCGTGCGCGCGCTGGGCGCCGACGCTCGGGCGGAATACGCCGAGCGCCTGCGCGACAAGCCGGGCAGTGTGGCGGGTGTGAGCGAAAGTGAGTTCACATCGCTCTATGTGCGCAGCTTCCAGCCACGCTGGGCGCTCTATGCGTCCATTGCGGCGGGCGCCGCCCTGGTGGTGACGCCGGTGGCGCTGACCATTGCGGGCTCGGCCTATGAGCTGATCTGGCAGGCGGTCGGGGCGCCCGAATGGGGCGGGCCCATCGGCTATGTCTATCAGTTCTCGCTGTTCTTCGGCGCCATCGCCATTCTGGCGGTGATCGCCGGGGCGGTGGCGCGCGCCTATTGGCGCCGGGCGCCCGAACCCTGGACCCATGCGCTGGCGCGGGCGCGCGGCGAACCCATCCCGGAAGAGACCAGCTGGCGGCGCCGGCCCAAATGGGCGCGGCGTGTGCGGCCCGGCGGCGATGAAGGCGGCGGTCCGGACAGCGGCGCCGGCCCTGAAGCTGACCCGGGCGCAGCCCGGTAAGGAGACGTCTATGGAATATCTGCACGCCATGGTGCGCATTCGTGATGTGGATGCGTCCTTGCGCTTCTATTGCGACGGGCTGGGCCTGAAAGAAGTGCGCCGCAAGCAAAGCGAGGCGGGCCGTTTCACGCTGATTTTCCTGGCCGCCGCCGATGATATCGCCCGGGCCGGGCCCCTGGACCTGACCGAAGGCCCGCTGCTGTCAGGCCTGCCGATGATCGAGCTGACCCATAACTGGGACGCCGAAGAATATGAGGGCGGGCGCAATTTCGGCCATCTCGCCTTTCGGGTCGCCGATATCTACGCCCTGTGCGCCCGGCTGCAGGCCATGGGCTATGTCATCAACCGTCCGCCGCGCGACGGGCGCATGGCCTTCGTGCGCAGCCCTGACGCCATCTCCATCGAGCTGTTGCAGCGCGGCGAGGCCCTGCCGATAGCCGAGCCCTGGGCAAGCATGGAGAATTCCGGCGCCTGGTAGGAAGCCCGGGCGCAAAACGGAACATTAAAGGAACATCCTTGACAATCGGGCGCGTTCCGCCTATGTTCTGCTTTAAGAAGGAGCAGAACCATGCGCTATGCCCCCAATACCCATGGATATTCCCGCAATGCCGGCACGCGCTGGCGCGGTGAGGATCTGGCCCGGTTGCGCACGCTGGCGCGCGACGGCGCGCCCGTGCGGCTGATCAGCCTGCGCCTGGGCCGCCCGGACAGCGCCGTTCGCGCCAAGGCCGCCGAGCTGGGCCTGACCCTGTCCAGTGCAGACGCCGTTGTCGCGCCGCCGCCGGCGCGCACCCTGACGCGCACGCCGCGCGCTCCGGTCTCCGCGGCGCCGCAGGGCGATCTGTTCGCCCATGCCTGACCGGGCGCGCGGGCCTGCGCCAGCGCACACGGGGCGCCCCTGACGCATTGCCCCCGCCTGCAGCCGGGCCTAGCTTGGCGGCTCATCAGACAAGAGCCAGCCGGAGCCTGACCATGGCCGTGACCCGCCCCGTTGACGCCCAGTCCCATGTCTATCTGGTGGACGGGTCGGGCTTCATCTTCCGCGCCTATCACGCCCTGCCCGCCCTGACCCGGACCGACGGCCTCCCCGTCGGTGCGGTGCAGGGCTTTTGCGCCATGGTGTGGAAGCTGCTCAATGATCTGCGCGGAGAGGATGCGCCCACCCATCTGGCTGTGATCTTCGACCATTCCGCCGTCACCTTCCGCAACGCGCTCTATGACGGCTACAAGGCCCACCGGCCCGAGCCGCCCGAGGATCTGGTCCCGCAATTTGCGCTGATCCGCGAGGCCACCGAGGCGTTCAGCCTGCCCTCCATCGAGATGGACGGGTTCGAGGCCGACGATCTGATCGCCACCTATGCCAGGCTGGCTGCCGAGGCCGGGGCGCGCGTCACTGTCGCCTCGTCGGACAAGGATCTGATGCAGCTGGTCAATGACCAGGTGACCTTGCTCGATCCCATGAAGGTGCGCCGCATCGGCCGCGAGGAAGTGATCGAGAAATTCGGCGTGCCGCCGGAGAAGGTCATCGATGTCCAGTCGCTGGCCGGCGACAGCGTGGACAATGTGCCCGGCGTGCCGGGGATCGGCGTCAAGACCGCCGCCCAGCTGATTACCGAATATGGCGATCTCGACACGCTGCTGGCGCGCGCCGAAGAGATCAAACAGCCCAAGCGCCGCGAATCCCTGATCGAGCACGCTGACAATGCCCGGCTGTCGCGCGAGCTGGTGACGCTTAAAACCGATGTGGAGGTGGAGGCGGCGCTCGACAGCTTTGGCGCGGCCGAGCCTGATGGCGAACGCTTGCTGAGCTTCCTGCGCACCATGGAGTTCCGCACGCTGACGCGCCGGATCGAGGAAGCGCTGGGCGCCGGACCGGTCGACGAGACCGGCGACGCCACCGCGCCCATCGACCGCTCCGCCTACAAGACGGTCCAGACGATTGAAGAGCTGGATGCCTGGATCGAGAAGGCCCGGGCCAGCCGGGTGATCGCCGTTGACGTGGAGACCGATGCGCTGTCCGCCAGCGCGGCGCGGCTGGTGGGCGTGTCCCTGGCCGTGCGCCCGGGCGAGGCCTGCTACATCCCGCTGGGTCATCTGGGCGGCGATCTGGCCGATGGCGGCGGCCGGCCGAAACAGGTTTCAGAGGCCGACGCGCTCGGGCGGCTCAAACCGCTTCTGGAAGACCCGGCCATCCTGAAAGTCGGCCAGAATTTCAAATATGATCTGGCGGTGTTCGCGCGCTATGGCCTGCACCCGGCGCCCTATGACGACACGATGCTGTTGTCCTATGTGCAGCACAGCGGCCTGCACGGTCATGGCATGGATGAATTGTCCGAACTGCATCTTGGCCACAAGCCGATGAGCTTCAAGGAGGTGTGCGGGTCGGGCAAGGCGCAGAAATCCTTTGCCGATATCGACCTGAAAACGGCTACCGAATACGCCGCCGAGGACGCGGACGTCACATTGCGCCTGTGGGAGATTCTCAAGCCCTCGCTGGCCGCCGGCGGCCTCTCCACCGTGTATGAAACCCTCGAACGGCCATTGCCGGCAGTGCTGGCGCGCATGGAGCTCAACGGCGTCAAGGTGGATGTGGCGCAGCTGTCTCGCCTGTCGTCTGTATTCGCCCAGAAAATGGCCGAGGCCGAGGACGCCGCCTTCGAGGCGGCGGGCACGCGCTTCAATCCCGGCAGCCCCAAGCAGATCGGTGATATCCTGTTCGGGGATATGGGCCTGCCGGGCGGCAAGAAGACCAAGTCGGGCGCCTGGTCCACGGACGCCGCCGTGCTCGAAGAGCTGGCCGCTGCGGGTCACGCCCTGCCGCGCGCCCTGCTGACCTGGCGCCAGTTCGCCAAGCTCAAATCCACCTATTCGGACGCCCTGAAAGAGGCGATCAATCCCGATACTGGCCGGGTGCACACCAGTTTTTCGCTGGCGGCCACCTCCACCGGGCGCTTGTCGAGCTCGGAGCCCAATCTGCAGAACATCCCCATCCGCACCGAGGAGGGGCGCAAAATCCGCGAGGCTTTCGTGGCCGAGCCCGGTCATGTGATCGTGGCGGCGGACTATTCCCAGATCGAGCTGAGGCTGCTTGCCCATATCGCCGGGGTGGATGCACTGAAAGACGCCTTCCGCGCCGGGCAGGACATCCACGCCATGACGGCGTCGGAAATGTTCGGCGTGCCCGTCGAGGGCATGGACCCGATGGTGCGGCGCAACGCCAAGACCATCAATTTCGGCATCATCTATGGCATTTCCGCCTTTGGCCTGGCCAATAATCTGGGCATTTCGCGCGACGAGGCGAAAACCTATATCGAGAGTTATTTCAAGAAATTCCCCGGCATCGCCGACTATATGGAGGCGATGCGCGCCGAGGCCCGCGAGCGCGGCTATGTGGAAACCCTGTTCGGCCGGCGCATCCATCTGCCCGGAATCCGCGACAAGAACCCGGCCATGCGCCAGTTCGCCGAGCGCCAGGCCATCAACGCGCCCATACAGGGCGCGGCGGCTGACATCATCCGCCGGGCCATGGCGCGCATGGACGCCGCCATGGCGAAGGCCGGCCTGAGCGCCCGCATGCTGCTTCAGGTCCATGACGAGCTGGTGTTCGAAGTGGCCGAAGCCGAGGCGGACAGGCTGATCGCGCTGGCCCAGGAGGTGATGAGCCAGGCCGCGGCGCCGGCCGTCGCCCTGTCCGTGCCGCTGGACGTGGAGGCGCGCGCCGGCGCCACTTGGGGGCAGGCGCACTAAGGACCTGCTGCACGTTCGGCCCCGAGCTAACAGGGCTATTGCATCTGAGCTTGAGCCGTAACTCCCTCCCCTTGAGGGGGTCGGACGCCGAAGGCGTTTGACGGGGGTGGGGTGTGAGGCGGAGAGGGATAGCGTGATGATCGCTGAACCGGCATCCCCCCCACCCCGACCCTCCCCCGAGGGGGAGGGAGAAGAGACTGGCCGGAGTCACCCAATGCGACAACACCGGTCCAAATACGACTGACCTGCAGGCCCACTGACCGCCTGCCCGATTGCGCGCCGACGCCATCATGCCTAATTGAGAGCCATGACCGGGTTTCCTGCGACCAACACCACGTCTCTGGCCGAGCTGGACGCGCGCTCGCGCGACATTTTCCGCGAGCTGGTGGAAGCGTATCTGGACACTGGCGAGCCGGTGGGTTCGCGCACATTGTCCAAGCGCTCGGCGTTGAACCTTTCACCGGCGTCGATCCGCAACACGCTGGCCGATCTGGCCAGCGCAGGATTGCTGTCAGCGCCCCACACCTCCGCCGGGCGCATGCCCACCCATGCGGGCCTGCGCCTGTTCGTGGACGGGTTGCTGCAGATTGGCGATCTGGATTCGGGCGACCGCAAGGAGATTGATGACCGCGTCGCGGCGGTGGGCCGGCGCACCGAGGACGTGCTCAGCGAGGCATCCACCCTGTTGTCGGGTCTGGCCGGCGGCGCCGGGCTGGTGGCCGCCGCCGCCAGCGAGGCGCCCTTGCGCCATGTGGAGTTTGTCGGCCTGGCCCCGGGTGAGGTGCTGGCCGTGCTGGTGAGCGAGAATGGCTCGGTGGAGAACCGGCTGATGCGCGCGCCCGCAGGCATGCCGCCCGCCGCGCTGATCGAGGCGGGCAATTTCCTGTCGGCGCGCCTGCGCGGACGCACGCTGGCCCAGGCCCTGAGCGAGATACAGACCGAGATCGCCGAACGCCGCGCCCAGCTGGACGAGGCCGCGTCCGAACTGGTGCGTCAGGGCGTCGCCGACTGGACCGGGCCGGAGACCCGCCAGCTGATCGTGCGTGGTCAGGCCAGATTGCTGGAATCGGTCCAGGCAGTGGAGGATATCGAACGCATCCGCATGCTGTTTGACGATATCGAGCGCAAGGAGGGCCTGCTGGCCCTGCTGGACGAGGCCCGCGCCGGCCAGGGCGTGCGCCTGTTCATCGGTTCGGAGAACCCGTTGTTTTCCCTGTCGGGCTCCAGCGTGATCGTCTCGCCTTACCGCAATAGCGAAAACCGCATCATTGGCGCCATCGGCGTCATCGGCCCGACCCGGCTCAATTACGCCCGGGTCATCCCGCTGGTCGACTACACCGCCCAGGTGGTCGGCCGTCTCCTTGGCGCGCGCTGAGGCGAAACCTTGACCTTGTTCCAACCTGGCGTGAAGACCTCATCCCATGACCGATAAAGACACCCCCCACTCAGACGACGCCCATCAGGAAGACGATGCCCCCCTGAACGCGGAAGGCTGGCCCGATGACGCCGCCGCCGCCGAGGCTGCGGCTGAAGAGGCCGAGGCGCAGATTGCGCCCGAAGCGGTGATCGAGGGCCTGCGCGATCAGCTGCTGCGCGCGCTGGCCGAGCAGGAAAACACCCGCAAGCGCGCCCAGCGTGATGTGAAGGATGCGCGCGATTACGCCGTCACCGGCTTTGCCCGCGACATGCTGGATGTGGCCGACAATCTGGCCCGCGCCCTGGCCGCGGTGAGCGAGGAGGCCCGCGCGTCAGCCGGACCGGCATTGGCGAATTTGCTGGAGGGTGTGGAGCTGACCGAGCGGCGCCTGGCCGCCACGCTGGAGCGTCACGGGGTGAAGAAGCTGACGCCGGAGCCGGGCGATCCCTTGGATCCCAACCGCCATCAGGCGGCCGCGCAAGTCCCCGCGCCCCAGCCCAAGGGCTCCATCGCCCATGTCATGCAGCCAGGCTATGTGATCGGCGAGCGCACCCTGCGCGCCGCCATGGTGGTGGTGAGTGCGGGGCCTGCACAGGGCGCGACGGATGCCGGATCACCAACGTCTGACACAACCGGCGCCGCCCGGCCCGAGCGCCCCGATGGCGGCGTGGATGTGAGCGCCTGAGCGGCGAACGCCTGACATCTTCAGAACAAACAAAAACAGGGCCGCCCCATGGGGCGGCCCTGTCTGCGCTGGCCAATATGGCCCGGTGTCAGACCCTAGCGGCGGCGCGCGGTGCGCGGTTCGCCGTTCTGCCAGAAGGTGGCGCCGGTATCGTAATCCTCGTACCAGTAGCGGCCCGAATACTGGTCGTAATACAGCTCGGAATGGCGCGGGTTGCGGGGATTGTGCTGGCAGCCGCCGGCCCGGTTGCAGGCGATGGCCGCGCCGGCGACCGCGCCGCCCACAGCGCCGATGATAGCGCCGGTGCGTGCATCGCCGCTGCCAGTGTTATTGCCGATGATGGCGCCGCCCAACGCGCCGACGGCTGCGCCGGTGGCTGCGCCGCTGACGCCCGGCGAGGTGGTAGCGCAGGCGGCCAGAGCGAAGGGAGCGATGGCGGCGAGAGCAAAAGTGCGGATCATGACACGGACCCTTTTTTCCGTTGATGGGTTATCTGGCTGGCCGGAAGCGCCCGACCTGTGCCTCACACTCTAGCACGCTAATGGCTGAATTGAGGCTGAACGAAACCTGTCGATTCAACGTTTCCACAGATCACTGGTTCCCGGCGCGTCCGTTCACCCGGCGCAGGGTGAGATTGATGCGCCCGGGCCGCCAGCCTTCGGGCAGGAGACGCGAGCCGCCGGGGTAGATCCGGTCCACGCCGTGAAAGCAGCGCCGGGCCGCTCCGCCCAGCACGACCACATCGCCCGAGCTCAGCTTCAGCGATCGCGTAGGGTCGCCGCGCTGCGGCCCGCCGATGCGGAAGCGGGCCGGATCACCCAGGCTCACCGACACCACCGGCGCCTCGCGCGCATCCTCATCATCGTCCACATGCAGGCCCAGCCGGCTGCTGGCGCCATAGACATTGACCAGGCAGGCCTGCGGCGGTTGCGGCCAGTCCGATACGGCCCGCCATAACGCCATCAAGCCTTCAGGCAGCGGCGGCCAGGGCCGGCCGGTCACCGGATGGACCGGTTCATAGCGATAGCCGTTCCGGTCACTGATCCAGCCCAGCGGGCCGAGATTGGTCATCTCGACGCTCAAAGGCGCGCCTGTGCGCGGCATGGACGGGCGGTAGAGCGGCGCGTGCGCGATGGCGGCGATGACTGTCTCAGCCAGCGCGCGCTGCTCATCAGGGCTGAACCAGCCCGGCAGCAGGCGAAATCCGTCGGGCGTCTTGAAGCGCGGCTTCGCCGTGTCCGCCGCGGCCTCAGCGGCCATGGCCGATATCGAACAGCACGCGCCGGCGCGGATAGAGCGTGTCGTGCACGGCGTAGGAATCCGCGCATTGCAGCACCGCGCCCGACGTCAGGGCGGCGCCCAGATGTTCATAAAGATAGCGCGCGCGGGCCGGCGTCAGCCAGGCGGGCGGCGCGTCCGGATCCAGCCCGCCCGCCCATACGGTCAGGGCCAGCGCATGGCGCTGGACGTGCCGCTCCAGGCAGTCGGCGGTCACAGCGGCGATCTCGGGCGCCAGCTCGTCCTCGCCCATCACGACGACCAGCACATCTGTGTTCGCGTCCGGCTCGCCCAGCCCGTTGATGAAGAAGGCGTGGCCCCATCCGTCCGGCATGCCCGGCGCGCCGACCCGCACCAGCGCCGAATCCGCAAACACCCCGCCGACGCCAAATATGCGCCGCCGCTCGCCCATGCGCGCGTCCAGCGCAAAGGCGCCGTCCGGGCCGGTCCGGACCGATGGCGCATCCTCCAGAGCGTCATAGCGCACCTGCGCCCCGGCAACCGGCGCGCCGTCAATATCGATGACGAGACCGGCGCTATTGGGCGCCAGGGCGTATTCATGCTGGCTGAGGCAGCCGGTCAGCAGCGGCGCGGCCAGCAGCAAAGCCAGTCCTGATCGTGTCGTCGTCATTGCAGCGCTCCCGCGATTGCCCATGACCAGCCTTGTGGCGCGGCGTCCGAGTGTCAACCGCCGCAAAAGCCCGCATGCCGGGCTGTTCCGGCGCCGGTCAATTCACGCCTGCGCCCTTGCGCGCGGCGCAGCGCCTCCCTAAATCGCCGCATGACGCGCATGGGTATCACGGTCACGTGAGCCTGTGCGCCGGAACAACAAACGCGAGCCTATACCGGGGGGTGGCTCCCGGCCGGCCGGGGACGCTTCGGGTCCCCGTTACTGGTGCCGCCCCGCTGCAACAATTCAGGAGACATGCACGCGATGAGCAAGGTAATCGGCATCGACCTCGGCACCACCAATTCCTGTGTGGCGGTCATGGAGGGCGGACAGGCCAAGGTGATCGAGAACGCCGAGGGCATGCGCACCACCCCGTCCGTGGTGGCGTTCAGCGAGGATGGCGAGCGCCTGATCGGCCAGCCGGCCAAGCGCCAGGCGGTGACCAACCCCGACCACACCTTCTTCGCCATCAAGCGCCTGATCGGGCGCAATATGGCCGACCCGATGGTCAAGAAGGACAAGGACATGGTCCCCTACGCCATCGTGGAAGGCGCCAATGGCGACGCCTGGGTGAAGGGCCGCGACAAGAATTACGCGCCGTCGGAAATCTCCGCCTTCATCCTGCAGAAGATGAAAGAGACCGCCGAGAGCTATCTGGGCGAGAAGGTGGAAAAAGCCGTCATCACGGTGCCCGCCTATTTCAACGACGCCCAGCGCCAGGCCACCAAGGATGCCGGCAAGATCGCCGGCCTGGACGTGCTGCGCATCATCAACGAGCCGACGGCGGCCGCGCTGGCCTATGGCCTGGACAAGGACGTGAACAAGACCATCGCGGTCTATGACCTGGGCGGCGGCACGTTCGACGTGTCGATCCTGGAGATCGGCGATGGCGTGTTCGAGGTGAAGGCCACCAATGGCGACACCTTCCTGGGCGGCGAGGACTTTGACCTGCGCATCGTGGATTATCTCGCCGACGAGTTCAAAAAGGACAACGGCATTGATCTGCGCAAGGACAAGCTGGCCCTGCAGCGCCTGAAGGAAGAGGCTGAAAAGGCCAAGAAGGAGCTGTCCAGCGCCACCGCCTACGAGGTCAACCTGCCCTTCATCACCGCGGACGCGTCAGGTCCCAAACACCTGACCATGAAGCTGTCGCGCGCCAAGCTGGAAAGCCTGGTGGAAGACCTGATCAAGCGCACCATCGACCCGTGCAAGGCCGCGCTGAAAGACGCCGGCCTTTCGGCCAGCCAGATCGACGAAGTGGTGCTGGTCGGCGGCATGACCCGCATGCCCAAGGTGCAGGAGGCGGTGAAAGCCTTCTTCGGCAAGGAGCCGCACAAGGGCGTGAACCCGGACGAGGTGGTCGCCATGGGCGCGGCCATCCAGGCCGGTGTGCTGCAGGGCGATGTGAAGGACGTGCTGCTGCTCGACGTGACCCCGCTGTCGCTGGGCATCGAGACGCTGGGCGGCGTGTTCACCCGCCTGATCGACCGCAACACCACCATCCCCACCAAGAAGTCCCAGACCTTCTCCACCGCCGACGATAACCAGACCGCGGTGACCATCCGCGTGTTCCAGGGCGAGCGGGAAATGGCGGCGGACAACAAGCTCTTGGGCCAGTTCGATCTGGTGGGCATTCCGCCCGCCCCGCGCGGCATGCCGCAGATCGAGGTGACGTTCGACATCGACGCCAACGGCATCGTGAACGTGTCGGCGCGCGACCAGGCCACCGGCAAGGAGCACGCCATCCGCATCCAGGCCTCGGGCGGTCTGTCGGACGCCGATATCGAGAAAATGGTCAAGGACGCCGAGGCCAATGCCGACGCCGACAAGAAGCGCCGCGCGCTGGTCGATGCGCGCAACAACGCCGAGGCCCTCGCCCACCAGACCCGCAAGCAGGTCGAGGAGTTCGGCGACAAGGTTTCCGCCGAGGACAAGAACGCCATCGAGACGGCGCTCACCGATCTGGACAGCGTCAAGGATGGCGAGGACGTGGAAGCCATCCAGCAGAAGACCCAGGCCCTGATGCAGGCCGCCATGAAGCTGGGCGAGGCCATGTACGCCGCCCAGCAGCCGGGCGCCGGCGATGATGCGGGCGCGTCCGACGAGGCCCCGGCGGAAGACGGCGTGGTCGACGCCGAATTCACCGAGGTCAAGGACGACGACGAGAAGAAGAGCGCTTAAGGGCGCTGTATCACAGACGAGGAGCGCGGCCCCGTCCCTTTACGGGCGGGGCCGCACCCTTTGAAGGCGCCGATCTGAGCGGACGGATTCATGAGCAAGCGTGATTATTACGAGGTTCTGGGCGTCGCCCGTGACGCCGACGCGAAGGCGATCAAGAGCGCCTATCGCAAGCTGGCCATGCAGCACCACCCCGACCAGAACCCGGACAATCCCGAGGCCGAGGCCAGGTTCAAGGAAGTGGGCGAGGCCTATGCCGTCTTGTCCGACGCCGACAAGCGCGCCGCTTATGACCGTATGGGCCATGCCGCCTTCCAGAATGGCGGCGGCGGGCGCGGGCCGTTTGGCGGCGGCGCCGGATCGGCGGCGGACTTCGCCGACATTTTCGAGCAGGTGTTCGGCGACGCCTTCGGCATGGGCCGTCGCGGTGGCGGGCAGCGGCGCGGCGGGCCGGCGCGCGGCTCGGACCTGCGCTATGACATGGAAATCACGCTGGAAGAATCCTTCCACGGCAAGGACGCCACCATCCGCGTGCCCACCACGGTGACTTGCGAGCGCTGCGACGGCTCGGGCGCCGAACCCGGCACCGGGGTGACCACCTGCGAGACCTGTTCGGGCACGGGCCGCATAAGGCGCACCCAGGGCTTCTTCACCATGGAGCAGACCTGTCCCACCTGCGGCGGGCGCGGCTCATACGTGGAATCGCCGTGCAAGGCATGCGACGGCGCGGGCCGGGTGCGCCAGATGCGCGATCTGCGCGTGCAGATACCGGCGGGCGTGGAGGACGGCATGCGCATCCGCCTGTCCGGCGAGGGCGAGGCGGGCTCCCAGGGCGGGCCGCGCGGCGATCTCTACATTTTCGTCTCGGTGCGCCCCCACGATATTTTCGAGCGCGACGGACCCAATCTCTATTGCCGCGCGGCTGTGCCCATGGTCACCGCAGCGCTGGGCGGCACGATCGACGCGCCCACCATCGACGGCGGCAAGGTGCAGATCAAAATCCCCGACGGCGCCCAGACCGGCGAACGCATGCGCCTGAAGCAGAAGGGCATGGTCCGCCTCAATGGCGGCGGCGCGCGCGGCGACATGTATGTGGAGGTGTTCGTGGAGACCCCCCGCAAGCTCACCGAGCGCCAGAAGGAAATCCTGCGCGAGTTCTGCGACATCTCCGGAGAAGGCTGCAATCCCGAAAGCGACGGCTTCTTCCGCAAGGTGCGCCGCTTCTGGGACGAGGTCCGCGGCGACGACCACCCCGACGGGCCAAGACCGGGGGCGTGATTACTCCTTCGATACGGTTTCTTCACCGTATCGGCGCATCAAGGACCCTCTGTTCTGCTGAGGGCCGGCATGTCTGACACACCACTGAAAATCTGCATCGCCGGGGTGTCCGGCCGGCTGGGCCGCTCCATCGCCCATGAAGTAATCCGCCGCCTGGACACCACGCTATCCGGCGCGCTGGTCAGCGCTGGTTCGGTGCATCGCGGGGCGGACGCCGGCGAGATCGCCGGGCGCGGCTATATCGGGCTGGAAGCCGGGGTGTCGCTGGAAGACTGCTGTGCGGGCGCGGACATGGTGATCGACGCCAGCCAGCCCGCCTTCACCGCCGCCATGGTGGAACGCCTCGCTGCCGCGGGCGGGCCGGGCCTGGTCACAGGCGTCACCGGGCTGACGGCGCAGCAGCAACAGGGCGTCGAGGCCGCCGCCCGCACGATCCCGGTGCTGCAGGCGAGCAATTTTTCTCTGGGCGTGGCGGTGCTGGAGCGGCTGGCGGCCGAGGCCGCGCGGCTGCTGCCCGAAGGCGAGTTTGATCTGGAGATCGTTGAGACCCATCACCGCGCCAAGCCCGACGCGCCGTCGGGCACCGCCCTGTCGCTGGGCCGGGCGGCGGCGCGCGCGCGGGGCGTGGATTTCGATACGGCGGCAGCCTTCAGCCGGCCCCGCACCGGCGGCGCGCGTCCTGCGGGCGAGATCGGGTTTGCCGCGATACGCGGCGGCGGCGTGGTGGGCGAGCACGAGGCGCGCTTTCTGGCCGCGTTTGAGGAGATCAGCGTGACCCACCGGGCGTTTGACCGGTTCATCTTCGCGCGCGGCGCCGTGGCGGCTGCGCTGTGGCTGAAGGATCGTCCCGCCGGGCTGTATTCCATGCAGGATGTGCTGGGGACGCCGTGACCGCCCGTTTGCGCCTCTATCATTTCGCCCTCGATCCCGCCTCGCGCCAGGTGCGCCTGGCGCTGGCGGAAAAAGGGCTGGCCTTTGATCTCATCGACGGCTCGCCCTGGGACCCGGACGGGCCGCTGGCTTCGCGCAACCCCTCCGGCCTGCCGCCGGTGCTGGAGATCGCCGACGACACCGGCGAGCGCGTGGCCGCCTGCGGCGCGCGCCCCATAGTGGAATATCTTGAAGAGGTCAGCCCCGACCCGTCCCTCCTGCCCGGCAGCGCCATCGAGCGGGCCGAGACGCGCCGGCTGATGGACTGGTTCGACACGATTTTCGACGCCGAGGTGAACGCTTTCCTGCTGCACGAGAAGATCGAAAAGCGCCTGCAGGGCATGGGGTCGCCCGAACCGGCCAATATCCGCGCCGGGCGCGAGGCGCTGCGCTGGCATCTGGCCCATATCGACGCCTTGCTGGACGCCCGCGAGGGGCTGGCGGGGCCGCGCTTTTCGCTGGCCGACATCGCAGCCGCCGCGCATCTGTCGTGCGTAGACTATATCGGCGAGGCGTCCTGGGAGTCGCACCCGGCGGCCAAGGCGTGGTATCAACGCATCAAATGCCGCCCGTCCTTCCGCGCCATCCTGGCCGACCGCCTGCCCGGCCTGCCGCCCGTGGGGGGCTATCAGGACCTGGATTTTTGAGTCTCCACTTGTTTTCCCGGAATCCGCGCAGCGGATATCCGGGACCCATCCCGGCGCGTCTCCACAGCTCCGGCGGCGGACAGGGTTGGTGGATGGGTCCCGGCTCTCCCTCCGGTCGGCCGGGAAAGCAGTGTGGGTTGATTCCGGCGGCACCCCATGACGACTAACTCTCCATCCCTATCCACCCGCGTCCGTACCCTCGCCCTGGAGGCCGGGTTCTCCACCGCGCGCATCGCCCGCGCCGACGCACCCTGGGACGCTGGCGCGCATTTACGCGACTTCGTCGCCGCGGGCCGTCATGGCGCCATGGGGTGGATGGAGGAGACGCTGGAGCGGCGCGTCCATCCCACCGCCATGTGGGCCGAGGCGAAATCAGCCGTCGTGGTGGGGCTGGATTACGGGCCCGATCATGATCCGCTGGAGGCCCTGAAGCACACGCGCGAGCCGGTGATTTCGGTCTATGCGCAGAACCGCGATTATCACGACGTGATGAAAAAGCGCCTCAAGGCGCTGGCGCGCGCCTTCCATGCCGAGACCGGCGCGGGCGTGAAGGTGTTTGTCGACACCGCCCCGCTGATGGAAAAGCCGCTGGCGCATCGGTCCGGCCTGGGCTGGCAGGGCAAGCATACCAATCTGGTCAGCCGCGAATTCGGCTCCTGGCTGTTTCTGGGGGTGATGCTGACCGAGGCTGATCTGGCGCCCGATGCGCCCGAAACCGATCATTGCGGCTCGTGCCGGGCCTGCCTGGATATCTGCCCCACCAACGCGTTTCCCGCGCCCTATCAGCTCGATGCGCGGCTGTGCATCTCCTACCTCACCATCGAGCACAAGGGGCCGGTGGCGCGCGATCTGCGGCCCCTGATGGGCAATCGCATCTATGGCTGTGATGACTGTCTGGCGGTGTGTCCGTGGAACAAGTTCGCCCGCGCCAGCGCCGAGATCGCCTTCCAGCCGCGCGAGAGCCTGACGGGTTTGACCTTGGCCGGGCTCAGCGCGCTGGACGATGCGGGCTTTCGCGCCCTGTTCACAGCCTCGCCCGTGAAACGCATCGGGCGGGACCGGTTTGTGCGCAACGTGTTCTATGCGCTGGGTAATTCAGGCGCTGCGGAACTCGCGGGCGCCGTCATCGCACGCCTGGATGATGACAGCGCGCTGGTGCGCGGCGCGGCGGTGTGGGCGCTGGGACAGCTGGACCCGGCCCGGTTCAGGGCTGAGCGCGCCAAGCGCTCGGTGTCAGAATCCGATCTGGACGTCCGTGAGGAGTGGGCGCTGGGCGGAGCGCCTTAAATCAGCTCGGGCCGGTGCGGTCCATGCGGCGGGGCGGGGGCGCATCGTCAAACTGTCCCGGCGCGGGTGAGATCACCCGGAACTGGCCGCCCTGTATGGTGTAGACCGCCAGCGCCCGCTCGATCGTGCCGTCGGGGCGGAAACGGAACACGCCGTCCACGCCGCTGAACCCGCCGGGCTGCTCGATGAAGCCTTGCGGATCGCCGCGCCCCGGCTCGCGCGCCATCAGCGCCGCCAGCGCCACCGCGTCATAGGCCAGGCCCGCCAGGCGAGAGGGCGAGTCGCGGTAGACGGCCTCATAGGCCCGCTCGAACCGCGCGCGCGCTTCTGGCTCGGCGCTGGCGAACCAGCCATGGGCCAGCGCGGGTTCGCGCACCAGGCTGGAATCGCGCCACAGGCCCGTGCCGATGAATTTCACCAGCAGCGGGTCGATATCCTGGAACACCAGCACCGGCGCCAGCATGCGCAACCGGTCGCCGCCTTCAGGCAGCAGCACGACCTGGAAGGGCGAGGCCGGTGAAGGGCGCCAGTCGGCGCCGCTCATGGTCGCGGCGCGGCTCGGGTCGAGGGTTTCGACACCGAGGCGCGCGAGCCGGCGCGCGGCCTGGGTCATGGAATCCACACTGCCGCTATAGCTTTCACTGCCCACCAGCCCGGTGCGGAAGCTGCGCTCCACCGTGCGTGGCGTGGCGCCTTCGGGCGCATCATCGGGCAGGGGCAGCGTGACGGACGAGACTTCCGGCAGCGGGTCAAAGCCCAGACGCGCGCCGATGGTCGCCGCATAGGTATCGCGCGCCAGCCGGCCATAGGCGCTGTCGGGCGCCACCGCAGCAAAGCGCGTGGCCCCCTGATCGAGCGCAAACTCGGTCACCCGGCGCACTTCTTCCTCGGGCGGGAAGCTCAAGAGATAGAGCCCGTTCCCGGCCACATTGGCGTCGGTGGAAAACGCGATGACAGGCACGCGCGCGGCGCGGGCCACTTCGCCCGCCGCGTCGGCGGCGGCGCTGAACAAGGGTCCGATGATCAGGTCGGCGCCGTCGGCAATGGCCGATTCCGCCGCTTCGCGTCCGCCTTCGGCAGTGCCGCCGGTATCCTTGGGCAGAAGCAGCATGGTCGCCTCGCCCTGTTCGAACAGGGCCAGCTCGGCGGCGCGCAGGAGCTGGGACGCCTCGGCGCGGGCGCCGGCGCTGCGGGCCCCGAAGGGCAGAAGCAGGCCGACCCGCACCAGCTCGCGCTCGCGGCCGGCCAGATGGGCGGGCGTGTAGGCGCGCTGGCTCATGTCCGCCGCGGCTGTGGCCGGTTGGGGCGGGTCGCCCACCACCGGGCGTGACGGGCCGGTGGGGACCTGATTGGCAGGCGTGGTCGCGCCGCAGGCAGTCAGGGCAAGCGCCGCAATCACGGCCAGCGCGCCGGCAAGACTTGGCCGCAGGCGCGCTCTGATGGAAACTGGCGCTGTCATGATGCTCATTCCGTCCCGTCTGTCCGCCCGCCTCACGGCGCGCCCCTCGCCTCGCGAAGCTAGCCGCGACGGGCGGGCGGGGCAACCGTTCGCGCCCGTGGAGGACCGGTTTTGAGCCGCACGCGCCGCCGCGCCGCCGAACGCCGGGGCCGGCGGGCCGAGGCGCTGGCCGCGCTGTGGCTGCAGCTTCTCGGCTGGCGCATTCTTGACCGCCGCGCCCGCACGGCCGCCGGCGAGCTGGACCTGGTGGCGCGGCGCGGGGAGGTGCTGGCCTTCATCGAGGTGAAAGAGCGCGCCAGCCTGGACGCCGGGCTGGAAGCGGTGGGCCCGCGCCAGCGCGCGCGCCTGATCCGCGCCGGGTCGCTCTGGCAGGGACGGCGCGCCGATCTCGCCCATCTACAGCCGCGTCATGACCTCATCGTCATCGCCCCCTGGCGCTGGCCGGTGCGCCGCGTGGGCGCGTTCGACGCCGATGCCCCCGGCCTGCGCAATTTGCTGTAGGCGGGCGCAGGGTCAACAGGGCGTTAACGGGTTTTTGGCGAAGCGCACAGCAGGGTGGATGTCGGGGGACGTGCGCCTTGCGCCCAGACAGGTTTGATCATGATCACGCTCCGACAACTCATTGTCCTCACCGCCTGCCTCGCCGCGCTGCCGGCCTGCGCCGCCATGCAGGATCAGCGCTCGGCCGTGCGCCAGGTGGATGACACCAACGCCTCCATCGCCATCAAGTCGGCCATGCTGCGCGCCGAAGGCTTTGATATGTCCGGCGTGGATGTGGAAGTGACCGAAGGCATCGCCTTTCTGGGCGGAACCGCGCCGCGCGATGTGGACCGGACCTATGCCGAATGCCTGGCCTGGTCCGCGCCAGCCGTGCGCAGCGTCGCCAATCATATCGAAGTGGGCGAGGCGCGCGGTTTGCGGCGCGGAACAAGCGATGTCTGGATCACCCAGCTCGTGCGCTCGCGGCTGGTGGGCGACCGCTCGGTGCGCTCGGTCAACTTCAATATCGAGACCCATCAGGGCGTGGTCTATCTCCTGGGCTTTGCCCGGGACGCCGATGAACGCGAGCGCGCCGCCCGGCACGCGTCGCTGGTCAACGGGGTGGAGCGCGTGGTGGTGCTGGTGCGCACGGGCGGCGAGGCGCCCGACCTGCCCCCGCGCGGCGAAATGCGCGCCGAGCTGTGCGACGCCGTCGCCCGCGGCGAGCCGGTCCCGTCTGAATCCGCCCCTCAGGAAATCGCGCCACGAGATGATGGTTAAGAATATTACGCCTGATAGTTGACTCTGCGCCGCTTCTGTTCCATTGATGTTCCTGGTTTGATCGCCTCTTGAGCGGTGATCTGTGGATATCTGCCCTTGGGCAGGTGACTGGAGGCAGGCGCAAAATGAGCTTCAAGACCTATTCAGCAACGTTCGAAGGTGCGGTCGCCCGCCCTGTGGATGTGCAGGTGCAGATTGCCGGCGGGCAGGCGAATTTCTCGGTGGTGGGCCTGGGTGACAAGGCGGTGGCCGAGAGCCGGGAGCGCATCCGCGCCGCCTTCGCCGCCATCGGCCTGGCGCTGCCGCACAAGCGGCTGATCGTCAATCTGGCCCCTGCCGACCGGCCCAAGGAAGGCGCCCATTACGACCTGCCCATCGCCATGGGCCTGATGGCTGCGGTGGGCGTGCTGCCGCGCGACGTGCTGGAAGGGCATCTGGTAATGGGCGAGCTGGGCCTCGACGGCTCCATCGCGCCCTGTCCGGGAACCCTGCCCGCCGCCATGCTGGCCAGCGAAATGGATCTGGCATTCATCTGTCCGGAGGCCTGCGGGCCCGAAGCGGCCTGGGCGGGGGGCGATCTGGCGATCCTGGCGCCCGCCTCGCTGATCCAGCTGGTCAATCATTTCAAGGGCGGGCAGGTTATCGCCCGGCCGGCGCCGGGCGATCTGGTGGAGGGCGGCCCGGTCCCGGACCTGCGCGATGTGCGCGGGCAGGAAACCGCCAAGCGCGCCCTGGAGATCGCAGCGGCGGGCGGACACAATCTTCTCATGATTGGCCCGCCGGGCGCGGGCAAGTCCATGCTGGCGGCCCGCGCGCCGGGCCTGTTGCCGCCGCTGGATGCGCGTGAACTGCTCGAAGTGTCCATGATCCAGTCGGTTGCCGGGATGGTGGAGCGCGGCCGGCTGTCGCGCACGCGCCCCTTCCGTGCGCCCCACCATTCCGCCTCCATGGCGGCCATGGTGGGCGGCGGATCGCGCATCAAACCGGGCGAGGCCTCGCTGGCCCATCACGGCGTGCTGTTTCTCGATGAGCTGCCCGAGTTTCACCCCCAGGTGCTCGACAGCCTGCGCCAGCCGCTGGAGACCGGAGAGATCGCCGTGGCGCGCGCCAATCAGCGTGTGACCTTTCCCGCCCGCTTCCAGCTCATCGCCGCCATGAATCCCTGCCGGTGCGGCTGGGCCGGCCAGAACGGCCAGTCGTGCGGGCGCGGGCCACGGTGCGTGGACAGCTATCAGGCGCGGGTGTCGGGACCGATGATGGACCGGATCGATCTTCAGATCGACGTGCCGCCGGTGACCCCCGCCGATCTGGCCCTGCCGCCCGCCCCCGAAGGCACGGCGGAGGCCGCCGCCCGGGTCGCCCGGGCGCGCGACGCCCAGACCGAACGCGGCGGTCTCAATGCCCGCCTGTCCGGTGACCGGCTCGACAGCGCCACAGCCCCCGATGACGCCGGGCGCGATCTGCTGGCGCGCGCCAGCGAGGCCATGGGCCTGACCGCGCGGGCCTATCACCGCATTTTGCGCGTGGCCCGCACGATTGCGGATCTGGACGGCGCGGACGCGGTGCGCCGCATCCATGTGGCCGAGGCGCTGAGCGCCCGCCGGGTTCGCGCGGCCGCCGAAGCGGTGTCACGCCCCGGCGCCCGCAGCGGCGCGGCAGCGGCGCCGGGACTGGGGCTGAATTAGCGCAGGGCGGAGGGAGACGGGCCTTAACCGTCCCGGCCGCGGCCGCTTTCACAGACAGGCATAGGCCGCTTCGATCAGGGCCTTGGCCCGGACGTCGCCCACCAGCACATCCATCTGCCGGTTCATCACATAGCCGCCTGACAGGCCGCGCACCGGGTCGGCGAACACGCAGCTGCCGCCAAATCCGTAATGGCCCACCGCGCGCGGCTCCGGGCCGAAGGCGGCGCTGTCACGATTGATCATCACGCCCGCCGCGAAGCTCAGATCAAAGGGCAGCACCCGGTCTGGTCCCGCCGTGCGGGGCTTCAGGGCGGCGTCCAGCGCCTGGCGCCCGAGGAAGGCTTCGCCGTCGAGCCGGCCTTCGCAGGCGAACGGCGCCATCAGCCGGGCCAGCGCCAGCGCCGTGGCGTGGGCGTTGGCGGCGGGCAGCTCGGCGCTGCGCCAGGCGGCGGCGCCCCTGCGCCCGGGCGACGAGCCGGGATTGAGGAAAGCGGCCTTGGTCTCCGGCGTGATCGTCCCCAGATCGGGTGCGCGCGGCGGCAGGACATGCTCGGCGGCCCGGGCATGCTGGTCCTCGGGCAGGCCGATATGGCAGTCAATGCTGCGCGGCCCGGCGATCACCTCCCGCAGGATGACGCCCACCGAACGACCGTTCGTATCAGCCCGGCGCGCGATAGCGTCCGCCAGCACGCCAAAGCTCAGCGGGTGATAGCCCGACCCGTCGCCCGGGGTCCACATGGGGACCATGGCGGCGAAATGGGCTTCCATCCTGTCGCGGTCAAACCAGTCGGCCGGCTCGATCCCGTCCACCGGACCGGGCAATCCGGCCTGGTGGGACAGGGCCTGCGCGATGGTCACGGCGCCCTTGCCCTCAGCGGCGAACTCCGGCCACAGCGCGCTCACCGGCGCCTCGTAATCGATCCGCCCCTGATCGGCCAGCCAGGCCATGACCAGCGCGGTGACCGCCTTGCCGCTGGAGAAGACCGGGACCAGCGTGTCGGGCGCCCAGGGCCGGGTGCGCGCCCGGTCCGCCCAGCCTGCGCGCAGATCGCAGAGGATCTCGCCATCGCGGATCAGCGCAAACGCCGCGCCCAGCTCGCCGCGGGCGGCGAAATTGTCTTCGAAGGCTGCGCGGACCGGCTCTAGGCCGGGCGCCAGCACGCCATGGATCTCGATGCTCATGGGTGCGGGCTAGCGCGCCGCGCGCCGGAGCGCAAGCGGATGTGCCGGCGCTTCATGCCCAGATCGCCATGCGCAGGCCCCGTCCGTCGCGCGGCGGGTCCTCGGGCAGGCAAACGGCTGTGCCCGCCGCAATGCGCTGCGCGGTGAGTAGGCACAGCCCGGCGTCGATCAGATCATCAGGCGCCGCCACGCCTTTTTTGAACGGATGTGGCTCGAACAATGTTTCATCCAGCCCGTGTGCCGTGAGCAGGGACAGGCGCTCGGCGCGGCCCTCGGGCGTTTTCTTGCTGTGGACGGCGGGCGCGCCGGTCAGCGCGGCGATGATGGTTTCAGGGTGGGTCTCGAACACGCACCCTTCCAGCCCGGGCGTCATCGCTGCGTCGATCTCGCGGATTTTCTCGAACAAGCCGTAGGCTTGTATGGTGAAACCTTTGCCCCCGGCTTTTCGATTGTGCTCCTTCGCCGCCTCATAGCTCGCTCCGGCAAATGCAGCGCGCAAGGGGGTGGAAAATACCGAAATGTGGCGCTTGCCTAGACGCTTGCGGGCCGCCCGCTCGCAAGCACGCCCGCCGCCGTCGCGATCAGGGCGTTCTGGCAGGCCGATGGGCATATCCACGGCGATGATCTGGGCGCCGGCGGCCAGCGCCTCGGCGAAACTTGAAAACAGCGCGACGCGCGGCGGTTCGACGCCATTCATATCCGCCATCACCGCGATCCAGCCGCCGGGGCAGCCATCCAGGCCCATGGCGTAGGCGGGCCGGGCGCCGCGCCGGGCGGGCTGCGCAGCGGGCGCGGGCCTGAACGGCGCGGGCGCGGTCAGCGCCGCTTGCGACACCGCCAGGGCTGCCGCCCCGTCCGGGGTGTGGGTGAGCACATGGCTGACGCGCCCCGCCCCGGCTCGCGCCGCCTGTGTCCAGCTGGCGCCGGTCAGGCGCGCGGCCAGCGCGCTCGCTGCGAACAGATCGCCCGTGCCATTGGGCGTGGCGTGCGCCGGACCGGCACGAAGTGCCTCCAGTTCCACCGGCAGGTTATCGCCCTCCAGCGCCATCACCGCGATCCGGCCCCCCCCGGCGGGCGCAGAGGTGACCAGCACCACCGGCGCCAGCGCACGGGCGGCGGACGCGGTGTCCTCCGCAGTGGTCAGGGCGCGCCCGGCCAGCCAGGCCAGCTCAAACAGGTTGGGCGTGATCACATCGGCCAGCGGGATCAGCCGGGTGGCGATCCCCATGGCGGTGGCGCGCGCCAGATACAGCCCGCCATCGCCCCCGTCTGCGACGCCATCGCCCATAATCGGATCGACCATGACCAGAAGACCCGGATTGACCGCCCTGGCCGCCGCGATGAAGCGCGCCGCCGCCTCCACCTGGCCCGGGCTCGCCAGATAGCCGGTCAGGATCGCGCGCGCCGCGTGCGGCGCGCCTGTGGCGGCCAGCGCGTCCAGCAGGCTGGAAAAATCACCGTCCGCCAGCACTGCGCCGCCGGGTGCGCCAAGCCCGGGATGGCGTCCGAATGTGACGGTGGGGGCCAGACAGGTCTCGATCCCCGCCGCGTGCAGCACCCGCACGGAGAGGCTGCCGCCCACCGGACTGCCGGCCAGCTGGGAGCTGATCACGATCACCGGGCCGCCGTATGCGGTGGCGGGGCGGGCGGGCTGAGGCGGGCGGCTGGCGCGGGTCATCATCGTCTTGTAAGCCTTGGGGCCATGACTGGCGAGCCATCAACCCGTCCCCACCCGCAGCCCTTGCGCTCGGCGCTGTACACGCCCGGCGACCGGGCGCGCGCGGTCGAAAAGGCCGCCGGCCTCGGCGCGGACGCCCTGATTCTCGATCTGGAAGACGCCGTGGCGCCGGACCGCAAATCCGCCGCCCGCACCGCGGCGCCGGGCGCCATCGCGGCGTTTCAGCACGCCGGGCGTTACGCCGTGCTGCGCATCCATGCGCCCGGCGAGGCGCAAACCGAAGCCGATCTGCCCTGCGCCGCCGCCGCGCAACCTGATGCCGTGCTCATCGCCAAGGCCGAAGACGCAGACGCGCTGGCCGGGCTGCGCGCGTCGCTGACGGGTGCGGGCTGGTCCGGCCCTTTGTGGCTGATGATCGAAACACCGCGCGGCGTGTTCCTGGCCGAGCAGCTGGCCCTGTCGCCGGATCGGGTCCGGGCGCTGGGTGTGTCGGTGCTGGTGGCCGGCGGCAATGATCTGGCTGAAGGCCTGCGCCTGCCGACCGGCCCTGGGCGGCGCGCCGCACTGGCGCCGCATCTGTCACGGCTGGTGCTGGCGGTGCGCGCGGCGGGCTTGAGCGTGCTGGACGGCGTCTACAACGCCCATACCGACGCGGCGGGTTTCATGGCGGAAGCTGAAGAGGCGCGGGCGCTGGGCTTTGATGGCAAGACGCTGATCCACCCTGCCCAGATCGCGCCGTGTCACGCCGCGTTCAGGCCGGGCGCAGAGGAAATCGCTCACGCGCGCGCCATCATCGCCGCCTTTGACGATCCCGGGCATGCCGGGCGCGGCGCCATTGCGGTGGACGGCGTGATGGCCGAGCGCCTGCATCTGGATGCTGCGCGCGCCACGCTCGCTGCGGCGGGCCTTGACGAGAGAGAGTGAGAGACATGGAATTCTGGCACAACCCGCGCTGCTCCAAATCGCGTCAGGCGCTGGCCATCCTGCGCGATAAAGGGATCGAGCCTGATGTGCGCCTGTATCTCGAGCGCGCACCCGGCGAAGCGGAAATCCGGTCGGTGATCGCCGCGCTGGGCCTTGAAACCGCCCATGACCTCATTCGCAGCGGCGAGCCGGACTACAAGGCCGCGGGCCTGTCACGCGCCAGCAGCGACGATGCGCTGATCGCCGCCATGGCCACCCGTCCCAAGCTCATCGAACGCCCGGTGCTGATTGATAATGGCCGCGCCGTGATTGGCCGCCCGCCCGAACGGGTGCTGGAGCTGGTCTAGGGGTTTGTGGTGAGTTGAAGCGGCGCCCTCAGCCCTTTCCACATGCCGGGCAGGCCGGATCGCGGTGCACCCGCACCGTGCGGGCGCGTCCCGACAGGCCGTCATGGATGATGAGGCGGCCCAGCAGCGGTTCGCCCGCGCCGGTGATCAGCTTGATGGCTTCCAGCGCCATCAGCGATCCGATAACGCCGGTCAGGGCCCCGACAATGCCGGTCTGCGCGCAGGTCTCCGCATCGGGCGGGGTGTGGGGCACCCAGCACTGATAGCAGGGCGCATCCGGCGCCAGATGCGGCGCGAATACGCCCGCCTGCCCGTCCCAGCGCCCCACCGCGCCGGACACCAGCGGGATGCGCGCGGCCAGGGCGGCGCGGTTCACCGCAAACCGGGTGGCGAAATCATCGCACCCGTCCAGCACCAGATCAGCGCCGTCCAGCACATCAGGCAGGCTGGATTCATCGGCGGTGATCACGCGCGCGTCGATGTCGATGGACGGGTCCAGCGCCGACAGTGCCTCGGCGGTGCGCTCTGTCTTCAGGCGCCCGACATCATCGGTGCGAAACAGAATCTGCCGTTGGAGATTATCCAGGCTCACCACGTCCGGGTCGGCGATGCGGATCGAGCCTGCGCCGGCGGCCGCCAGATAGAGCGCGGCCGGCGCGCCCAGCCCGCCTGCGCCAATGATGACGACCCGCGCGCGCGACAGGCGCTGCTGGCCGGGACCGCCGATTTCCCTGAGCAGGATTTGGCGGGCATGACGGACGGGATCGACGGGCAAGGCGGGCTCCTGTGAGCATGGGACGCGCCAGTCAGCTTGGGTTCAGCCTTGCTGTTCACACTCAACGCGGTGATAACACATCATTGGCCGTGCAGGAGAGGTTCCATGCGTCACAGTCTGATCATCGCCGCTGCGGCTCTCGCGCTCGCCGGATGCGCCACGGCTGAAGGTTATCGCCAGCAGACCGAGCAGTTTCTGGGCGCCCATTCCGATACGCTGATCCTGGAATACGGCTCGCCGCGTACGCGCGACCGGCTGTCGGATGGTTCGGAGGTGTGGACCTATCTGTCGCGCGAACAGCGCTTCCAGTCAGGCGGCTACCGCTCCATCCCGCGCGAACGGCGCGTCACGTTCCGTGACGAGCAGGGCCGGGTGCGCGAGCGCGTCGAGCAGTATACCGAAACGGTCTACGAGCCGCCGCGCGAATGGACGGTGCAGTGCGAAACCCGCTTCGTCATCGCCCCCGACCGCCGCGTGGTCGATTTCCGCTTCCAGGGCGAAGGCTGCGTCGCGCCAGAGATTTACTAAAGGCGGGGCGCCCTCACTGCGTCCCTTCCCAGCATGACGATGCGTCTGGATTCCGGCGTGCGCCGGGACAGCGCAAGCGAGCGATGGCGTACGCCGCCGCCACATCACGAACATAAAAGCACTTTACATAACAAAGTACATCATGATACCCCTTCCTCAGATCCGGCTTGTCCGGCGCAGCGAGGAAAGGATGCTGATTATGTCTGCAAGCGATATAAAGCCTTCCGGCGAGGACCTCGCCTATCTCAGCGCTCTGGCCCGTTCGGGCGAGGATGCGCCGCTCAGTGGCGGGCGGTTTCTGGTCTGGTGGGCGGGACTGGCCAGTCTCGTCATCCTGGCGCATTGGGCGATCATCACCGGCCTTGTCCCGTTCGGCGCGGACGCGCTGTGGGTGTTGTGGATCGGCTTCATGGTGATCGGCTCTATCGGGTCGGTGTTTCTGGGCATCACCATCCGCAACAAGCCGGGCCTGGGCTCGGCGGCCAACCGCACCGAAGCATCGGTCTGGCTCAGCGTGGGCGTAAGCATGTTTGCGATCTTCGCCGGGATAGTGACCGGGGTGCTGTCCGGCCTTCTCGACCAGATCTTCTTCAATGTGATGCTGCCCGTCACGCTGGCCGGCTATGGCGCGGCCTGGATGACGGTGGCGCAGGTATCCCGCCGTCCGGGTCTGAACACCCCGGCCATATTGTCCTTCATGGGCGCAGCGGCGGGCATGGCGTTCGCGGGAACGGCCTGGGTGTATCCGATCAGCGCGCTGGCCCTGTTCGGCGCGTCCGCCGTGCCCGGCTTTGTCCTGATGCGCAATGAAGCGCGGAGCGTCAGCGCATGAGCGGATTTGACCCGCAAGGGCTCGATGACGTGATCCACGGCAAGCTGCGACTGGCGGTGATGAGCTATCTGTCTGCCGTCGACGACGCCAGCTTTATCGAGTTGCGCGAGCGCACCGGGGCGAGTGATGGCAATCTCTCGGTCCAGCTGCGCAAGCTGGAGGAGGCGGCATACGTGGCCCAGGACAAGCAGTTCGTCGACCGGCGCCCCCATACCCGGGTGCGCATGACCCCGGACGGGCGCAAGGCCTGGATCGCCTATCTCGACGCCCTGCGCGGCATGATCGAGCCGGGGTGAGGGCTCGTCTCCGCCTCCTTCGCCCGAAGTGGCGAGGGAGGCGGAGCGATAGAGGGGCCGGGTGGAGGCGTCGGCACGCCTCCCCATCAAGGGGAGGCAAGAGAGAGGTCCGGCCCCCCTACGCCTCCACCTTCGCCGGCACTTGCGCCGACGCCGCAGGGCGCTTGAGCATCACACGCAACAGATTGCCGAGCGTTTTGGGCAGGTCCTTGCGGGCGACCACCTTGTCCACCATGCCTTTGGCAAGGAGGTATTCGGAGCGCTGGAAGCCTTCGGGGAGTTTTTCGCGGATGGTTTGTTCGATCACGCGCTGGCCGGCAAAACCGATGAGGGCGCCGGGTTCGGCCAGGTGGACATCGCCCAGCATGGCGTAGCTGGCCGTCACCCCGCCGGTGGTGGGGTCGGTGAGCACGACGATATAGGGCAGGCGCGCGTCTTTGAGCATTTCCAGGCCGATCGTGGTGCGCGGCATCTGCATCAGGGAGAGGCAGCCCTCCTGCATGCGCGCGCCGCCCGCGGCGGTGAACACCACCAGGGGGGTGCGCCGGGCCACGGCGGTTTCGCAGGCGCGGATGAAGGCCTCGCCCGCGCCCATGCCCAGCGAGCCGCCCATGAAGGAGAAGTCCTGCACCAGGACGGTGGTCTCCACGCCGCGGATGGCGCCCACGCCGATGGCCATGGCGTCTTCGCGCCCGGTCTTCTTGCGCGCGGCGGTCAGGCGGCTGGTATAGGGCTTGTCATCGCGGAATTTCAGCGGATCGCGCGCCACTTCGGGCAGGGGGATGTCAGCCCAGGCGCCGTCGAACGTGTATTTGAAGCGCAGGGCCGGGCCGATGCGCATGTGGTGGCCGGCGGGCGTGACATGCATCCCGGCTTCGAGATCCTTGGTGAACACCATCTCGCCGGACACAGGACACTTCACCCAGAGATTTTCCGGCGTGTCGCGCTTGTCGAACATTTTCTGGACGCCCGGCGGGGTCAGTCTCTGCAGCCAGCTCATGAATGCCTTGCTCCTGTCTGATCCTTCACGCGGAGGGCCGTGATGGCGGCGTTCCGCAGGCGTCTTGCATGCCGTCCGCGCGCCTAGCGGCGTGCGGCGCGGGTGGCGGCGGCCAGATCGCGCGCGATGGTCAGCGCGGCCTCGGCCCCCTTGGTCTCCAGCGCCTCGACAATGGCCGATCCGACCACCACGGCGTCGGCGACCCGGGCGATCTCTGCCGCGCGCTCAGGTGTTTTTACGCCAAAACCCACCGCCACGGGAAGCCCGCTGGCCGCACGCACCCGCGCCACCGCCGCAGCGATGTCCCCGGTCTCGCCCGAGCCTGCGCCCGTGACGCCCGTGGTGGAGACGTAATAGACGAACCCCGAACAGTGCGCCGCCACCCGGGGCAGGCGCGCATCATCCGTCGTCGGCGCAGCCAGGCGCACGAAGGCGAGCCCGCCCGCCTCCAGCGCCGTGCGCAGGGGCGCATCCTCTTCGGGCGGAATATCCACACAGATCACCCCGTCCGCCCCCGCATCAGCCGCCGCAGCGGCGAACGCCTCATACCCCATGGCGTGGAACGGGTTGGCGTAACCCATCAGGATCACCGGCGTATCGGGATGGGTGGCGCGAAAGCGCGCGGTGAGGTCCAGCACGCCCGCCAGCGTCATCCCGCCGTCCAGCGCCCGGATCGCCGCGCGCTGGATTACCGGGCCGTCGGCCATGGGATCGGTGAAGGGAACGCCCAGCTCCAGAATGTCCGCCCCGCCATCGGCCAGGCCCCGCATCATGGCCAGCGTCGCATCGGCGTCCGGATCGCCCGCCATGACATAGGCGACAAACCCGGCCCGGCCGTCAGCCCGCAAATCCTCAAAAACCGCCGCCAGCCGCGTCATGTGTCTTCCTTCGATGGATGCGTTCCCGTGAGGCCCCGTAGCGGTGGAAGGCGCCGAAGGCCGGGAAGCCGGCAGCTTCACGATGCAATCCCGATGGTCAAGCGGGGGGATGCAGGGGGGTGGACAAGCCGACGCGGCCACCATCAGATGAGAAGACGGAAAACGGTGATGGATTGGGGCTTTGGCGAAGTTCGGAACGCATTGGAGCGATGAGGAGCTCGACGCGATCATCGTCGACTACTTCCTCATGCTCGCGACCGAGCTTTCGGGCCAGCCTTACGTCAAGTCACACCATGCCAAAGCCTTGATGGAGGCAATCGGGCGAACCCATCGCTCCGTTGAATTCAAGCACATGAATATTTCCGCGGTTCTGGGCGAGCTTGGAATGCCGACCATCCGCGGTTACCGCCCAAAACTGAACTATCAAAACGCGATTTTTGATGCGGTCGACCGCTATGTGACAGCCCACCCTGAAGTTTTGGATTGGGGGCGGGTGGGAGCAGGCCTCATGACGACCGCATCCCATGCGCCGGAGGAATCCGGACTCTTCGGAATGTCTGAAGGGCAGGCGACATTCGTAGGCGACGGCTCGCCGGGGGCGGGGCGCGCTCTAGAGGACGCCGGAATCTTCACCACGCGTGAAGCGCCAACGATCTTCGTGGACGAAGACCCGCCTGCGCCCGGCGTGCCAAGGGCGCCCCGGCCACCGGGCCTTGAGCGTCTGGTGCGCAAATTCGATCCAGTTGCCCGGGATTTTCGCAATCGCCAGCTCGGCCTTGCAGGCGAGTCTATGCTGGTAGACTTCGAACGCCACAGGCTCACAGCGCTCGACCGCCCCGACCTCGCCAGAAAAGTGCGCTGGGTCTCGCAAGAGGATGGCGATGGCGCTGGCTACGACATCCATTCCTACAACGCCCGGGGCGAGGATCGCTTGCTGGAAGTGAAAACGACGCGCGGCGCACGCACGACGCCCTTCTTCCTCACCCGAAACGAGGTGTCGCTGGCGGAGGAAAGGCCCGTAACTTCCGGCTTTGCCGCCTCTACGACGTCGCTCAGGCGCCGCGTCTCTATCGGGTGAAGCCCCCTCTGGGGTCGGCGCTTACAATGGAACCGGAGGCGTGGCGGGCGTCCGTAGGTTAGGAATTGACACGCGCGGCTACACCGTCATAGGCTAATTTACTGCGCGCTTTCATTGTGTTTGAGCGCCGCCTCTGATCTGTCTGTGCGACAGGCGCCTAAGGCTACGGCACCGATGTCCGTTGATCGCGATAAATTTCGAGATTGGGTAAACGCTGCGAACCAGTGCCTGCTTCGCGACTACCTGATCGATTTCGAGGATGCGGGGCTGGGGTTAGACGAACTCGCGCTTTACTTCGCAGATTTCGAAGATCCGCTCGAGTTCGTTCGATGCTACGCCGACGACTACGACCTCTATTGGTTTGACGGATATACCGGCAAAATGGGTCCGATGAAGCCCCCTTCCAGAGAACCCCGCCCGCAAGTCCCCTAATCCTGATCCATCTTCAGCGCCGCGATGAACGCTTCCTGTGGAATCTCCACGCTGCCGTACTGGCGCATTTTCTTTTTGCCGGCTTTTTGCTTGTCCAGCAGTTTGCGTTTGCGGCTGGCGTCGCCGCCATAGCATTTGGCGGTGACGTCCTTGCGCAGGGCGGCGATGGTTTCGCGCGCGATCACGCGTCCGCCGATGGCGGCCTGGATCGGGATTTTGAACTGGTGGCGCGGGATCAGGTCCTTGAGGCGCTCGCACATGCCCCGGCCGCGCATGTCGGCGCGGGTGCGGTGCACGATCATGGACAGGGCGTCCACGGCCTCTTCATTGACCAGCACCGACATGCGCACCAGATCGCCCTCGCGGTGCTCGATGAACTGATAGTCGAAGCTGGCATAGCCCTTGGTCACGGATTTGAGCCGGTCATAGAAATCGAACACCACCTCGTTGAGGGGCAGTTCATAGACCAGCATGGCGCGTGAACCGGCATAGGTGAGGTCGCGCTGGATGCCGCGCCGGTCCTCGCACAGTTTCAGCACCCCGCCCAGATACTCGTCGGGCACCAGGATGGTGGCCTTGATCCACGGCTCGGAAATGGTCTCGATCTTCACCGGATCGGGCATGTCGGCCGGGTTGTGCAGGTCCAGCACCGTGCCGTCGGTCAGCTTCATTTTGTAGATCACCGAGGGCGCGGTGGTGATCAGGTCGACATTGTATTCACGCTCCAGCCGCTCGCGGATCACCTCGAGATGCAGGAGGCCCAGGAAGCCGCAGCGGAAGCCGAAGCCGAGCGCGGCGGACGATTCCATTTCAAAGCTGAACGAGGCGTCGTTGAGGGCCAGGCGCTCCACCGCGTCGCGCAGATCGTCGAACTCGGCTGAATCCACCGGGAACAGGCCGCAGAACACCACCGGCACCGCCGGCTTGAAGCCGGGCAGGGGCGTGGCGGTGGGGCGTTTTTCCTCGGTGATGGTGTCGCCCACGCGCGCATCGCGCACCTGTTTGATGGAGGCGTTGAGAAAGCCGATCTCGCCCGGGCCCAGCGCCGCCACGGTTTCCTTGGCCGGGCGGAACACGCCCACCCCGTCCACGCCATAGCTGGCGCCCGCGCCCATCAGGCGCACGCGCATGCCTTTTTTCAGCGTGCCTTCCATGATCCGCACCAGGCAGATCACGCCCAGATACGGATCATACCAGCTGTCCACCAGCAGCGCTTTGAGCGGCGCATTGGGATCGCCGGCCTTGGGCGCGGGCAGGCGGGTGACGATGGCCTCCAGCACAGTGTCGATCCCCAGCCCCGTCTTGGCGGAAATCTCCAGCGCGTCATGGGCCTCGATGCCGATCACATCCTCGATCTGGTCGCGCACCCGGTCGGGATCGGCGGCCGGCAGATCGATCTTGTTGAGCACCGGCACGATTTCCAGATTCACATCGATGGCCTGATACACATTGGCCAGCGTCTGGGCTTCCACGCCCTGGGCCGCGTCCACCACCAGCAGCGCGCCTTCGCAGGCATAGAGCGAGCGCGAGACCTCGTAGGCGAAGTCCACGTGCCCGGGCGTGTCGATCAGGTTGAGCGCATAGGTCTGGCCGTCTTTCGCCGGGTATTCCAGGCGCACGGTCTGGGCCTTGATGGTGATGCCGCGCTCTTTCTCGATATCCATATTGTCGAGGACCTGTTCGGTCATCTCGCGCGCGGTCAGCCCGCCCGTCATCTGGATCAGACGGTCGGCCAGGGTGGATTTGCCGTGGTCGATATGGGCCACGATGGAGAAATTGCGGATCAGGGCGGGATCTGTGCTCATGGCGCGGGAGTTAGCACTGGCGCCGCCCCGCGCCAAGCGGAACAGGCGGTGAGGTTCAGGCGTTAACCCCACGCTAACCCGCGCGCCGCATGGCTGCCGCAATCGGGCGCAATGGTTTGCGTGTAAAAACGGGCGCGCCGCCGTGCCAAACCGAGGACCCGCGTCATGACAGCTTCCCTTCCCCTTCGCGCCGCCGCCGTCCTGGCCATGGCCGCGATGCTGGCCGCCTGCAGCGCCACCGGCTCGGGCCAGTCCGGCGCCCGCGCCGACGGACCGGACTATGGCCGGCCCAGCGATTACCAGTCGGATATCGACACCTATTCCCAGGACGAGATCGTGGAGGCGGCCGCTGATTTCTTCGGCGTCACCGCCGAAGCCGCCGCCAGCGCCATCGAGCGCATCTTCTCTGATCTGGGCCGTCCGGTGGGCTATATCGCGGGCGAGGAAGTGTCCGGCGCCATCGGGGTCGGCCTGCGCTATGGCGAGGGCTATCTGGTGATGAAATCGGGCGAGCCGCGCCGCAAGGTGTACTGGCAGGGCCCGTCTGTGGGCTTTGACGCCGGCGGCAACGCCAGCCGGGTCTTCACCCTGGTCTATGACCTGTATGAAACCGACCGGCTCTACCAGCGCTTCCCCGGGGTCGAGGGTTCGGCCTATTTCATCGCCGGGCTGGGCGTGAACTATCAGCGCGCCGACGATATCACCCTGGCGCCGATCCGGTCCGGCGTGGGCCTGCGGGCCGGGGCGAATGTGGGCTATCTGTCCTATTCGCGCCGCCGCAACTGGGTGCCGTTCTGAAGGTGAGCGCGATTTAAGGGTTAACGCCTCTCGCCCCGGCGCCCGCGCCGGGCTAGACTGACGCCCGAGAGCGGCGCGCGCCTGGAGGGGGTGGCGCACCGGCTGGAGGGGAGAGCGCGTCCATGGGCGAAGGCCTGTCAGTGAGCATGTGGTTTGCCGCCGGCCTGGCCGCCGGGCTGATCCTGGCGCTGGTCGTGTTCATCGCCCGCGCCAGCGCGCGGCCCTTGATCAGCGCGGTTCTGCGCGCGGCGACCCTGCCCTACCGCCTGACCCTGCGGCTTCTGGGCGCGGGGCGGCGCGCCACGGTAAATGTGGGCGACGAGGCGGTGGAAGCCGTCGCCGCGGCGGCGGTTTCGGGCCACCGCACCCTCACCGAATCCGCGCTGGGCGATGATTTCGCCCATGAGGAAAGCTTCCTCCAGCGCCAGGGCGTGTTCTTCAACTGGCTGTCGGTGCGCGTGGGCTTCATGCGCATGCCTGAAGAGCTGACCGACGCGCTGGCGAAAGACTACGCCGTGCTCGCCAACGGGTTTCTCGGCGGCAAGGTGCCTATAGAGGCCGACCCGCGCGCCCTGTTTGAAGACGTGGAAGGCGCGGTGATTGCGCGCCAGTTCCATGAATCCGACGCCGGCGTGCTGTATCTGCTCAATGAGAGCCGCAAGCTGATGAACGCCAATGTGCGCAAGCTGGCGATCTGGTTCTCGCTCATTCTGGGCGGGGTCCTGCTGCTCAATATCGTGCTCAACGATACCGGCGTGATCGCAGCCCTGAGCCCGATCGCGGACGAGGCGGCCGGGCCGATCACCGGCGCCCAGCTGTCTTCGCTGATCGCGGGCGCAGGCTCATGCGCGATGGCGGCGCTGGTGATGTGGGCGCTCTACTATGCCGAATACAGCCCGTATCAGCGCAACACCGCGCGCGAAACCGCCAATTTCCTGACCCGGTATCTGGCCCGGGTGAATGACCATTACCGCACCGCCATCGGCAAGGCCAAATCGGTGACCGTGGGTCAGGAGCGCGATTCCAAACAGCTCGCCGACGAGGCCCGGCTGTGGGCGCTGAACATCAACTGGTTCGCGCTGCGGGTCTTTTTCATCGAGACCTATGTGCGCAATACCGTGTTCCAGATCCGGCGCAATTCCACCTATTACCTGATCTTCGTGCCCGCGGCGTTTCTGGGCGCGCTGGCGGGATTGCTGACCTTGCTGGCGTCGTTTACCGGGCTCAGCCCGTTTGACACCATCGCGGCGCTCGGCTGGGTGTTCATCATCCTGTTCATCCTGGTGGCCGCGCTCTACGCGTTTTTCCTGACCAGCTCGATGAAGAGCCTGGAGGAAATCGACCAGGGCGAATGGATCAGCTTCCACACATTGCGCCTCAACGCCGTGCTGGGCGAGGTGGTGGGCAAATACGCCGAAGACGTCGGCTACTGGAAGAACCGCGTCGGCGGCGGGTTGTAGGCGCCGCTGCTGCCGCCGCCGCGCTTGCCCTCATGCCGGTGATGGCGTAAGTACGCGCGCGCCTTGCAGCCCGGCTGCAGCGCAATCGCCGGACGGCCCGCCGTCCATATGTTCAACCCGCGCCTGATCGCCCGCCCGTGCGGGCCGGCCAGCGCCAGACCCCGTGTTTGCCCGCCGCGCTGCTGCACGCAGCCCCGCGCGCCGCCCTTGGATGGCGGCCTTCATGCAAACCGAAACCGTCTCACGTTCAGAAAGCAACCCATGTCTCAAACCTCCACCGCGGCCCCGAGCCGTGATGATTTCGCCCAGATGCTGGAAGCGAGCCTGGCCGGCCGCGACCTGATGGAAGGCTCGGTCGTTCAGGGCCGCGTCACCGCCGTTGAAAATGACATTGTCATCATCGATGTCGGGCTGAAGACCGAAGGCCGGATTTCCGTGCGCGAGTTCGCCGGACCGGGCGGCGGCGCCCCCAAGACGGGCGACACGGTCGAAGTGTTCCTGGAGCGCATCGAAAACGCCATGGGCGAAGCGGTCCTGTCGCGCGACAAGGCGCGCCGCGAAGAGGCCTGGGACCGTCTGGAGCAGCAGTTTGAAGGCAAGGAGCCGGTCACCGGCGCCATTGTCGGCCGGGTCAAGGGCGGCTTCACCGTCGATCTGGGCGGCGCCAGCGCCTTCCTGCCGGGCAGCCAGGTGGACATCCGCCCGGTGCGCGACGTCACCCCGCTGATGAACAAGGAACAGCCCTTCGCGATCCTGAAAATGGACCGTCCGCGCGGCAATATCGTGGTGTCGCGCCGCGCTGTTCTCGAAGAATCCCGCGCCGAGCAGCGCGCCGAGCTGGTCGGCCAGCTGGCTGAGGGCGAAGTGCGCGAAGGCGTGGTCAAGAACATCACCGATTACGGCGCGTTCGTGGACCTGGGCGGCATTGACGGCCTGTTGCACGTCACCGACATGAGCTGGAGCCGCGTGGGCCATCCGGGCGAAGTGGTCGAGGTCGGCCAGACCATGAAAGTCCAGATCATCAAGATCAACAAGGACACCCAGCGCATCTCGCTGGGCATGAAACAGCTGCAGTCCGATCCCTGGGAAGGCGTGGGCGCCAAGTATCCGGTGGGCGCGACCTTCACCGGCCGCGTGACCAATATCGCCGAATACGGCGCCTTCGTGGAGCTGGAGCCGGGCGTGGAAGGTCTCGTCCACGTCTCGGAAATGAGCTGGACCAAGAAGAACATCCACCCGGGCAAGATCGTCTCCACCTCCCAGGAGGTCGAGGTGATGGTGCTGGACGTGGACTCCGAAAAGCGCCGCGTCTCGCTGGGCATCAAGCAGACCCAGCGCAATCCGTGGGAAATCTTCGCTGAAACCCACCCGGCCGGGTCCGAGGTCGAGGGCGAGGTCAAGAACATCACCGAGTTCGGCCTGTTCATCGGCGTGGACGAGGACATTGACGGCATGGTGCACCTGTCCGATCTGGACTGGGACCGGGCCGGCGAAGACGCCATCCAGGACTACAAGAAGGGCGATATCGTCCGCGCCAAGGTGCTGGACGTGGATATCGAGAAGGAGCGCGTGTCCCTGGGCGTCAAGCAGCTGGGCGGCGATCCGATGGAAGACGGCGCCTTCAAGCGCGGTCAGACCGTCACCTGCACCGTGACCGAAGTGACCACCGGCGGCATCGAAGTGGCGCTGGGCCCGGACAACCAGGTCAAGGCCTTCATCCGCAAGTCCGATCTGTCGCGTGACCGCGCCGAACAGCGCCCCGAGCGCTTTGCGGTGGGCGACAAGGTGGACGCGCGCGTCACCCAGATCGACAAGGCCACCCGCCGGGTGTCGGTGTCGGTCAAGGCGCTGGAAGTCGCCGAGGAGAAAGACGCCGTGGAACAGTACGGTTCGTCGGACTCCGGCGCCTCGCTGGGCGATATCCTGGGCGCCGCGCTGAAGAAGCAGGAAGCCACGAAAAAAGACGACGAATAAGCCTTGCCCGTCATCGCAGATGACGGCTGAACCCCCGGCGCGCACCCCGCGCCGGGGGTTTTTCTTGATGCGGATCGATTATTGGCGATTGACGCAGCTTGTCCGGACTCCCTAAAGTCGAGCCCGGCAAGGGGAATAGTGATGATCAAGTCAGAACTCATCGACCGGCTCGCCCAGGCGCACCCTCATCTCTACCAGAAGGACCTGGAGCGGGTGGTGAATACCGTTCTGGAGGAAATCGGCGCGGCGCTGGAGCGCGGCGACCGGGTGGAGCTGCGCGGCTTCGGGGCCTTTTCCGTCCGCCACCGCCCGCCGCGCGAGGGCCGCAACCCGCGCACCGGCGAGCAGGTCTCGGTGAAGGAAAAACACGTGCCCTTCTTCAAGACCGGCAAGGAATTGCGCGAGCGGGTGGACCGCAAGGGCTGAACACCCCCGCCTGACACGTCGCACCGGCCGTGCGCGCTGCGATGCGCGGCGGCCCTCAAGGGCTGATCACCATGCTCAACGAATTCAAAGCCTTCGCCATGCGCGGGAATGTGGTGGACCTGGCGGTCGGCTTCATTCTGGGCGGGGCGTTCTCCACCATCGTCACCTCGTTCGTGAACGATATCCTGATGCCGCCCATCGGGCTGGCGCTGGGCGGGGTGGACTTCTCCAACCTGTTCTTGGCGCTGGATGGCGGCGAGTATGCCAGCCTGGCCGCCGCGCGCGAGGCCGGAGCGGCCACCATCAATTATGGCCTGTTCATCAACGCCCTGATCAGCTTCGTCATCATTGCCTTCGCCCTGTTCCTGCTGGTGCGCGCCATGAACCGGATGGCCGAGGCGGGCAAGGCGAAGGAGGCCGAGGCCGCCGCGCCGGAAGCCCCCGCCAAGCCCGCCGATGTGGCGCTGCTGGAAGAGATCCGCGACCTGCTGGCCAAGCGCTGACCGCCATGGCGCGGCGCCGGGCCGCATCCGTGCGCGGCGCGCGCCATCTTGCCCCGGCGGGCGCCGCCCGCTAGTTCAGCTTGTATGTGGAGCTATCTGGCCAATCCTGAACGGTTCGAGCGCCTGGCGCGCGTGCTCACGCCCGTGATGTGGGCGCTGGCTGCGGTGCTGTTCATCGTCGGGATTCCCTGGGCCTTGGTGCTCTCGCCGCCCGATTACCAGCAGTCGGACACCGTGCGCATCATGTATGTCCACGTGCCCTCGGCATGGCTGGCCATGGCCGCCTATGCCGGCATGGGGACGGCCAGCTTCGTGTATTTCATCTGGCGCCATAACCTGGCTGACCTGGCCGCCCGGGCGCTGGCGCCGGCGGGGGCGGTGTTCGCTTTTTTGTGCCTGGTGACGGGGGCGATCTGGGGCCGGCCCATGTGGGGTGCCTGGTGGGTTTGGGATGCGCGCCTGACCTCCATGCTGGTGCTGTTCTTGTTGTTCCTGGGCTATATCGCCCTGCGCGCCGCGATCGAGGACGAGCGCCTGGCCGCGCGCTCAGGCGCCATCCTGGCCATGGCGGGCCTGATCAATCTGCCGATCATCAAATTCTCCGTGGACTGGTGGAATACGCTGCACCAGCCCGCCAGCGTGTTCCGCTTTGACGGGCCGACCATCCACGCCAGCCAGCTCTGGCCGCTGGCCATCATGGCGCTGGCCTTTACCGCGCTTCTGACCGCGCTGGTCCTCACCTCCATGCGCACGCTGATCGCCCAGAGGCGCGCCGACGTGCTGCTGCGCCGGCGCGAACAGCGCCTGGAAGCCGAGGAGCTTGCGTTATGAGCGCCGTGGCCGAATGGGCCGCCATGGGCGGCTATGCCGGCTGGGTGTGGAGCGCCTGGGCCATTACGGCGGTGTGCGTGGGCGCGCTGACGGTTCTGACCCTGCGCCGCAGCTCTGAGGTCCGCGCGCGGCTCAGAGCCCTGGAGGCGGAGGCGGCGCAGACGCCGCCCCCGGGCCGGGACGCGCCATGAACCGGCTGATCGTCTGGGCGCCGCTGGTGGTCATCGCGCTTATGGTGGTCGCGCTAACTGTCCTGCTTATGGAGCGGGCAGAAATGATCAGGATCCTGACTTGGCGAGGCGAACAAACATCCGTTCAGATGGACCGCCCCCTGCCCCAGATGGAGCTGCAGCCCTTCCGCGGCGGGCGCGGCGCTTACGACCCCGCCACAGTGGAGGGGCCGTACCTTCTGAATGTGTGGGGCTCCTGGTGCCCGCCCTGCCGGGTGGAGCATCCGGTGCTGATGGCGCTGCACGCGTCCGGCGCGCCGATCTACGGCATTGTCTATCGCGACCGGCCCGACCGCGCCCGCGCCTTCCTGGCCGAGCTGGGCGATCCGTTCGCGGGGCTGGCGGACGATCCTGAAGGGCGCGCCGCGTTCGAGCTGGGCGTCACCGGCGCGCCCGAAACCTTTGTGATTGACGCTGAAGGCCGCATCCGCGCGCGCTGGCGCGGGGCGCTGACCGATATTGTCTGGATGCGGCATCTGGAACCGGCCTGGCGCGAGGCCGGCGGCGCGCCCGTGGACCACGAAGCCCTGCGCGAGGCGTCGCGCTGGTAAGGACTATTTGTCCTTTTTCTTCTTCTTTTTCTTCTTCTTGTCGGCGGCCTTCTTGTCCGACTTGGCGTCCCGGGCTTCGGCCTTGGCGGCCTCGGCGCCCAGATCCACGGCGCGGGAGATGCGCGCCAGCGCTTCGGCGAAGCTGGCGCGCTTGTTCTTGGGCAGGGCTGACAGGATCGCCTCGTCCGCGGCGCGCGCGCCGTCAATGGCGGTCTTGTAGAGAGCGCGGCCCTCATCGGTGAAGCGCACCGCGTTCGCGCGGCCATCGCCCGGCGCCTTTTCGCGCAGCAGCAGGCCCTTGGACGCCATGCGCGAGACCAGCTCGGCCAGGGTGGAGCGATCAATGCCGGTGGCCTGCACCAGCTGTGTCTGGGTGAGGCCTTCTTCGTCATGCACGGCGCACAGAACGGCGAACTGGCGCTGGGTCAGCTCCACCCCGCCGGTGGCTTCGGAAAACCGCTCGGATGCAAATTGCTGGGCGCGATGAAGCAAGTGCCCGGGCGATGCGGTGAGATCAAATCTCAGCGCCTCTGATTTGCCTGACTGCCCCATGCTTGCCTTGCCCTCAGACCACGGATCGAGTGCACTCTACGCGATTTTCATGACGTTTCAATTATATCCAGCTCCTTGTACGGATGAAGGGCGCGGCGCGCCGCCCGCCAATGGAGAACCCGGCCATGAGTGACGCCCCGCCCCGGTTCGAGCTGAAAACCCCTCAAGGCGAGGACCGCGCCCGGCGCGTGTGCTCTGCGTGCGGTTTCATCGACTATGTCAATCCGAAGATCGTGGCCGGGGCGGTGGTCACGGATGATGACGGCCGCATCCTGATCTGCCGGCGCGCGATCGAGCCGTCCAGAGGCCTGTGGACCCTGCCAGCGGGCTATATGGAGCAGGGCGAAAGCGTGGAAGAGGCCGCCCGGCGCGAGGCCCGCGAGGAGGCGATGGCGCAGATCGAACTGGACGGTTTGCTGGCGGTCTACTCGGTGCCGCGCATCTCCCAGGTGCAGATTTTCTTCCGCGCCCGGCTCCTGTCGCCCATTGCTCCGGGGGCGGAAAGCCTGGAGGTCGCCTTGCGCCACTGGGACGATCTGCCTGTGGATGCGCTGGCCTTTCCCACCGTGCGCTGGGCGCTCGATGACTGGCGCGCGGTGCTGGGTCAGGCTGCGCCCCTGCCGGTCATGCGCACGCAGACGGCTGATGGAAGCGCTGCCTGACATCAGCCGGAGTGTCGGACGCCGGCACGCTCAGAACGGACAAATGTTCCGCCGCAAAGCCCAGCCGGGCAGTCAGCTCCGTTGGTCCGGCGCGCTCCCAGGGGGTCGCGGCCTCGGGCGGCAGCGGGGCGGCGTCGGCGTCCATGAAGGCATGGACCAGTTTGCAAACAGGCGCGCGTCCGCCGGCGTGCGCCAGAGGATGTGGAACAGGCCGTGGCGCACATCGATCTCGATATCGTCCAGAAGCGCGTCCACAGCGTTTTCCGGGCCTTCCAGCAGCTGAATGAAGCGGCCGCGCTCATAGATCAGCACCCCGGTCACGCCCAGCGCCGGATTGCGCCGGGCGCTGGCTTCAAGGATGGAGGCGAGCTCCGCGCGGAACGCGCCTTCGGCCCGGCTGATGAGGCAGGTCGAGTGATAAACAACACGGATCAGCGGCGCGTTGGAGGGCGTGGTCATGATGTCTGCCTCGATCTGAAAGGATGAACCGCGCCGGGATGCGCGGCGGTCAGGTGAAAAGGATAGGGCGCCGGGATGGCGCTGACGGCTGCGCCGATCACATGGCCGGAGATATGCTGCACGCCCAGGAAGAAGGCCTGCAGCTCGCTCTGGATGCGTGCGGTGAAGACGCTGGCGGTTTCGGTCCGATCGGGACCGGGCAGGACCATAAAACCGGTGGCGGCGCGCATGACCATGTCGCCGCGGCCGATCCGCCGCTCGATAAAGGTCTGGCAGACATCGAAAATCCGCTCGCGCACCTTGGGCCATCGCGCGCCGTAGCGATCGCGCAGCGGGCCCAGATTGATAAATTCGATCTGCGTCGTCTCAAGCGGGTCGCGGCCCTTTACAGAGGCGCGGTAAGACGCGAGCGCGGCCAGCAGGTCCATCCTTTCACACACGCTCCCTTTCCGCTTGGCGCCGGGGCGGTCATGCACTCCGGCACAGGGGCCTTGTCACACGTGACAGGTTAATGACGCTCTGCGCATCCGTGCGCGCGGCCCTGCAAGGCGGCCGCGCCACAGGCGCCGATTTGGCGCGCGTCAGGCTTCCGTTTGGCGCCAAAGAGTCATACATAGCGACCACCCTCATCCTGCGCGCCCCGGGGCGCGTCTTTCCGCTCGCGGACACACGGATTCCATGGCTGACGCACGCTCCTCCCAGAATCAGACCTTTCTCGACACCGCCTTTCTGTTCGGCGGCAACGCCGCGTATCTCGAACAGATGGCCGCGCAATACGCCTGCGACCCGTCATCGGTGTCGGCGTCCTGGCGCGCGTTCTTCGACGAGATGGGCGATGACGCCCACGCCCGCACCCATGCTGCGGACGGTCCGGCCTGGCGGCGCAAGGACTGGCCGCGCCGGCCCAATGGCGATCTCATGGCAGCGCTGGGCGATGTGGAGGCGGTGCTGCCCGCCCTGCCCGACGCCATCGCGAAACGCTCCGGCGCCAAGGCTTCACCCGCCGACGTGCACAAGGCGGTCAAGGATTCCATCGCCGCGATCATGCTGATCCGCGCCTACCGCATGCGCGGCCACCTGGCCGCCGATCTGGACCCGCTGGGCCTGACAGACTTTGGCCCCCAGCCCGAGCTGGAGCCGGAGACCTATGGCTTCACCGAAGCGGATATGGACCGGGAGATCTTCATCAACGGCTATCTGGGGCTGGAAACCGCCACGGTCCGCCAGATGCTGGATATCCTCAAGCGCACCTATTGCTCCACCTTCGCGGTGGAGTTCATGCACATCTCCAACCCCGAAGAGAAAGCCTGGCTGCAAGAGCGCATCGAGGGGCCGGACAAGGGCGTGATGTTCTCGCCCGAGGGCAAGCGCGCCATCCTGCGCAAGATCATCGAGACCGAAGGCTTCGAGCGCTTCTTGCACAAGCGCTATCCCGGCACCAAGCGGTTCGGGCTGGATGGCGGGGAATCCCTGATCCCGGCGCTGGAGCAGGTGATCAAGCGCGGCGGCGCCATGGGCGTTGAGGACATCATCATCGGCATGCCCCACCGCGGGCGCCTGAACGTGCTCGGCGCGGTGATGGCCAAGCCCTATCACGTGATTTTCCACGAGTTCCAGGGCGGGGATTCGCTGGGCAGCGAGGACTACGCCTCGGGCGATGTGAAATACCATCTGGGCTCATCGTCTGACCGGGCGTTCGATGGCAATACGGTGCATCTGTCGCTGAGCCCCAACCCGTCCCACCTGGAAGCGGTGAACCCGGTGGTGCTGGGCAAGGCGCGCGCCAAGATGAGCAAGCTGCTGCGCGAGACCGGCGAGCCGTCGAGCCACAAGGTGCTGCCGCTCCTGCTGCACGGCGACGCCGCGTTCGCCGGCCAGGGCATTGTGGCCGAGTGCTTCGGCCTGTCGGGCCTGAAAGGCCACCGCACCGGCGGGGCGGTGCATTTCGTGGTCAACAACCAGATCGGCTTCACCACCGATCCGCGCGATTCACGCTCCTCGCCCTATCCCTCCGACGTGGCGCTGATGGTGCAGGCGCCGATCTTCCACGCCAATGGCGACGACCCCGAAGCGGTGGTCTATGCCGCCAAGGTGGCCGCCGAATACCGCCAGCTGTTCGGCAAGGACGTGGTGGTGGACATGTTCTGCTACCGCCGCTTCGGCCATAACGAGGGCGATGATCCCTCGTTCACCCAGCCAATCATGTATCGCGCCATCGCCGAACACGCGACGACGATGGAGCTGTATGGCCAGCGCCTGATCCGCGAAGGCATTGTCACCCAGGACGAGATCGACGGCTGGGTTGAGGAGTTCAACGACTTCCTCGACGCCGAGTTCGATGCGGGCAAGGACTACAAGGCCAACAAGGCCGACTGGCTGGACGGCGTGTGGTCGGGCCTGGGCCTGCCCGAAGAGGACGACCGGCGCGGCCAGACGGCGGTGGAGCTCGATGCGGTCAAATCCGTCGCTGACGCCATGACGACCATCCCCGAGGGGATCAATATCCACCGCACCCTGAAGCGCGTCATCGAGGGCCGGCGCAAGGCGGTGCTGGAGGATGGCGACGGCATTGACTGGGCCACAGCCGAGCATCTGGCCTTCGGGACGCTGCTCACCGAGGGCTTCCCGGTGCGCCTGTCGGGTCAGGATTCCGGGCGCGGCACCTTCTCCCAGCGCCATTCGCACATCATCGACCAGGACACCCAGGAGCGCCACACCCTGCTCAATCATCTCGGCGAGGGCCAGGCCCGCTATGAGGTGATCGACACCATGCTGTCGGAAGAGGCGGTGCTGGGCTTTGAGTACGGCTATTCCACCTCGGCGCCCAACACGCTGGTGATGTGGGAGGCCCAGTTCGGCGACTTCGCCAACGGCGCCCAGATGATCGTCGACCAGTTCATCTCCTCGGCCGAGCGCAAATGGCTGCGCATGTCGGGCCTGGTGATGCTGCTGCCCCACGGCTATGAGGGTCAGGGTCCCGAGCATTCGAGCGCGCGGCTGGAGCGCTTCCTGCAGCAATGCGCCGAAGACAATATGCAGGTGGCCAACTGCTCCACCCCGGCGAACTATTTCCATATTCTGCGCCGGCAGATCCACCGGGGTTTCCGCAAGCCGCTGATCCTGATGACGCCCAAGAGCCTGTTGCGCCACAAGCGCTGCATCAGCTCCCTGGCCGAGTTCGGGCCGGGGTCGAGCTTCCACCGGGTGCTGTGGGATGACGGCGACGCCCGCGTGCGCGAGGGCCGCGACGACATCGCGCCGGGCCGCACCGAGATCAAGCTCAAGGCCGATGACCAGATCCGCCGCGTGGTGCTGTGTTCGGGCAAGGTGTATTTCGACCTGCTCGAAGCGCGCGAGGCGCGCGGCCAGGACGATGTCTATCTCCTGCGCGTGGAGCAGTTCTATCCTTTCCCGGCCAAGTCGGTGATCGACGAGCTCAAGCGCTTCCCCAACGCCGACGTGGTCTGGTGCCAGGAAGAGCCCAAGAACATGGGCGCCTGGACCTTTGTCGAGCCGTATATCGAGTTCTGCCTGGATAAGTCCGACACCCGCAGCGCGCGTCCGCGCTATGTGGGCCGGGCGCCGTCCGCCTCTACCGCCACCGGACTTCTGTCGCGCCACCAGGCCCAGCAGAAAGCCCTCGTCGACGCCGCGCTTGGCGACGACTAGACCCCTCAAGCCGCCCTACGCCCGCTCCCCGTGTGAAGAAAGACCTGACATGACCGAGATCAAAGTCCCGACCCTGGGCGAATCCGTTTCCGAAGCCACTGTCGGCGCCTGGCAGGTGTCCGAAGGCGACGCGGTGAAGCGCGACGATGTTCTGGTGGAGCTGGAAACCGACAAGGTCGCCGTGGAAGTGCGCGCCGAGTCGGACGGCGTGATCAAGAAGATCACCGCCAAAGAAGGCGAAACCGTCGAGATCGGCTCGGTGCTGGGCGAGCTTGATGCGGGCGCGTCCGGGGCCTCTGCGAAGGCGTCCGGGGCGGCAAAGTCCGAAGAGCCGAAGCCCGAGCCCAAGCCTGAGGAGACGAAGTCCGAGGAGACGAAGTCCGAGGCGAGACCGGCGAAGACGGAAAACGCCGGCGAGGGCGCGAAAGCCATGCCGGCGGCCCGTCGCGTGGCGGAGGAAAACGATCTCGACCTCAACACCGTCGAGGGCAGCGGCAAGGATGGCCGCGTGACCAAGGGCGATGCGCTCAAGGCCATCGAGAGCGGCGCCGCAGCCCCCAAAACGGACGCGCCCAAGGCCGAAGCCTCAGCGCCCCGCGACACCGGTCCGCGCGAAGAACGCGTGAAGATGACCCGTCTGCGCCAGACCATCGCGCGCAGGCTGAAAGACGCCCAGAACACCGCGGCCATGCTGACCACGTATAACGAGGCGGACATGAGCGCGATCATGGCCCTGCGCAAGCAGGTCCAGGACGACTTCACCGCCAAGCATGGCGTGAAGCTGGGCTTCATGAGCTTCTTCGTGAAGGCTTGCGTCGCCGCGCTGAAGGACGTGCCGGCGGTGAATGCCGAGATCGACGGGACCGACATCATCTACAAGAATTTCTACGATATCGGCGTGGCCGTGGGCACCGACAAGGGCCTGGTCGTGCCGGTGGCGCGCGATTGCGATGTGAAATCCCTGGCCCAGATCGAGGCCGATATCGCCGGGCTGGGCAAGCGCGCCCGCGACGGCAAGCTGGCCATCGAGGACATGCAGGGCGCCAGCTTCACCATTTCCAATGGCGGCGTGTACGGCTCGCTCATGTCGAGCCCCATCCTCAACGCGCCCCAGGCTGGCATTCTGGGCATGCACAAAATCCAGGACCGCCCCATGGCCATCAATGGCGAGGTGAAAATCCGCCCGATGATGTATCTGGCCCTGTCCTATGACCACCGCATCGTGGACGGCAAGGAAGCCGTGACCTTCCTGGTGCGCGTCAAGGACAGCCTGGAAAACCCGCAAAGGCTGCTGCTGGACATCTAGCCCCCCTGTTGCCCCGCCGCCACGCCTGATCCGCCACTGCGTGCGAACCCGTTGAATTTCACGTGGCTTTAGCGCCATGGTGCGCGGCGATGGCCGGAGGGGATATGGCCGAGAACAGACCAGAGAGGCGTTTCGCCGCGCTATATGCTGGCGCGCGCCCGGATCAGGCGCAGGCCGAGCCAGCGCATGCGGACCTGGCGCACCCGGGCGGCCTGCGCCGGCGCGGGTCAAACAGCGTGGATCTGCTGGCCGGTCTGCTGGCGCGATTTGCGCTGGGGGCGCAGTTCTGGACGTGGTGGCAGGCCAACGCCCTGCCGTTGGGGGACGCCATGGACTGGCGGGCCTGGGTGGCGCCCGAGCCGGGCCTGATCGACGCGGCGCGCATCTGGACCCAGAACCGGATCGATCCCGAACTGACCGCGATTGTCCTGCTGGCGGCGGCCTTGCTCATGACCGCCAGCCTGGGCCTGGGCTTTCTGACCCGGCTCGCGGGCCTCGCTGCAGCAGCGGGCGCGGTGTGGCATATTGTGTTCATCCTGCCTGAAGCCTGGCCCACAACGCTCGCCTGGGGCGCGCTGGGCCTGTATCTGGCCTTGCGCGGGGCGGGCCCGGCCTCGCTGGATTGGATGGCCGCGCGTCTGGCGCGTCTGGGATAGGCAGGTCTTTCACCCCCTCCGGGTTGCACCGCGCCGGGGTCCGTGATGTGTTGCCAAGCGTCCGTTTGCGCCGCCTGATCGAGGCCCCGCCGCCATGTTGATCTATCGCAATGTCGCCACCGTCATGGCCGCCACCTTGCTGCTGCAGGTGGCCGTGGGCGCGCTGGGCGTCGCCCTGCCGCTGGTGATGAACGCCGCCCAGTGGTCGGCTGTCTCCATCGGCGCTGTAGTGGCGGGCTATAGCGCGGGATTCATGGCCGGCGCCTTCACCGCGCCGCGCATCATCCGCTCCATCGGCCATATCCGCGCCTACGCCGCCTATGCCGGAGGCGGCGCCGCCCTGACGCTGGCGCTGGCGCTGGATTCCGATTTCACCTGGTGGCTGATCTCGCGCTTCGGCTTCGGGGTGTGCGCAGCGGGGATTTTCGCCGTGGCCGAAAGCTGGATCGCCGACGCCACCCCGTCGGAACGGCGTGGCGCGGTGATCTCGGTCTATCAGATACTGGGCCGCGCCGGGCTGATTCTGGGACCGTTCGTGATCGCCCTTCCCGGCCTGGTGCTGGGCGACAGCTTCGTGATCGCCGGGATTTTCCTGTCGCTATGCCTTGTTCCCATTGTCTTCACCCGGCGCGGCGAACCGGCCCTGCCCGCCGGCGAGACGGTGTCGCCGCTGCGGCTTCTGTCCATCGCGCCCGCGACGGCGGCGGCCGTGTTCATCGCCGGGGTGGTCAATTCGGGCACGCTGGCCTTCGTGCCCATCTGGGCTGAAACGCTGGACCCGGCGCGCGCAGCGGGCGCGGCGGCGCTGGTGATGGGCGTCATCTATGGCGTGGCCATGCTGGCCCAGTGGCCGGCGGGCTGGGTGTCGGACCGCATCGACCGGCGCCTGGTGATCGCGGCCCTGGCGGCGCTGTCGGCGGCATTCTCGGTGCTGCTCGCGGTGTTGCTCAATCCCGGCCTGATCGGCGGTGCGGCGCTGGCGGGGCTGTGGGGCGCGGCGAGCCTGGCCTATTACGCGGTCGCGGTCGCCCACGCCGCGGACCGTTCGCGGGTGGAGGACCTGCCCGCGATCGCATCGGGAACGCTGCTGGTCTGGGCCTCGGGGTCGGTTGTGGGGCCGATCCTGGCGGGTCTGGCCTATGCCGGACCGCTGGGCGCGCGCGGCCTGTTCCTTTTCGCCGCCGTGTTCAGCGCCATCCTGGCCGCCGCCATGCTGTGGCGGCGCACCGTGCGCAAGCCGGTGGAGGAGGATCAGCGCGAACCCTTCGTCTATCTCACGGCCACTTCCGCAGAGCTGGCCGAGATCGACGCGCCCGTCACCGATGACGCCGCGCCCGCCCTGGCGCCGGACGGCCCGGACGCACAGCCGGACCCGGCGGAGCCGCGGTCGTGAACCTCATCGCCATAGCGGCCATCGCCGCGCCCGCCGCGCTGGGCGCTGTGCTGGCGATTGTCCTGCGCGCCCGCCTGCGCACGCTCAGCTTCACCGCCTGGATCGGCTGGACGCTGGTGGGCACGGGCCTGCCCGTGCTGGCCGGGCAGCTGGCGGCGCTGGCGCTGGCGTCAGGCATTGAAACCGCCGTGGAGGCCTGCGAGGCCGCAGGCGGCCAGGCCTGCACCGGCGATCCGCTGCCGGTGATTCTGGCCCTCACCGCAGGTCTCGCCGGCGGGCTGGGCTGGGCGGCGGGCGCCATCAGCATGCGTCTGGCGCCGGCGCGCGGCCCGGACTGATCTGTGTCACAGACAGGTGCGTTGCCAGCGCGGGCGGCGGTGTTATAACCGCGACCGGTATTTCCACCGCTGCGGACACCGTGTCCG
>JBHYFR010000001.1:0-52230 GCA_051859425.1 Oceanicaulis sp. | reverse complement strand
CAGGGGGGGCGTGGACTGGGGCATCAGCGCGACTTTCATTTCAGGGATATACACTGTGCGGCAGTGCAGCACGTCGACGCAAACTGAAAACCGGTGCGGGCGCATTCCGGCCTGGCCCTGCCTGTGCTAGGAGGCGCTGCCGGCGACGTGAAGAGGGGTTTCAGTCATGCGCACAGGTTTGTGGATCATTGCCGCCGTTTCGTGGCTCGCAGCCTGCGATGCACCGGACATGCCCGGGCCGGCGGCTGTTGAGGCCGAGCCGTATACGCTGACCCTCCTGCACATCAACGACCACCACAGCCATCTCGAGCCCCATGCGCTTTCGCTTGATCCCGCCGCGCTGGGCCTTGAGGGCGAGGATCCGCTGACGCTCTCCCATGGCGGCTTTCCGCTGCTCACTACCCTGTTTGCCGAGCGCGCGGGCGCATCGGACGCGGTCCTCACCCTGCATGCAGGCGACGCCATCACCGGCACGCTCTTCTACACCCTGTTTGAAGGCGAGGCGGACGCCGCCTTGATGAATCAGATCTGCTTTGACGCCTTCGTGCTGGGCAATCACGAATTTGATCATGGCGATGAGGGCCTCGCCCGGTTTCTCGATTTTCTTCAGGACCGGACCTGCGGCACCGCCGTTCTCAGCGCCAACACCGCCGCTCATGACGCCTCGCCCCTGATCGGGCGGTATCGGCCGTCGGCCGTGTTCGAGCGCGCGGGCCGGCGCATCGGCGTGATCGGCCTGACCATCTCTGAGAAGACCAAAATCTCCTCCTCCCCCGATCCAGACACCCAGTTCCTGGACGAGACCCAGAGCGCCCAGGCCGAGATTGACCGGCTGCGCGCTGAGGGCGTCACCAAAATCATCCTGCTCACCCATTCCCAGTACGAGCGCGAACGCGCCATGGCGCGCGCCCTGTCAGGCGTAGACGTGATCGTGGGCGGCGATTCCCACACGCTTCTGGGCGACGCGGCGGTCCTCGCCCCGCTGGGCTTCAGCCCGGACGGGCCCTACCCCACGCTGGAGACCAATGCCGACGGCGATCCGGTGTGCGTGGTGCAGGCGTTTGAGTATGCGCGCGTCATGGGCGAGCTGCAGGTGAGCTTTGACGATCAGGGCCGGGTGATCGCGTGCTCGGGAACCCCGCGCATCCCGGTGGACGCCTCAGGTGCTGACGAGGCGCTGCGAGCCGCGCTCAGCGCCCATCCCGTGCTCTATCCGTTGACGCCCGACGCCGACAGCGCGGCGTTGTTGGCGGATTTTTCAAGCGCGCTGGACGCACTGCGCCAGAGCGTGATCGGCGAGGCGGCTGAAAACCTGTGCATGGTGCGCCTGCCCGGCGAGGGCCGCGCCGAACCGCTGTGCGCGCGCGAGGACACCTATGAGCACGGCGCCCACGTGTCGGCCTTGGTAGCCCAGGCATTTCTGGAACGTGAGGGCAGCGCCGACATCGCCATCCAGAACGCTGGCGGCGTGCGCGCCAGCATCCCCGCCGGCCCGGTGACCATCGCCGACGTGTTCACCGTGCTGCCGTTCGCCAACACGCTGCATGTGCTGGAGCTCTCGGGCGCGGAAGTTATCGAGACGCTGGAGGACGCCGTGGCCGACACAGCCAGCGGCGGCGGCGCCTATCCTTACGCGGCGGGTCTGCGCTTCGCCGTCGATCTGTCGGCGCAGCCCGGGGCGCGCATCAGTGCGGTGGAGGTCAATTCACGCCTGGCCGGAGAGTGGACGCCGATCAATCCGAACGCGCAGTACAAGGTGGTCACCAATTCCTTCATCGCCGGGGGCGGTGACGGATATGCGGTGTTCGCGCGCGCCAGCGGCGAGGGCCGCGTCACCGACACGTTCGCCGAATACGCCCAGAGCTTCGTCAATCATGTGCGCGCCCGCGCCGAGGCCAGCGAGCCGCTGGCGCGCCCGGACCGCAGCATGATGAGCACCCAGCGCTTCATCAACGCCGACGGCTGCGACCATTCACAGCGTACCGGCTGCCGCTAGGACGAGGCGGGAGGCGTCAGTACGCCCGCTCGACGACGAACTCGGCCAGCGCGGCCAGCGACTGGCTCCACACATTGTCCGGCGCGGCGTCCAGCGCCTCCACCGCCCGCGCCGCGTGGCCGCGCGCGGCCTCCAGCGTGGCGTCAAGGGCGCCGTGGCGCTTCAGGATCTCCACCGCCCGGTCAAAATCGTCCGGGCTCTGGCGGCCATCGGCCATGGTCCGCACCCAGAAGGCGCGCTCGTCCGCGCTACCGGCTTCCAGCGCCAGCGCCACCGGCAGGGTGATCTTGCCCTCGCGGAAATCATCACCGGTATTCTTGCCCAGCTCCACGGCGATCCCGCCATAGTCGAGCGCGTCATCCACCAGCTGGAACGCCAGGCCCAGCTCGCGGCCATAGGTCTCCATGGCGGTTTCGACACGCTTGGGCGCGCCGGCCAGGATCGGCGAGACCTGGGCGGAGGCGGCGAACAGGGCGGCGGTCTTGGCGCCGATAATGTCCATGTATTCGGCGCGCGTGGTGGCGACCTGGCGGGCGGCGGCCAGCTGGCGCACCTCGCCCTCGGCGATCACGGCGGCGGCGCGCGACAAGACGTGCAGCGCGTCCATGGAGCCGGCGTCCACCATCAGCATGAAGGCGCGCGCAAACAGGAAATCACCCACCAGTACGGACTGGGGATTGCCCCAGACCTTGTTGGCGGGCTGCTTGCCCCGGCGCAAATCGCTGTCATCGACCACATCATCGTGCAGCAGCGTGGCCGAATGGATGAACTCCACCGCCGCCGCCAGCGGCAGATGGCCGCGCCCGTCATAACCAAGCATGCGCGCGGCCGCGACCGTGATCAACGGCCGGATACGCTTGCCGCCGGCATCCAGCAGGTGATGCGCAATAGCCGGGATCACCGCCGTGGCGCTGGCCGCCCGGTCGGCAATGAGCGCTTCCACGCCCGCCATATCGGTGCTGGCCAGAGCCGCCAGGCGCACCGCCGGGTTTACCGGCGCCGCCTCGAAGTCCGGCATGGGAAGTCCGTTCACGCGCCTTGCCTCTTGCAGTCAGATCATTTGCGCCTGCAGAATAGGTAGCCTCGGCGCCTCCGGCAAGCTGACCGGACTGCGTGACAGGGACGCAGGCAGGTTCTGGCGCCACAGCCGCCCCCCAGGCAAGCAGGGAGATGTCTGCGATGATGATCGAGGTGCTGTCCACCAACGATCCTGTGAAGCTGAACTTCGCCGAGGCGGTGCTGCGCGACGCCGGGATTGAGCCCGTGACGCTGGACGCGCACACCGCAGCGACATTCGGCGGCGCCCTGCCCTGGATCAAGCGCCGGATCCTCGTCACCGAAGACGTCGCGGACGAGGCGCGCCGCGCATTGGCTGCAGCCATGCCCGCGGACGAATGACGCACGCCGGCGCGCTGACGCAGGACCGCATCCTGGGCGGTCAGCTGACCCTCATCCAGACCGCAGACGGGTATCGCGCCGGGCTGGACGCCATCCTGCTGGCTGCCGCCGTCAGGCTGAAACCGGGCGCGCGCGCAGCCGAGTTCGGCTGCGGTCCCGGCGCAGCGCTGCTGTCCGTGGCCCACGTCCACCCGCACGCGCAGCTGACCGGCGTGGAGCTGGATCCGGGCGCCGCAGAGCTGGCCCGGCGCAATGCGGCGGCCAACGGGCTGGAAGACCGGGTCACCATCGTCGAGTCGGATGCGCTCAGTTGGCGTCCGGACGCGCCGCTGGACGCGTTGTTTTTCAACCCGCCCTATTTTGATGATCCTGATGCGCTGCGCGCGCCCAAGCCCGGCAAGCAGGCGGCGTGGATCAGCGCCGCACCGCTGGCCGACTGGATCTCGACCGGGCTCAAGCGCCTGAAACCGGGCGGAGCGCTGGTGTTCATCCACCGGGCTGATCGCTTGGGCGAGGCCCTCGGCGCATTGCAGGGCAAGGCGAGCGTCACCATCCTGCCGGTGCATCCGCGCGCCGAAGCGCCGGCCAAGCGGATACTGGTCGAAGCGCGCGCAGGCGGGCGCGCGCCGCTGGCGCTTCTGGCGCCGCTGGTGCTGCATGAAGACGCGAGCGGGGCGTGGACGCCCAGAGCCGACGCCGTCTTGCGCGGCATGGCGCGCCTTGAACTGACGGGCTGAACACGCCAAGTCAGAGAGCCTGATCACGCCACTGGAGCCGCCATGTCCTTCATCCGCGACGAATTTGACCGCGCTGCGCGCGCCCTGCGCAAGCTGGTGGGCGGGGACGCCCCGAGCGTGCCGCTGATCCGGCTGGAAGGCATGATCGCGTCGGGCGGGCGCAATTCGAGCGCGCTGTGCCTGAACCGGCTGGAAAAGCTTCTGGACAAGGCCTTCGCCGACACCAGCGCCGCAGCCGTGGCGATCAGCGTCAATTCGCCCGGCGGCAGCCCGGTGCAATCGCGCCTGATCCATGACCGCATCCGCGCCCTGGCCACGGAGAAAGAGAAGACCGTGCTGGTGTTCTGCGAGGATGTGGCTGCGTCGGGCGGCTACTGGATCGCGTGTGCAGGCGACGAGATTTTCGCCGACCCGGCCTCCATCGTCGGCTCCATCGGCGTGATCAGCGCCGGCTTCGGCTTTACCGGCGCCATGGACCGGCTGGGCGTGGAGCGCCGGGTGAAGACCGCCGGCAAGTCCAAGCTGCTCGCCGATCCGTTCAGCCCGGAGACAAAGGATCAGGCCGCTGCCCTGACCCGGCTGATGGAGGCGATGCACGATCAGTTCATCGCTCATGTCAAAGCGCGGCGCGGCGACAAGCTCAAAGACGGAGCCGAGCTGTTTGACGGCTCGGTCTATACCGGCGCCGAGGCGCTGGAGCTTGGCCTGATCGACGCTCTGGGCGAGGCGCGCAGCGAATTGAAGCGCCGCTTCGGCGACAAGGTGCGCGTCCGCGCGCTGGCCCCGGCGCGCGCCGGCGTTCTGTCCCGCTTCATGGGCGCGGCGCTGGATCAGGTGGAGCTGCGCGCGGTGTGGAGCCGGTTCGGGCTTTAAAGGAGCATTTTCAGCGAAAGTGGGGACCGGTTTCGCGGTTCGAAAATGCGATACATCAGGAGCCTGTGACCGCGCGTTTCAGCCCCGGCAGGCCCACGGCCAGCGTGCCCGCCCGCGCCACATAATATCCCAGAAACGCCAGCCAAAGCCCGGTCACGCCAAACGCCGGTCGCAGGGTCAGATCCAGCGCCAGATAAATCACCAGCGCGGCGATCATGGCGTTGCGCATCAGCGCGCCGCGCGTGGTCCCGATCATCAGCCCGTCCAGCTGCCAGCTGGGCCAGCCCACCAGCGGAACCAGCGCGCAGAAGACCAGCGCGCTGAGCGCCATCTCCCGCGCCGCCGGATCGCTGGTCATGGCCAGGATGAACGCCTCGCCCGATACCAGAAACGCCAGCGACAGGATCAATGCGCCGCCCAGCGCCATCTCGCTGGTCAGGCGGAAGGCGCGTTTGAGCCGGGCCCAGTCGCGCGCCCCGGCCGCCCGCCCCGTCTCGGCTTCGGCCACATGGGCGAAAGCGTCGAGGACAAAGGCGCTGATGGCGATGTATTGCAAGAGGATGGCGTTGCCCGCCAGCACGTCGGCGCCCTCGCGCAGGCTGGCCTCGTTGAACCAGTAGAAACCGGCCAGAAGGGCCAGGGTGCGCACGAACAGATCACGATTGACCGCGAACAGCCGGATCAGCCCGGCCCGGTCAAACACGCGTTCGGGCGCAGCGCGGCCCCGCGCGCGCAGCACCCCTGCGATCACAACAGCGGCCAGGCCCAGATGCAGCCACTGGGCCAGCGCGCTGGCGCCGGCCACCCCCGCCACGCCCCAGTCCAGCCCGAACACGAACCAGACCGACAAAGCCGCGTTGGCGAGATTGAGCGCGATCTGCAGGATCAGCGCCCGACCCGTCAGGCCCAGCCCGATCAGCCAGCCATAGATGGCGAAACCGGCCAGCGCCGCGGGCGCGCCCCAGATGCGCGCATCGATATAGGCGCGGGTGTCGGCGGCCACCTCCGGCCCGGCGCTGAAAAGGGCGAGCGCCGCTTCGCGCAGCGGCCATTGCGCGGCGATAAAGATCACGCCTAACCCGCCCGCCAGGATCAGGGCGCGGTACAGCACCGTGCGTACGGCGCCGGGCCGGCCGGCGCCATCGGCTTGCGCCGCCAGCGCCGTCGCGCCCATGCGCAGAAAGCCCAGCGACCAGTACAGCATGTTGAAGACAAGCGTGCCCAGCGCCACCGCCGCAATGGCGCCGGTCTGGCCGGTATTGCCGATCACCGCCAGATCCACCAGCCCCACCAGGGGCGCGGCCACATTGGCGCCCATGATCGGCAGCGTGCGCATGACGACGGCGCGGCGGGTGAGTTGAAGCTCGCTCATGCGCGCCCTTTAGCCGGTTGGCGCGCGTCTGGGCAGTCCCCAGACGACAACCCCCGCCCGGACCAGTCCGGACGGGGGCGATCGCTCTGGCGCAGCCCTCAAGCGGGCAGCGCGTTATTTACCAGGACACGCTCAAGCGGCCATACACATAGCGGCCGTTGAAGCCCGCCGGTGAGAAGGCGTTGTAGATGAACGGCGTGGGTCCGGTGGCCACGTTGAAGTTCGGGTTCTGGGTCGGATAGCTGTCGAACACGTTATTGGCGCCCAGCGCGAACCGGGTGTTCTCGAACAACTGCACCGAGCCTTCAATGTCCACAACCCACTGGGAGGCCAGCGTGTAGTCCAGCGCCGGGTTGCCGGCGAGCACTTCCACATTGCCAAACCGGCTGGCGCGGATCAGGCCGCCCAGATTCTCCCGGTTCCAGTCCAGGCCCAGGATGTACTTGTTACGCGGAGAGCCGGTTTCCTGACGCCCGATATTGATGCGGGAGAACAGGACTGGGGCCGGATTAAGCGAGGACAGCACATTGGTCGACTGGATATTGCTCAACTCGGTGTCGGTGAAGTTGGCCGCCGCCGTGGCGCGGAAGCTGCCCAGGTTTTCGGTGTCCCAGGAATAGTTGGCGACGATATCGACGCCCTGGGTCACCGAGTCAGCCGCGTTCAGGAAGAAGCGGGCCGCGCCCACACCAGCGGGCAGAAGCGCCACTACATTGGCCTGGTTGAGGTTTTCCGACAGCAGGATGCGGTCGTCGATCTCGATACGGTAGCCGTCAATGGTCAGCACGAACCCGCCTTGCTGGAACACCAGGCCCAGCGAGTAGTTGACCGAGGTTTCCGGCTCGAGATCCTGCGATCCCAGGGCCCGCGCAATCGGGCTGTCCACCGCGAACGTGCCCGTCTCGGTGGCCACGTTGTTGATGAACACCGTCGAGGTCGCCGTGTAGTGGCTCTGGTGCAGGGACGGGGCACGGAAGCCGGTGCTGATCGAGCCGCGCAGCGCCGCCGCTTCGTTCAGTTCGAAACGGCCCGCGATCTTGGCGTTCAGCGTATCGCCGAAGTCGGAATAGTTCTCGTAACGCACCGCGCCCGACAGGGTCAGGCGATCAGTGATGTCGGCTTCCAGGTCCACATACGCGCCCCAGGAATCCCGGCTTTCATTGATGGCGTTCTGGGGCTGGAAGCCCGGGAACACCTGGCTGCCGCCCGCAAGGCCCGGCACGCCGAAATAGGAATTCGGCTCACCTTCGCCAATGCGGTAGTTCTCGTTGCGGTACTCAAGGCCATAGGCCAGGTTCAGCGCGCTGGCCAGGCCGTCCACGGGGATGGACTGGACGAAATCGGCGTTGACCACCGTCTGGCGGAAGCTCAGCTGGCCGGCATAGAACTCGGTCGGGCTGGTGGCGCCCAGGGAGCGGTTCAGCGAATTGCGGATGTCAAAATCCACAGTGTTGCGGCCATGGACCACGCTCAGGTCATAGCTCACCTCGCCCAGATCGCCGCGCAGGCCTGCGCCGGCGGACCAGTCGGTCACGCTGGGATGGATTTCCGGCAGGAAACCGTCGGGATATATGGAGGGCACGTTGCGCGCATCGCTGGCGCGGCGGTAGAAGCCGAAGGAGCGCGCCTCGCGGTCCTGATAGCTGGCGAAGCCGTAAAGCTCGCCGCCATTGCCCAAGGGCAGGCCGGCATTGGCCAGGAACGAAATGTCGCGCACATCGCCGTTGCCGTGGTTCCAGTTGAGCCGGTCAAAGCTCAGTTCGCGCGGGTCGGGCTGGCCGCCGATCAGCGGGTAATTGTTGACGGTGTCGAGATCGGCCCGGTTCGTGCGCTGACGGTCGCGGTATTCGGCCGACAGGGTCAGAAAGCCTTCCGCGCCCAGCGGCAGGCCGGTCCAGCCCGCAATGGTCAGGGTCTCGCCGTCCTGCACGGAGCGGCTGGAACGCGGCAGGTTCACATCAGTGATGTGCGCGCCATAGGTGGCGGTCACGCCGCCGCCCTCACGCGCCTCGCGCAGGCGCACATTGATCACGCCGGCGATGGCGTCCGAGCCGTACTGGGCCGAGGCGCCATCGCGAAGCACTTCCACCGCGCCGATGGCCGAGGTGGGGATGGAGTTGAGGTCCACCGCCGCCGCGCCGCGGCCAACGGTATTGAGGTTCAACAGCGCGCTGACATGGCGGCGCTTGCCATTGACCAGCATCAGGGTCTGGTCCGGAGCCAGACCGCGCAGCTGGGCCGGACGGATGGAGTCGGTGCCGTCCGAGATCGCGGGCAGCGGAAAGTTGAACGAGGGCAGCGAGTAGGCCAGCGCCTGATTCAGCTCAGTGGTGCCATGGGCGTTAATATCAGCGGCGGAGATCACGTCCACCGGCGCCAACGACTGGGTGATCGTGCGCCCTTCGGTGCGCGTGCCGGTGACGATGATGACATCGCTGGACTGACGCGGCGGCGGCGCGTCCTGGGCCGCAGCGGCGCCCGCCGCAAGCGCGGCCAGCGAGACGCCAGCCAGATAAAGCGTGGATTTCAAGGTGCGCATCGTGTGCTCACTCCCCTGTTGGAACGCCGCAAGGGCGCCAGCCATTCAGTGAAAGGCGGGCGTATTGCGGCTGCTAAGTTGTTCGGACATTGTAACCTTGGGCAGAAATTACCAGTCCAAGCGTTAAACATTACGACGGTTTCGTGGCGGGTGTGTCTTCAAGGCGACACTCGGTCCCGGCGGGAGCATCAACACAACATCGCTTAGCTTTCCTCCCGATACCCCGCGCCCCCACAAAGCACCGCCCGGGCACCCGGCGCTTGCAGGCGTGTTCAAACGCGCTTAAAGCTGAAGACCAGCGCTGCAAGCAAGGAAGCCTCCCTGATGGGACCCCCAGATTTGCTAAACATTGAGCCAGAGGACCGGCACGCCGGGTCCCTGCTTCCACTCAATGCGCTGCGAGCGTTCGAGGCGGTGGCGCGGCGCGGCAGCGTTGCTGCAGCTGCGAGGGAGCTGGGTGTCACGCCGGGCGCCGTATCCCAGCAAATTCGCCTTCTGGAGGATGTTCTGAAAGTCCGCCTTCTGGAACGTCAGGGCCGCGGCGTGTCCCTGACGGTGGGCGCGGCCGGCGCGGCGCCCGCGCTTAATGAAGCCTTTGCGGGCCTCGCCGAGGCGAGCCGGTTATTGCGTCATGAGGCCGGGGTGAGCGCGCGGGTGCGCCTGGGCGCTCCCGGCGCCCTGGCCGCCTCCTGGCTGGCGCCGCGCCTGGCGGGTTCTGACATCGATCTGATGGCGGACCCGGCGCCGGAAGATCTCGACCGGTTCCGGCTGGATCTGGACATTCGCTACGGCCCCGGCCCGTGGCCCGGCTACCGGGCGGTGCGGCTGCTGACAGAAAGCCTGGCGCCAGCCGCCGCGCCGGACCTGCTCGCCCCGTTCGGGGGAGACTGGCGTGCGGCGCTGACCGCCCTGCCCCTGATCCACGACATGAGCCCGGGACGCGATCCGGCCCAGCCGGACTGGCGCGCCTGGCTGGACCGCCGGCGCCTGGTGCGGCCGGATCTCGCCGCCGGTGACCATTATGCCCGGCCCGAACATGTGGTGGCCGCTGCGGTTGCGGGGCGCGGCGCCGCCCTGGTGCGCCGCAGCCTGGCCGACGGCGCCATCACCAGCGGCGCACTGGTCAGCCTGGTGGCGGACGGGGTGACGGCGCTGGACTGGGGCTATTATATCCTGTCGCCAGAGACCCGCCCCTTGCCGCGCGCGGCGCGCAGCGTCATCGATACCCTCAAAGACCTGGCCGGCCCCTTCGAGGCCGCCGGCGTCTAGACCTGACTGTCCCATGCGTTGAAAGGACCTGCCCATGCTTCACCTGACCCGCTTGACCGCCCTGACCGGCGCCGCTCTGTGGCTGACCGCCTGCGGCGCGCCGGACACGGAGGCCCCGCAGACCCCGGCCGGGACCGCCCAGGCGCCGGCGCAGGCCGCGCCGGTTGAAGCCATGGTGACGGCGGCCCATCCCGATGCGGTGGAGGCCGGTCTGGAGGCGCTGCGCCGGGGCGGCGACGCAGTGGACGCGGCCATCGCGGTACAGGTGGTTCTCGGTCTGGTCGAGCCGCAAAGCTCCGGCATCGCCGGGGGCGCATTTCTGGTGCGCTATGACGCGGCGACGGGCGAAACCCTTGTCTATGACGGACGCGAGACCGCCCCGGCCAGCGCGACCGAGGACATGTGGCTCGATGAGAATGGCGAGCCTGTAGGCTTTATCGACGCCTGGCAGAGCGGGCGCTCCACCGGCGTGCCCGGCGCCATCGCCATGCTGGCCATGGCCCATGGCGATCATGGACGGCTGGACTGGGCCGAAGGCTTCGAGGCCGGCATCACTCTGGCGCAGGAGGGGTTTGAGGTGTCGCCGCGCCTGTCATCCCTGGCCCAGCGCGTGCGCCAGATCTCCTCGCTGGCGCGCCGGGAGCAGTCGCGCGACTATTTCTACGACCCCGAGGGCAATGCCTGGCCCGCCGGCCATGTGCTGACCAATCCGGGCTATGCCGCCACGCTGACCGCCGTGGCCGCTGACTGGCGCAATTTCTACACCGGCGACATCGCGCAGCAGATTATCGACACGGCCGCTGAAGAGCCCCTGCCCGGCGTGATCACGCTGGAGGATCTGGCCGGGTATGAACCGGTGCGGCGCGAGGCGCTGTGCGCGCCCTACCGGGTCTATCTGGTCTGCTCGGCGCCGCCGCCCTCGTCGGGCGCCATTGCGGTGGGGGCGATCATGACGATCCTGGAAGGCTTCGACATGAGCGAACATGGCCCCGATACGGTGGAGGGCTGGCGCCTGTTCATCGAGGCCAGCCGCCTGGCCTATGCCGACCGGGACCAGTATGTGGGTGACGCCGATTTCGTCGACGTGCCGGTGGCCGGCCTTCTCGATCGCGACTATCTCGCCACGCGCCGCGCACTGATTGATCCCGAAGGCGGCGCCATCGCGGCCATCAGCCATGGCACGCCTCCCGGCGCGCCGGAAACGGCACCCGACACCACGCCGGACAACCGGGGCACCACCCATTTCACCATCCGCGACACGTTTGGAAACGTGGTCTCCATGACCACCACGGTGGAGGCGGGGTTCGGCAATAACCGCATGACCGAGGGCGGGTTTCTTCTGAACAACCAGCTCACCGACTTCGCCTTCGTGCCGCGTGACGCGGCGGGCCGCGCGCACCCCAATGCGCCCGCGCCGGGCAAGCGTCCGCGCTCCTCCATGTCGCCCACCATCGTGTTTGATGCGGACGGCGACTTCGTGCTCGCCACCGGTTCACCGGGCGGAAACTCCATCATCGCCTACACCGCCAAGACGCTGGTGGCCATGCTCGACTGGGGCCTGAGCGCCCAGGCGGCGGCCGATCTGCCCAATGTCGTGGCGCGCGGCGATGTGGTGAATATCGAGCGCGGGTTCGATGCGGACATTCTCGAAGCCCTGCGCGCGCGCGGCTTCCAGATTGATGGCGAGCGCGGCGAAAACTCCGGCATCCACATCATCCGCGTGGGTGAAGACGGCGCCCTGGACGGCGCCGCCGATCCGCGCCGCGAAGGCGTGGTGAGCCAGCCCTGATCAGGTCTGAAGCGGCGCTAGCGCGTGTAGCGCCGCTTCAGACCGAACAGGAGGGCGATCGCGCCGAAATACAGGAACGGGCGCAGCGTGGCCGCCAGCCCGTTCATGTCCATGCGCGTGACGGCCAGCTGAAAGGCGAAATTGGCCGGCATGTCCCCGGCGCTGGCGTATTCCAGGCCGAAGCGTAACAGCACGTCCACGGCGTAGGCGATCAGGGCGGCGCCGGTGATCTGGCTCCAGCGCCGCATGACCAGCGCGGAGACGATGGACGCCATGGCGATGAAGGACACGTCAAAGAACGTGAACCCCGCCAGCAGCAACGAAACCGGGTCGGCGCCCATCGCCTAGTCCTCCGCATCCGCGGCGAGGCTGGCGTAATCCTCACACACCAGGCTGGCCAGCGCCTGCCCGCCCTCCAGCGTCACCGCCAGATAGACCGCGCCGTCATCGGTTTCGTGGAAGGGCGCATCGGAGGGCTCGATATCGCGGCCGGCGGCGAGCTGGCGGGCGGCGGCGTCCACCGCCGCTGCGCCATCGCCGCCCGGATTGCACCCGGTCGCGCTGTCGACCGCCGCAAACAGCCAGCCCAGCCGCTCGCGCGCCGCCTCAATGCCCTGGGGCGCCGCAAAACGCGCCGTGACCTGAAAAGCCGGGTCGACACAGAAATCTGCGGCAATGACCACCACCGACCCGTCCGCGAACACCGCCGCATCAGCGCGCGCATCAGGGGTTTCCAGCGCCGGCGCGGCCAGCACGGCGCCCGCCTCGAACAGATCAAAGGTGAAAGCGGTGAAGTCGATACAGGCTTCGGCCTGACCCTCGAACCCGGCCTCGCCTTCCTGCGCCTGCGCCCCGCAGAGGGACAGGGTCGGCGCCGCCGCCAGCGCACCGGCCAGTACGAGCAGGAATCCCCGGCGAATCATGACGTCCCCCTTGGAGTTGGAGGGTCAGTCTATCCCGGCTCGACGCCGCGCTCCAGCGCACGCGCAAGAACGCCCGCGTCCTTGGCCGCATCGGTGCCGGGAAAGCGCTGGTCGAGCGCCGTCTGGGCACGGATGGCGCCGGGCACGTGGGGGTCGCGCCGGATGATCCCGGCCAGCAGGGGCCGGAAGCCCAGAAAGCTCTCACACGTGCGCGCAAACATGGCGTAGGCGGTCTGGGCGGCTGCCTTGTCGGGCGCGTTATTGACCACCACGAAGGGGGCCGCGCCCTCATCGCGCAGGCGCAGGGTTTTCACAAAGGCATAGGCGTCGGTCAGCGAGGTCGGCTCGTCATTGATCACCACGAGCACATCGTCAGCGGCCACGGCCAGGCGGATATTGGCCCGCTCGGCGCCGGCGGCCAGATCAATCAGCGTGCGGTCATAGCCCATGGACGCCGCCGCCAGCCCGGCCGCCAGGCGCCCCACCGCCCCGATGTCGAGCCCGGCGAGCGAGGCTGATCCGGACGGCCCGGCGATGACATCAAATCCGCCCGCCTTGTGCGATCCGCCGCAGGCCGGGGCCACTGCTTCAGCCAGGGTCAGGCGACCGGCCACCACCGCGCCCAGATCGCCGGGCGGGTTAAGTCCCAGCTGCACATCGATATTGGCCATGCCCAGATCGGCATCCACCACCAGCGTGCGCGCCTTGCGCTGGGAAAAGGCTCGCGCCAGCGCCAGCGTCAGCGCGGTCTTGCCCACCCCGCCCTTGCCCGACGCGATGGCGATCACCGGCCCGGCCCGGCGCGGCGCGCGGGCGGCCTGTTCAGCTTCGGCGGTCAGTGCGCTCATGCGTGATCCTCCTCGCCGGCGTCGTCTTCCAGCAGCGCGCGCGCCAGACGCAGCGCCGTGGCGGGCACCAGGCCCGAGCCGATAAAGGGCGAAGCGCAGACATGGGCATAGGCCAGACCCGCCTCGCCCGGCGCCAGCAAGGCGCCGCGCCGGCGTGCGGCGTCCAGCTTGGTGATGACCGCCCGGCCCGCGCCAATGGCGGCGAACAGGGCGGCGATGTCCTCGGCGTCGCCCGGGCTCAGCCCCGCCTCCATCACCGCGACAATCTCGGCGTCGGCGGCGTAGGCGAGATCAGCCAGATCATCGAGATCATCGAGCTCGAACGGATTGATCCCCGGCGCATCAATGATCGCGGCCCGGGGCGCAGCGCGGGTGAGCACGGCGGACAGCTCACGCGGGCCCTCCACCGCTTCAAACGGCAGGTCGAGCGCCCCGGCGTAGGCGGACAGCTGTTCGCGGGCGCCGGCCCGGGCGTCAGCGCTGATCAGTAGGGGGCGCACATCATGGCGCACAGCCCGCGCCGCCAGCCGCGCCGCACAGGAGGATTTGCCCGCGCCCGCCCCGCCCGCCAGCAGGATCGGGCGTCCGGGGTCGGCCTCGATGGGGTGCACGCCATAGCGCTGGTCCAGCGCGCGCGCCAGTGTTGCCGTGGCCTCGCCGTCCTGCATCGCCATGGATGACTGCATCAGGGCTTCGGCAGCCTCGGCCGGGACCTGGTGCCAGGTGAGGGCACGGGCGATCCGGGTCAGTCCAGCGCTGGAATCACCACGCTCGCGGGTGCGCTCGGCGTCCCGGCGGGCCAGCGCCGTCACGGAATCCTCAGCTGATGCGCCAATCGCCCCGCGCTCTGCGGCGGCGCGCACTTCCACCCCGCCGCCGGGCGCATCGCCCGACGTGATGATCACCGCATCGGGACCCAGCTCGCGGCGCACCTCGGCCATTACGGCGCTCAGGCTGTCTCCGGTGAAGGTGCGCATGCGCATGGCGGCGTCTTTCTAGATCTGCCCGACGGTCTTGAGCCGGGCGCTGGGATGGATCTCGTTCTGGCTGATCACCACGGTCTGCGGGCGGAAGCGCTCGGCCAGCGAGCGCACATAGGGCCGCGCCTGCGGGCTGGTCAGCAGGACCGGTACATCGCCCGACGCGCCCGCCCGGTCAAAGCCCTCGCGAACCCGCGCCACGAAGTCGCGCAGAGAGGACGGGGCCAGGGCGAGCTGGCGCCGGTCGCCATCGCCGATCATGGCTTCGGCAAACGCCTGCTCCCATTGCGGGCTGAGCGACAGGACCGGCAGCGTCCCGTCGGGACCCTTGTTGGTATAGCAGATCTGGCGCGCCAGGCGCGTGCGCACATGCTCGGTGACGGCGTCGAGATTCTGGGTCGCGGACGAGGCTTCGGCGATGGCCTCCACGATGGTCGCCAGATCGCGGATCGAGACGCGCTCCTTGAGCAGGTTCTGCAGCACGCGCTGGATGCCGGCGCGGGTGATCTGGGACGGGGTGATGTCGTCGACCAGCTTGCGGTGCTCTTTCGACAAGGCCTCCAGCAGCTTCTCGGTCTCCGCGTAGGAGAGCAGATCGGCCATGTTCTCGCGCAGGATTTCGGTGAGATGCGTGACCAGCACGGCGGCCGGGTCCACCAGCGTATAGCCGCGGAACGTGGCCTCCTCGCGCAGGCCCTCCTCGATCCAGGTGGCGGGCAGGCCGAAAGCCGGCTCCTTCACATGGGTTCCGGGCAACTCCACCTGCTGGCCGGTCGGGTCCATGGCCAGCAGCGAGCGCATTTTCAGCTCGCCAAAGCCCGCCTCCATCTCCTTGACCCGGATCGTGTAGTGCTCGCCGGGGCTCTGCATATTGTCGATGATGCGCACCGACGGCAGGACGAAGCCGGTCTCCTGCGCCAGATTGCGGCGCAGCGCCTTGATCTGGTCGGTCAGGCGGCGGCCCTCCACATCATTGATCAGGGGCAGGAGCGCGTAGCCCAGCTCGATCTTCAGCTCGTCGATATGCAGCGTGTCCTCGATGGGCGGTTCGGCGCCTGCGGCCTCGGACGCGGCCTGATCAGCCGCATCGGCCTGCTTGCTCTCGATGTCTTCGGCGCGCTTGTCGCGCCGCCGCCCGGACAGGACGGCCCCGGTCCCGGCCGCGCCGGCCAGAATGGCGAAGGGCAGAAGCGGCATGCCCGGCAGAAGCCCGATGGCCAGCGCGGCGCCGGCCACCATGCCCAGCGAGGCGGGATTGGCCGACAGCTGGCCGAACACCGCCTTGTCCGCCTCGCCGTCCACGCCCGCCTTGGACACCAGAAGACCGGCGGCCAGCGACACGATCAGCGCGGGGATTTGCGACACCAGCCCGTCGCCCACGGTCAGGGTGGAATAGGTGCTGGCCGCATCGCCGAACGCCATGCCCGACTGGGCCACGCCGATCACCATGCCGCCAATGAGATTGATCGAGGTGATCAGAATGCCGGCCACTGCGTCGCCGCGCACGAATTTCGAGGCGCCGTCCATGGCCCCGAAGAAGTTGGACTTGTCCTCCAGCTCCTTGCGGCGGTCCTTGGCTTCCTGCTCGGTGATCAGGCCCGCCGACAGATCGGCGTCGATGGCCATCTGCTTGCCCGGCATGGCGTCCAGGGTGAAGCGCGCGGCCACTTCGGCGATGCGGCCCGAACCCTTGGTGATCACCACGAAGTTCACGATCACCAGAATGATGAAGACGATGATGCCGATGACCACATTGCCCTGCATCACAAAGGCGCCGAAGGCCTGGATAATGTCGCCCGCCGCCATGGTGCCGGTATGGCCCTCTGACAGGATCAGGCGCGTGGAGGCGATATTCAGCGCCAGGCGCAGCATGGTCGCGATCAGCAGGATGGCGGGAAAGGCGGTGAATTCCAGCGGCGTGCGGATGAACAGCGAGGTCATCAGGATCAGCACGGAAAAGCAGATCGAGACGGCCAGCGCCACGTCCAGCAGGACGCGCGGCATCGGCAGAAGCAGCATCACCAGCAGGCTGAGAACGCCCACCGCCATGATGATGTCGCCACGCGCCAGGCGGCGGCCAAAGGCCGCCCAGTCAAAGCCGTTGGACCTGGAAGCGGGAGCGTCAGCCATCAGCGGTCATCAATCTCCGTCAGGCCGCGCCGGCGCGGGTCTCGCCCGGCGCCGGAATCTCCGCGCCGGAATCGGCGTAGAGCTTGAGCTTGTTGCGCAGGGTGCGGATCGAAATGCCCAGAATGGTCGCGGCATGGGTGCGATTGCCCAGGCAATGGTCCAGCGTGTCCAGGATCAGGTCCTGCTCCACCTCCGCCACGGTGCGTCCGACGCGGTTGGTCGCCTCGTCCGCCGCTTCAGCGGCCCGGCGCGCGATTTGCCCGCCATAGGCGGTGAAGGGCGAGCCGTCGGGCGAGCGGATGGCTTCGGGCGTGATCTGATCGCCCACCGCCAGCAGCACGGCGCGGTGCATGGCGTTTTCCAGCTCGCGCACATTGCCCGGCCATTCGCGCGTGGTGATCTGCGCCTTGGCGGCTTCGGACAGCGGGCGGTAGGCCACGCCATTGGCCTTGGCGTATTTGCGCAGGAAGTGATCGGCCAGCGCCACCGCGTCCTCGGGACGCGCGCGCAGGGGCGGCACGGCCAGATTGACCACGTTGAGGCGGAACAGAAGGTCTTCGCGGAACGATCCCTCGCGCACCGACTGGGCCAGATCGCGGTTGGAGGTGGCGATGATGCGGATATTCACCTTGACCGGCTTGGCGCCGCCGACCCGGTCGATCTCGCGTTCCTGCAGGGCGCGCAGCAGCTTGGCCTGCAGGCGCACATCCATTTCGGAGATTTCATCGAGCAGCAGCGTGCCGCCGTCGGCTTCTTCAAACTTGCCGATACGCCGCGCAACCGCGCCGGTGAAGGCGCCCTTCTCGTGACCGAACAGCTCTGATTCCAGAAGGTTTTCCGGGATCGCCGCGCAATTGACCGAGATGAAGGGCTTCGACACCCGCTTGGACATTTTATGGACGTGACGGGCCATCACCTCCTTGCCGACGCCGCTTTCGCCGGTGATCAGCACGGAGGCTTCCGACGGCGCGATGCGCTCGGCCAGCTCGACCACGCTCAGCATGGCCGGATCACGCGCCACCAGCGGCCGGTCGTCGTCGGACACCGCAGCCAGCACCGCGCCGATCAGGTCGGGGTCAGGCGGCAGGTGGATGAATTCCTTGGCGCCGGCGCGGATCGCGCCCGCTGCGGCTTCAGGGCGCACATTCACCCCGCAAGCCACCACCGGCACGATGATCCGCTCCAGCTCGTTGGCCGCGATTAGCGCGCCGATATCCAGCGACACATCCACCATCATCAGATCGGCGCCGCGCCCGGCCCGCAGATAGGCGGTCGCCTGGCTGATCGTATCGACCTGGGCGACTTTCGCGCCGCGGTCCATGGCGATCTTGGTCGCGATGGTGGATTGCCCGCCCAGCGAGCCTACGATCAGAACGCGCATCGTTCAGCTCCTTCGTATTCAGCTTGCGTCCGGGTCATGCGGCGTCCCCGTCCTTGATGATTTCTGTCATGGTCACGCCCAGCCGGTCTTCCACGACCACCACCTCGCCGCGCGCGACCAGGCGGTTGTTGACGTAGATGTCGATGGCCTCGCCCACCTTGCGGTCCAGCTCCAGCACCGAACCGGCGGTGAGCTTCAGCAGCGAGTTCACATCGATATGCGCCTTGCCCAGCACCGCCGAGATATTGACCGGCACGTCGAACACCGGCGCCAGATCGACAGCGGTGCGCACCTCGTCCTCGATCAGCGACTGCCCCCCGCCGCCGCTGGGCGCAAGGGCGCCAGGCTGGGCTTGCGAGCCGGCGAGGTCCTGCAGTTTGAGATCATCCTGGCTCATCACGGTCTCCTTCAGGCGGCCTGGCCGCCGGCGCCGGCGTCAGATGACGCGGCGCTGTTGTCGCCCGCCGGGGCGGCGAGCCATTTGCGGGCGGTGTCTTCCAGACGCGCCTGGATATCGCCGGCGGTGCGCTCCACCGCGCCTGCGCGCCATTCCAGCACTACATCACCCGCACTGACTTCCTCATCGGCGCGCACGATCACCGCGCCCTCAAACCCCAGCCGCGCCGCTTCGCCGTCCAGGCGTGCGGCAATCTCTTCGACCAGCTCGGGGGCGACCCGCACCGTCAGGCGCGGCTCGGCGCGCAGATCGGCCAGCGCCTCGCGGGCGCAGGCCTCAATCGTGTCGGCGCCATAGCGCTCCAACGCGGCGCCGGCGATGGTGCGCGCAGCGGCCAGCGCCAGGCCGACCGCATCCGCGCGCATCGCCTCGGATTCAGCGTCCATGCGCGCGAGCACCGCCTGCATCCGGCCGGAAATCTGGCGCAGCGTGTCAGCGGCTTTCTGCGCATCGGACGCGGCGGCCTGACTGGCCGCAGCGTCGGCCATGGCGCGCGCCTCGTCCTCGGTGAAGATACGGCGCACGCGCTCGCCATCGCGCAGCACCGTGCCATCGGCGGCGTATTCGCGATCGAAGGCGAACCGTCTGAATGATGTCGTCATATCCGCCTCCCTAGTAAATCAGCTCGTCGTCGCCGCCGCCCTCGGCAATCAGGATCTCGCCCTTGGCCGCCAGATCCTTGGCGAGATTGACCATGGCCTGCTGGGCCTGATCCACGTCCTTGAGGCGCACCGGCCCCATCGCCTGCATGTCCTCGCGCAGGATTTTCGCCGCGCGTTCGGACATGTTGGAGAAGAACAGATCACGCAGCGTGTCCGAGGCGCCCTTCAGCGCCAGGCCCATCTGGTCCTTGGGCACGGACCGCATGAGCGTCTGCACGCCTTGCGGGTCGAGCTTGCCCAGATCCTCAAACACGAACATCAGCGAGCGAATCTTCTCCGCGCTGTCGCGGTTGCGCTCTTCCAGATTGGCCAGGAAACGGTTCTCGGTCTGACGGTCGAAATTATTGAAAATGTCCGCCATCAGCTCGTGGCTGTCCTGCTTGGAGGTGCGCGCCAGATTGCTCATGAACTCGTTGCGCAGCGTTTCCTCGATCTTCTCCAGAATCTCACGCTGCACCGGCTCCATGCGCAGCATGCGCATCACCACTTCCAGCGCGAAGTCTTCGGGCAGCGCGCACAGCACGCGCGAGGCGTGGTCGGGCTTGATCTTGGACAGCACCACAGCGACGGTCTGGGGGTATTCATTCTTGAAATAATTGGCGAGCACGGCCTCGTTCACATTCGCCAGCTTGTCCCACATGGTCCGCCCGGCCGGACCACGCAGCTCCTCCATGATGGTCTCCACCTTCTCCTCAGGCAGGAAGGCGGACAGGGTGCGCTGGGCCTGCTCGACAGAGCCGGTGATGGAGCCGGTGGACGACATGGAGCCGACAAAGTCCAGGATCAGCTTTTCCACCGCGCTGGCGGTGACATTGCCAAGCCCGACCATCGCCTGGGAGACCACGCGGATCTCCTCGTCATCCATCATCTCCCACAGCTTGCGCTGCTCATCGCCCAGCGCCAGCAACAGCACGGCGGCCTTCTCCGGCCCGGCCAGCCGGCCCGGGTCGTCGATCTTGCGAAGGGCTCCCGAACTGCTTGCCATCACGCGCTCTCATGCATCCAGGTGCGCAGAATGCTCATGGTCTCGTCAGGGTGCTGCGCGACCAGCGCAGCCACCTTGCGCACCGAGGATTTCTTCACCTGGCCATCGATGTGGGCGACGTCGATGCGCTCCTCGTCATCCTCGCCCTCAGGCAGCATGGCGCGGTCAGCGCCGGGCTGGGCGGCGATCTGGGCCTGGCCGGGGCGGCCCGGCAATGCGGCTGCAGCCGCCGGCGCAGGCAGGGCGGCCCACCCGCCCACCGCGCCGCGCACCAGCGGGCGGGCCACCAGGAAGATGATCAGAAGGCCCATCAGGGCGATCACGGCCAGTTCGGCGGCGCGCATGATGTCGGAGCGCTCCATCCGGAAGCCCTCCGGCGCGGGCGTGCCCGCGGTCAGATCAGGCCGCGAAAAGCGCATTTGCGCCACTTCCAGCACATGGCGCTGACCATCAATGGCGCGCACATCCATGCCCGCCGCTGCAGCCACCAGCGCACGGATGCGGTCAATCTCTTCCGGCGGCCGCTCCACAAACACCACTGACCCGTCCTCGGCGCGCGTTGTGCGCTCGTCGACCACGACCGATACGGCCAGACGGCGAAGCTCGCCCGCCTCGACCACCCGGGTGCTGGTGGTGCGTGAATTTTCAAAGTTGCGCACATTGGTGCTGCGCCGCGAGGTTGCCATCTCACCCGGACCGGCCGTTGCGTCTTCGGCGCCGGGCTGGTTCTCACTGGCCGATACGGCGCCCTGACGCCCGGCGGGCTCGCTCGATTCCTCGCTCTGGACCTCGCGGCTGACTTCCACCTGCAGATTGGGATCATATTCCAGCCGGGTTTCGGTCAGGCTTTCGCGGTTGACCTCAGCGGTGACCACGACGCGGGCCGCGCCCGGCCCGACCACGCCTTCGACCACATCGAGAATGCGCTGGCGCAGCGCGGCCTCCAGCCCGGAGCGGCGCTCTTCAATCGCCGCACTGCCCGGATTATCCCCCTCGCCGGGACTGGCCAGCAGCCGCCCCTGATCGTCCGCTATGGTAATACGCCCGGGCGACAGGCCCGGCACAGCCGTGGCGATCAGATTGGAGATGGTGGACACCTGACCCGATGACAGCTGCCCGCGCACGCTGACCACCACGGAGGCCGACGGCTCCTGCTGCTCGCGCGAGAACAGGCGCCGTTCGGGCAACACCAGATGCACGCGGGCGCCCGACACGGTGTTGATGGCGTTGATGGAGCGGGCCAGCTCGCCTTCCAGCGCCCGGCGGGCATTGACGTTCTGGACAAAGCTGGTGGCGCCGATGCCGTCACTGGAATCGAAGATTTCATACCCGACCGAGCCAAAGCTCAACGCGCCGCCCGACGCCACGCGCAGGCGGGCCTGATCGACCTGGGCCGCGGGCACATAGATCGCCGAGCCGCCGTCGCGCAGCTCATAGGGGATGCCCGCCCCCTCCAGGCGCTCGGCCACCGAGGCGGCGTCGCGCGTCTCAAGCCCGGAATACAACAGCGCCTGAGAGCCGCTGCCGGGATTGACCAGCAGCAGGATCAGCGCCAGCGCCACGCCGGCCGTGAGCCCGAAAATCAGACTCAGCCGGCCAATTCCCAATCGGGAAAGCTGTTCAAAAAACGCCGTCACGTGCGATGGGCCCCGCCTGAAACACAGTCCGGGCGCGCGTGTGGCGTCCGGCTAGGCAAGTTTTTCCCACTGCCCGCGTAAACGAGGACTTAACGACTTGAATCAGAATGCACTGTGGGCGCGCGCCGGGTGGCGCACGCCCACATCAATGCCATGATGATGACCGCTTACTGGCGGTAATGCTGGATGCGCGTGGTGCGCAGGCCCGCCAGGCCGTGACGGTCGATTGCACGCTGCCAGGAGAGGAATTCCTCCACTGTCAGCCGGTAGCGGTCACACGCCTCGTCCAGGCTCAAGAGCCCGCCGCGCACCGCCGCCACCACTTCGGCCTTGCGCCGGATCACCCAGCGCCGGGTCTCCGGGCTCGGCAGATCGGCCACTGTGAGCGGACTGCCATCGGGCCCGATCACATAGTTTTCCTTCTTCGCTCGACGTTCCATCCGACCCATCCTTGTCAACAGGCGCGTCTGTCGCGCGCCCTTTTGATGGGAGTGTTATACCCCAAGCGTCTTTCTGAACCTCTAAAGCCCAAGGTAAACAGACGCCTAATCAATGCTTTGGAAAAAATTCACCCCGGCGCTTGTGCGCCGGGGCGAGGTGACGCCGGTGGGACGGCGGGTAAGCGTGTCAGGCCTAGCGCTTCATCTGGATGGCCTCGGCGAGCATTTCGTCCGCCGTGGTGATGATGCGCGAGGAGGCCGAGTAGGCCCGCTGGGTGATGATCAGATTGGAGAACTCGGTGGCGATATCGACATTGGAGTTTTCCACCGAACTGGCCGCAATGGAGCCCGAAGCGCCGCGACCGGGCACGTTCATAGTGAAAGCGCCCGAGTTCTCGGTAACCTGGAAGGAGGCGCCGCCGACGCTGGCCATGCCGTTGGGATTGGCCACCGTGGCGATCGGGATCTGGTAGATCTGACGCACCACGCCATTGGAGAAGCGGGCCGACACAAATCCGTCCTGACTGACCTCCACACCGGCGAAGGCTCCGAACAGCGAACCGTCGACCGTGGTTGAGTTCAGCGTGGACGGGCTGTCGAACTGGGTGATGCCGCCCGGAGAGCCCGCCGTGCCGAAGTCCAGCGAGATGGACTGCGCGCCCACGCCTGTACTCGGCGTCCACTGCGCCTGGTTGGCGCCCAGAGCGCCGGCGAAGTCCGACGACAGGAAGCTCAGCGTCGTGGGCAGGGTGGACGCGCCCGGATTGATCTGGCCATTGGTGTCGAAGGCCACGATGCCGGTGGCGATCTGGCCGTTATTGAGGCCGGCGCCGGTAGTGACATCACCAGCGGGCTCCACATGCAGCTCGGCGAACCACTGGTTTGCGGTGGGCGATTTGAGCATGGACATGGTGATCGAGCGCACCCCGCCCTGGCTGTCGAACACCTGGATGGTGCGCTGGAAGTCGGGGGTCACCGCGCCCGACGCCATGTTGAAGGCGGGGTTGGCGACGTCATAGGTCGCCGCCGCCGGCGACACCGCCTGGCTGGTCTGGAGATTGGCGTTGATGCGGATGGAGGAGGTGGCTTCGGCGGCACCGCCGATATTGGACAGGTTGACCGCCTCCAGCTCGTCGATATTGGAGGGGTTCTGGGCGACGGTTCCGTCCGCCCTCACGGGCCAGCCATACAGATACATGCCCGCATCATTGCGCAGGAAGCCCGAGCTGTCCGTCTGGAAAGCGCCTGAACGGGTGAACAACGCCGCATTGCTTCCAGTGCTGGCCGCCGGGCTGTCCCGCACGACGAAGAAACCGTTGCCATCAATGGCCAGATGCGTGGGCGAGGCGCTGGGATTGAGTATCCCCGCAGACACGACGTCGAGGCGGGAATTGGAGGTGACGCCCCCGGAGCTGTAGCGCGCCTCGCCGCCGCCGCCGACCTTGTAATTGGGGGTGAACACCGTGTTCACCCGCTTGTAGCCGGTGGTGTTCACGTTCGCGATATTGTCGGAAATCGACGCCAGCGCCGAGGAATTGGCAAGCAGCCCCGACGCGCCCGCGATCATGGCCGAGTTGATAGACATGACTTCAGTCTCCCACGTCCTGCCCGGATGCGAGGGCTTTTGCCCCGGCTCCAAGTGTTTTGTCAGGGCGCTTTCGCGCGCCCGGGTTTCAATCAGGCCCGCGCTTCACGCACGGCGATTACATTGGCGAACGGCGCGCTCACCGCGCCCAGCTCCACACGCACCTCGGGGCCGGACATGTCCACGCCGGTGACCCGGCCGGACACGCGCACCGGCGCTGCAATGCGTTCGCCCTGGGCGTCACGCGCCACGACTTCCAGCGTGTACAGGCCCGCCGGTAATGTGTTTCCGGCCATATCCCTGCCGTTCCACGCAAAATCATGGCTGCCTGATCCGGTCGCGCCCGGGAGGGTCGCAACGACGCGGCCATTGCGATCACTGACCACCAGATCCGTGCCTTGCGCGTTGCGGTCCAGATTGTAGCTCCAGCGCGCCTCGCCGCCCGCCAGCTCCGCCGTATTGGTCGCCAGCGTCACCTCCCGGCCAACATAGCCGGACGCCGACATCACCGCGCTGGCGCTTTGCATGGCCAGCAGCGCATCGAGCGAGCGGGTCTGGGCAATCTGCTGCTCCACCGAGGAGAACTGCACCAGCTGCGTGACGAATTCCTGTGAATCCATTGGGTTGAGCGGGTCCTGGTTCTGCAGCTGCTGGGTCAGCAGGCGCAGGAAGGTGTCGAAATTGTCCGCCAGATTGCCAGCGGCCAGGCCGGTGTCATTGGTGCGCCCCGCGCCGGGCAGAATCTGACCGATCGGGTTGAGATCAAGCGCCATGGCGGATCGTCCTCATATTTGTCATGCCTGAATGTCCAGGCCCGCGGCGCGGGCCAGGGCGAATCCGTAAAGCGCGGTCACCGGCGCGCCGGGCCGGGCCACATCAATGTCCACGACGCTGCGCGTACCGCCCGGCGTCTCGAACCCGGGCGTATCACGCTCGCCGCGTTCGCCCCCCAGCGAAAAGGACAGCCCGTTCTCGGCCAGGGTCAGCCCGGCCTCGGCCAGCGCCCGCTCCAGGTCCCGCGCTGTACGCTGGAGCTCCTGCAGCGTGTCAGGGCGCTCGGCGCTGAGCATGGCCTTGACCAGCTGGTCCTTGCCCATTTCCAGGCGCACGCCGACCCGGCCGAGCTCGGGCGGATCAAGGCGAATGTCGAACACGCGCCCGCCCTCGCCCTGACGGCGCACGATCTGGGCGGCCAGGGTCTGGACGGTCTGGGGCGCAAAACGCGGCGGCGCGCCGGTCTGCGTCACAGAAGGCGTGCGCAGAATCTCGGCGGCGCGGTCAGGCGCGCCGCGCAGGCCGGTATCGCCGGAGGGATCGAGCGGCAGGTCAGGCGCGCGAGGGGCCCCTGTCTCCGCGCCAGGACGGGTCTGGGCTTGAAGGAGCGCCTGGAACGCGTCGGCGCTACGCTGCGCTGCGGGCATGTCAGGCGTGCCGGCTTTCATCTGCGCCGGGGCAGCCGGCTCGGCCGACGCCTGAGCCTTGGCGCCCGGTTGCGATGGCCTGGCCGCCTCGCCGCCCGGCTTGCCCTCATCAGCACCCTTCACCGCTCGGCGCGTTTCGCTCTCGCGGCGGACCGGCGCGGCGTTTCCAGGTGTGTCCGGCGCCGGGGCCTGCGCCGCCGGCGCGTTGGTTTGAACCGCAATCTCCGCATCAGCAGCCGGCTCAGCCTGCCCATCAGCGCCCGGCTTCAGGTCTGACGCCGGTGCAGGCGCAACTGGGCTATCCGCTGCGTTAACAGACGCCGGCTTGGCCGGCGCATCGGCCTGTCCGGGCGCGCCTGCGCCATCCGCACTATCCGTGGCAGCCTTGCCTGCGGCCGGCATCGCGATCGTTTGAGGCGCCTCGGCAGGCGTTTGAACCGCATCTTTGGCATCTGCGTCAGCGCTGTCAGGCGTGTTGAGGCCCTCCGCACGGGCAGGCGCCCCCGGATTGCGAAGAGAGGGCGCGCAATCAGTCTCAATCTGGGCAACCTGACCTGTAGCAATGGCCGACTGAACCGGGCGGGCGCCGGTCATGCCCAGGTTCTCAGGCGCCTCGGCGGGCAGACCGGTATCGATCTGCGCCGGTGCGGCCGGCGGCTCCTCGTCCGTCCAGGCTGCCCGCCCCGGAGCGGCCACCGCTGCACCTTCCATGGGCGCCACAGGATCGCCCAGCAGCGCGTCGAAGGCTGAAGCTGCGGCCGAGCGCTCAGGCGCAGCGGCGTCGCCACGGGGCGCAGCAGGGCCCGGCGTCAGACCTGCAATCATGGTGGCCGCAAGCGGCATGGTGACAAGCCCTGATATTCACGGGAAGCGCCGCCTTTTGCCGCGATCTGATGAGCCCGCGCACTTTGGGCGCAGGCAGACAAGACGCCACAAGCAAGCGGCGCGCCACCCGGACCTCGGGCACAAAATCAAATAAAATCATATTGTTAGTGAAGACCTCGCCCCGGTCATCTGATGCCGCCCGGCAGAATCTGACGGGTTCACCGGGGCGATTCCTGCCGCCCTGAGGCGGGCCGAGGCTTTGGCCCGGCCCTTGCGCTGTATCCGGGCATACCGGCGTGCGCATGACGCCAGCACGAGCAGGATTATGACAGATAGGGCAGAAAAAACAATCTGTTACATAGGATCCGCCGCTGCGGAGCATGGCCGCATGCGCCGTGCGCACCCGGCAGGTCTTGCCCCTGACCCGGCAAAACCCGCCCCTTCTCACGGCAAATCTGAAGGAGCCCGCTGATGTCGCTCAACGGGATCATGAGCAGCGCGCTCAGCGGTCTGCAGGCCGCGCAGCTGGGCATGCGCACCGCCTCGAACAATGTCTCCAACGTCAATACGCCCGGCTATGCGCGCACTGAGCTGGTGCAGACCTCGCGCAGCTCCGGAGGCATGGGCTCGGGCGTGATGGTCCAGGGCATCAGCCGGGTCTCCGACATCTATCTGACCGGGGCGGCCATGCGCGCCTCGTCCGACGCGGCGGCCTCAAAGGCGATCGCCGCCGCGCTGGACCGGCTCCAGTCGCAGTTCGGCGCCACCGATGACGCCGGCTCGCTGTTCGGGCGCATGAACCAGATCATGGCCTCGCTGGGGGCCGCCGCCGCAGACAGCGCCGACCGGGTCTCGCGTCTGAGCGCGGCGTCGGACATCCAGAGCTTCTTTGACGAGGCGTCGCGACTGTCGGCCGAGGTTCGCGTGATGCGCGATGAGTCCGATCAGCGCATCGGCTCGGGCGTGCACCGGGCCAACGAGATCTTGCGCGAGCTGGAGCTGCTCAATTCCCAGGCCCAGACCCTCACGGCCAACGCCTCGGACGTCACCGGCACGCTCAACCGCCAGGCCGAGCTGATGGACGAATTGTCCACGCTGATCGATGTGCGCGGCGAGCGCCAGGCCGACGGGCGGCTGTTCGTGCGCACCCAGGACGGGGTCAGCCTGATCGACAATGCCCGGCTGACGCTGGATTACACGCCGGCCGGAACCGGCGCCTATGGTGTGGAGTACGGCCGCATCACCGCCCAGGTCTCGACCTCGGGCGCCATTGCCGACATCACGCCGTCCATCCGGTCGGGCGAATTGCGCGGGCTTCTGGACCTGCGCGATGTGGAGCTGCCCTCCATCGCCGGGGCGCTGGCCGAAATGGCGGCGGGCGCCGCCGATGCGCTCAACGCGGCCCATAACGATTCCGCCTCCTACCCGCCGCCCAACAGGCTTGAAGGGCGCAATACCGGGCTGCTGGCCAGCGATATCGTGACCGGGTCGGGTCAGGCCGATCTGGCGGTGGTGACCGGTGACGGCGCGCTGGTGCAGCGCGTGACCGTAGGGGTGACCGCCACCGGCTTCACCGTCAACGGCGCGCCCGCCAATAGCGTCGGCGATCTGGTCGCCGCGCTCAACACAGCCTTTGGCGGCAACGCCACCGCCAGCTTCACTGATGGCCGCCTGACACTGACCGCCGCAGACCCGGCCAACGGGCTGGCCGCCCTGCAGGATGCGGATGACCCCGCCTCCATCGGCGGGCGCGGCCTGTCGCATTTTTTCGGGCTGAATGATCTGGTCAACGCCCCGCGCCCCGGCTTTTTCGAAACCGGGCTGACGGCGGCCAGCGCCCACGGCCTGGCGCCGGGCGGGGAGCTGGGCTTCTCGATCATGACGCCTGACGGGCGGCGCGCGGCGCAAATCACCGTCCCGGTGACCGGCGCCAGCCTGCAGGACCAGATCAACGCCCTCAACAGCCCCGCGACCGGCCTTGGCCAATATGGCCAGTTCAGCCTGGACGGTGATGGCCGGGTGACCTTCCAGCCGGCGCCGGGCTATCAGAATTTCACCATCGACCTGACGCGCGATTCCACCCAGCGCGCCGCCACCGGCTTGTCCTTCTCCCAACTGTTCGGCCTGGGCGACGCCGCGCGCATGAACCGGGCCGAGAGCTTTTCGGTGAACCCGGCCGTGCGCTCGGATTCCTCACGGCTCGCTTTCGCCAAACTGGATTTGAACGGCGCCACCGCGCCGGGCGATCTGGTGCTCAGCCAGGGCGACAGCCGGGGCGGCCAGTCCCTGTTCAACGCCCTCACCGAGAAACGCCGCTATGCCGGCGCGGGCGGACTGGTGGGCGGCATGGCGAGCCCGGTGGAGTATGCCTCGCGCCTGGCGGGCGATATCGGCGCCCGCGCCGCTCGCGCCGAGCGCAACGAGACGGCAGCCAATTCGGTCAAGCAGGCGGCGAACGCCAAGCGGTCCGATGTGGAGGGCGTCAATCTGGACGAGGAACTCGCCCGCATGACGCTCTACCAGCAGGCCTATAACGCCGCAGCGCGCCTGATGCAGGCGTCCAAGGAAATGTCCGACACGCTTCTGAACATGGTCTAGAGGACACCGCGATGCGCATTTCAACCCAGGCCGCCTCCCAGTCCGCGCTGATGGACCTCATGCGCGCCCAGCGCGAGGCTTTCGACGCGCGCGAGCAGCTCTCCACCGGGCGCAGGGCGCCGGATCTCAAGGGTTATGGCAACAGCGCCGAAGCGATCATATCGGCGCGCGCCGCCAGCGTGCGCGTGGATCATTATGTCAGCGCCAACACGCGCCTGGCCAACCGGTTGGACGTCCAAGATCTGGCCTATCGCGAGCTGTCGGATGCGGTGTCGGAGCTGCGCGAGACGCTGACCACGTCGGACGGCACCTTCCTGATGAACAAGGTCCAGGAGGCCTTTGACCGGGCCGTCATCGCCCTGAACACGCGCTTTAACGGCTCCCATGTCTTCGCCGGGGTGCGCACCGACGCCCAGCCGATGACCATTTCCACCATCGGCCAGCTCCAGGCCATGGCCGATCCCTTGGACGCGTTCGACAACGCATCGCGCCGCCAGAGCGCCCAGATCGACGACAATCTGGGCGTGGACATCAACCGCACCGCGTCTGAAGTGGCTGGCGATCTGATGGGCGTGTTCCGGCGCCTGGCCGACTTCAATGACGGGCCGGACGGGCCGTTCGATGGCCCCATGAGCGCCAGCCAGCAAGCCTTCATCCAGACCGAAATCGCCAATGTCATCGCCGCCTTTGAACAGGTGAACGAGGCCATGGGCGAGAACGGCGCCCGGCAGGCGCGGGTGGAGGCGTCGATACGCGGCCACGAGGCGCGCGCCGACTATCTCACCCGCATGCTGGCCGATCTGGAAGACGCCGACATGGCCCAGGCCGCCACCCGCCTGACCCAGGCCCAGACCGCGGTGGAGGTCTCGGCGGCCACCTTCTCCATCCTCAACCAGTCCAGCCTCTTGCCGTTTTTGAGATAGGCGTGATTTGACACCCGGCCCGGGCGGGCGCGACACTGCGCTCAAAGACCAAACGCTTGGGAGGGTTGCATGATCCGTGTTCTCGCTGCGCTGGCCGCAGGGCTGGCCCTGACGCTGGCGCCCGCCGCGCCCGCTCTGGCCGACACGCCCGTCACCATCATCCATGCCGGCACGCTGATCGCGGCGCCCGGCGACGAGCGCCCCCGCGCCAACGCCTCCATCATCGTGGAGAACGGGCGCATCGCGGCGGTGGAGGACGGGTTCGTCACCCGCGAGGGCGCGGACATCATTGATCTGTCAGACCGCTGGGTGCTGCCGGGCTTCATCGATTCCCATGTGCACATCACCTCCCAGCAGGGGCCGGACCGGCGTCTGGCCACCTTCACCGATTCCAGCGCCGACCGGGCGCTGCAGGGCGCGGAGTACGCCCGCCGCACCCTGATGGCGGGCTTCACCACCGTGCAGGACGTGGGCGCGGACATGGAAGCGATCCGCGCGCTGCAACGGGCCATCCGCGAGGGGCTCGTTCCCGGCCCGCGCCTGCGGATCTCCGGCGGCGCGGTGACGCCCACGGGCGGCCATGGCGACATCAATGGCTGGAGCGTGGAAGTGCTGCGCGCCTATGGCAGCCCCTACGCCTGCAATGGCGCGGATGATTGCGCGCGCGCCGTGCGCCAGCTGGTCCAGGAAGGCGCGGACATGATCAAGATCACCGCCACGGGCGGGGTCCTGTCGTCCACCGGCGCGGGCGTCGAAGTGCAATTCTTCGAAGACGAGCTGCGCGCCATCGTGGAAGCCGCCGGCATGATGGGCCGGCGCGTCACCGCTCACGCCCATGGCGTTACCGGGATCAACGCCTTTTTGCGCGCCGGCGGTCACTCCATCGAGCACGGCACGTTCCTGGACGCCGAATCCATCCGCCTGTTCCGGCGCAATAACGCCGTGCTGGTGCCCACGGTCATGGCCGGGGAATGGGTGACGCTGCAGGCCGATGCCGGCTGGATGACGCCCTTCCAGCGCGCCAAGGCGCTGGAGGTGGGACCGCGCATGCTGGACATGCTGCGCCAGGCCCATCGGGGCGGGGTGACCATCGCGTTCGGCACCGATTCCGGCGTCTCGGCCCATGGCGACAATGCGCGCGAGTTCGAACTTTATGTGGAGGCGGGCCTGACCCCCATGGAGGCGCTGCGCTCGGCCACGGTCACCGCGGCGCGCCATCTGGGGCTGGAGACGGAGACCGGACGCATCGCGCCGGGCCTGGCCGCTGACATCATCGCGCTGGACGCCGATCCGCTGGAGGATATCTCGGCGGTGTGGCAGGTCGGCTTCGTGATGGCGCGCGGCGCGGTGCACAAGGCGCCCTGATTGGCCCTCACTGGCCCTGACACTGGCGCGAGCCGGCTGCGCGGCGGACGCGGGCGCGCTATCCCTGTCCCATGATCACCCGCACGATTCGCCTGGGCGAGCGCGAGCTGGCCTACACACTCGACCGCTCGGCGCGCCGGCGCACGATCGGTCTGAAGGTTGGTCCCGACGGCCTCAGCGTGGTGCTGCCGCGTTTCGCCAGCGCCGCCGAGGCCGACCGGGCGGTGCGCGAACGGGCCGGCTGGATCCTGGACCGGCTGGACAAGCAGGCGCGGCGCGTCAGGCCCGCGCCCCTGCAAGGCGTGGACGGTGAGGCAATCGGCTGGCTGGGCGGGGTGCTGACCTTGCGCGTCACGCCCCATGACCGCGCCCGCACGACGCTGGCCCATAAGGGCGATCATCTGGACGTTCGGGTGGATGAACGGCTGGACCCGGCCTTGCGCGCGGCGACCATACGCCGGGCGCTGTCACGCTGGCGGCGCGAGCAGGCGCTGGCGCTGATGACCCCGAAGGTGACCGCCTATGCGCAGGCGCTTGATGCGCCGCGGCCCAGCGTGCGCGTGCGTGAACAGGCCTCGCGCTGGGGCAGTTGTTCGGCTGACGGTTCGATCCGGATGAATGCGCGCCTGATCGCCTTTGACGAGGCGCTGATCGACTATGTGTGCGCCCACGAGGCGTGTCACCTCTTGGAGATGAACCACTCGCGGCGCTTCTATGCGCTGCTTGATGAGATCATGCCCGACCACAAGACCCGCCGCGCGCGCCTGCGCGACACCGATCCGCCGGGTGTGGCTTTCTAGGCTGTATCGCCCGACCCGCCCGGGGCGGCCAGCGCGAAGGCGACCCCGCCCGCCAGGCCCGGCCAGGTAAACGCCACCGCCTGGGCGAAGGCCCCGTCCAGAAGACAGACAACACCGGCGGCCAGGCCGGATATCGCGGCCAGTCCCGCAGCACTCAACAGGATGAAACGTACGCTCAGCATGACCTCATGCTCCAGCCAGTGATGGGCAGGATCATGGCGCAAATGGGCTAATTTCCGGTTCCCAAACACGGTAAACGCAGCGTTTACCCTAAACCGTCAGCAGCGCCCCGCGCACGCCGTCAAAGATGAACTGCGCCGCCAGCGCCGCCAGGATGACGCCCAAGATGCGCGTGATCATCGCTGCGATGGTCTCGCCCATCAGCTTCATGACCGGGCCGATCATCAAAAACACCGCCAGACAGATCAGGAGATTGGCGCCCAGGCCGATCAGTACCGACACCTGCGCGCCCACAGAGCCGGAGGCCTGGGACATGAACAGCATGACCGAGGCGATGGCGCCGGGGCCCGCGATCATCGGGATCGCCATGGGGAAGACCGAGATATCATCGTGCTGCTCGGCCACGCCCCCGTCCTCGGCGAGCTTCTCGGCCCGCTCCTCGCGGCGCTTGGTGCGCTTTTCGAAAATCATGTCCAGCGCGATCAGGAACAGAAGCACGCCGCCCGCCGCACGAAAAGCGTCCAGGCTGATATGCAGCGCGCCCAGCAGCCACTCGCCGCCATAGGCGAAGCCCACCAGCACCACCGTGGCGATGGCCACCGACTTGATCGCCATCCTGGCGCGGTGCGCCTTGCTCGTGCCGTCGGTGAGGCCGGCGAAAATCGGCGCCACGCCCGGCACGTCGATCACCACGAAGAAGGTGACGAACACGCTGGTCAGCAGGGCGAAATCAAGAAAGTCCATGGACGGCGGTCTCCTGCGCTACTGTGGCGCGTGTACCAGAGCCGGGACGCGAAGGCGAGCCCGCTGCCTTGCAGGTCCAGTCTGCGAAAATGCGGGGGCCGGGGCTGTAAACCCTAGAAGGCTTCGTCCGATGAGGGCGGCGGCGCCATGGGCGGGGGAGCGGAGACCGGCTCCTCTACTTTTTTCAGGGGGAAACGCGCCTTCAGCTCGCCGCTGACCAGGGTGTGATCAAAGCGGAAATCCTCCACCCGCTCGCGCAATTCGCGCGGCGCGCGCCCGTCCTTGCTGGCATCGATGGCCCGGTACAGGGCATAGAGCCGCAGATAGCCCTTGTCGTCCCGCGACAGGCTGGTCTCATCCAGGCCGTCACACGCCGCGATTAGCTTCTCCAGACCGGCGCGCCGCTTGCCCGACAACACATCCAGCACGGCGGCGGCGAGCAAGGGCTTCCAGCCGCCATCGGCGAAGGTGATTTTTTTAGGCACCATGTCCAGCTCGCGCCGGGCGCGCACCAGATCACCGGCGGCCAGCGCCTCCAGCGCATGGTTGGCGGCCTCATTGGCCTGGCGCATCTCGTCGCGGCGGCGATGGGCCGCCTTGTCTCCGCCGAACATGGCGCAGATCCCTCTGGCTGGGTGTCAGGGCTGCGCACCCTAATGCCAAACCGTGCGATGCCGAAGCGGTTTTGCAGGTGGTTGCGGCCTGAGAGCGCTACAGATTCTGATGGTTGAGCGCGGCCGGGCCCATGATGACCAAGAACAGGACCGGCAGGAAGAACACGATCATCGGCACGGTGAGCTTGGCGGGCAGAGCGGCGGCCTTCTTCTCCGCCGCACTCATGCGCATATCGCGGTTTTCCTTGGCCATCACCCGCAGCGCCTGGCCCAGCGGCGTGCCGTAGCGTTCGGCCTGGATCAGCGCCGTGGCCACCGATTTGACGCCGGGATGCCCGGTGCGCGCGGCCAGATTCTCGTACGCCATGCGCCGCTCCTGCAGATAGGCGAGCTCGGCGGTGGTCTGGGACAATTCCTCGGCCAGCTCGATGGAGCTGGAGCTGATTTCCGAGGCGACCTTCTGGAACGCCGCCTCGATGGACATGCCCGCCTCGACGCAGATCAGCAACAGGTCCAACGCGTCGGGAAATGCCTGCATGATCGACTCGCGGCGCTTGGCGCCGGCATTGGAAAGGTAGAGCGCAGGCGCGTAATAGCCCAGCACCGCCGCGGCCATCGCTGCGGTCAGGCGCTGCATGCCCTCCAGGCCGAAATCATTGATCGTCCACAGATACAGCGCCACGACAGCGAACAGCAGGAAGGGCGCGACGAAGCGGGCGAAATAGAAGGCGAAGATTGGCCCCTGCCCGCGCATGCCCGCCTGAATGAGCTTGGTCTTCAGATTGGGGTCTTCCAGATGCGTCTGCAGGTTCAGGCCTTCAACCACCTTGCGGAACGGGCTGCGCGTATCGTTGCCGCGAAGCCCGCCGGATTTCTCCCGCTCCATCGCCTCGCGCGACTTGCGGCGCAATTCCTCGCGCCGGTTGGCGACCTGCTTCATGCGCCTGGACAGATTGTCGTTGCGCATGGACGACCCTGACAGGGTCACCGCCGTGGCGAACACCAGAATGGCCGCCAGCGCTGCGAAGAAATTCTCCGGCTGCGTGATCCAGGTGGCGAATGCTGTCATGACGGCCTCCGCCTACATTTTGAAATTGATCATCCCGCGCATGACCACGATGCCGATGCCCATCCACAGCGCCCCGCCCATCAGCATCAGCTGGCCGATCGGAGTGTTGAACAGCGGCTCCATGTAGGCCGGCGACATGATCGACACCATGATGGCGACGCCCGGCGGCAGAGAGCCGATGATGAAGGCCGACGCCTTGGCTTCGGACGACAGGGCCTGAACCTTCTCGCGCATCATCTTGCGCGCGCGCAGCACGGCCGAGAGATTGTTCAGCGCCTCGGACAGATTGCCGCCGGTCTTTTGCTGGATGACCAGCACGATCATGAAAAAGGACAGTTCCGACAGCGGCATGCGGCCGGTCATGCGGCGCAGGCCTTCATCGAGATCAACCCCGACCGCCAAGCCCTCCACCAGCAGCTCGAATTCCTGACGCACCGGCGACTCGGCCTCACGCGAGATCACTTTGAGGCATTCACTCAGCGGCAGACCCGACTTGATGCCGCGCACGATAATGTCGAGCGCATCGGCGAAATGGGACGTGAACTGGGCCTGGCGGCGCTTGCGCATCATGCCCAGCACCCAGCGCGGCAGGCCCAGGCCCGCCACGATGGCCGCCGCCACGGCGATCGCCGGATGCAGGCCCGACGCCATCACCGCCAGGAAACCCACGGCGGCGAGCCCGCCGGACGCGAGCCAGAAATGCATCGGCGTAGCCTTCAGCCCCGCCTGCTCCAGCCGTCCCTTGAGGGTCAGGGATTTCTTGCGTTCGGCTTTCTGGCGCGCTTCGAGGTCTTTGAGCGTTTCCTGGATCTGGCGGCGCTTCTGGGCGGCGCTGTCGAGCGCGGCGACCTTGCGCTGGCCGCGCTGGACCGGTCCGCCCACGGCCACCGCCATGCGGGACTTGCGCGCCCGTCCGCCATCGCCCGGCGCCAGGGCCAGCCCCGCCGCCGCTACGGCTACGAAGGCGCACACCGCAGCGAGGATGAAGATCAGATCGCCGCCCATGGCCTCAGGCCTCCGAAGCGTCGAGCGCCTGCGCGAGCGCCTGCTCCAGACCGAAATAGCGCGCGCGGTCCCAGAATTTCGGACGCGCGATGCCGGTGGACACATGACGCCCGATGATATTGCCGTCCGCGTCCTCGCCGGTGATTTCGTACAGGAACAGGTCCTGGGTGATGATCACATCGCCTTCCATGCCCAGCACTTCGGTCACATGGGTGATCTTGCGCGATCCGTCGCGCAGGCGCGCGGCCTGGATGATCACGTCGATCGAGCCTGAGATCATCTCGCGGATCGTTTTGGTGGGCAGGTTGTAGCCGCCCATGGTGATCATGGATTCAATCCGGCTCAGCGCCTCTCGCGGCGAGTTGGCGTGCAGCGTGCCCATGGAGCCGTCATGGCCGGTGTTCATGGCCTGCAACAGGTCAAAGGATTCAGGTCCACGCACCTCGCCCACGATGATCCGCTCGGGGCGCATCCGCAGACAGTTCTTCACCAGATCGCGCATGGTGACCTGGCCTTGCCCCTCAAGGTTCGGCGGGCGGGTCTCAAGGCGCACCACATGCGGCTGCTGCAGCTGGAGTTCCGCGGCGTCTTCACAGGTGATGATCCGCTCGTCTTCGCCGATAAAGCCCGTCAGACAATTGAGCAGCGTCGTCTTGCCCGAACCGGTGCCGCCCGAGATCAGCACATTGGCGCGGCAGGCGCCGATGATCTCAAGGATGCGCGCGCCTTCGGGCGAAATCGAGCCGAACTCCACAAGGTTCTGGAGCTTGAGCTTGTCTTTCTTGAATTTCCGGATGGTCAGCGTCGGGCCGTCCAGCGACAAGGGCGGGGCGATGACGTTCACCCGGCTGCCATCGGCCAGACGCGCGTCACAGATCGGCGAGCTTTCATCCACCCGGCGGCCCACCTGGGACACGATACGCTGACAAATGTTCATCAGCTGGCCGTTATCGCGGAACTTGATATTGGTCTTCTGGACACGACCGCTGACTTCAATGAACACGTCGCCTGCGCCATTGACCATGATGTCGGCGATGTCGTCGCGCGCCAGCAAGGGCTCGAGCGGACCATAGCCGAGCACATCATTACAGATGTCCTGAAGCAGTTGCTCCTGCTCGGCGATGGACATGGCCACGTTCTTGATCGAGATGATCTCGGTGACGATGTCGCGGATTTCATCCGCCGCCGTGGCATTGTCCAGGCGCGACAGCTGGCCCAGATCGATGGTGTCGATCAGGGCGTTAAAGATCGTCGTCTTGATCGCATAGTACTCGGCCGAACGCTCGGCGCCGACGCGCTCGGGCTCGATCGCCTTGCGGCGCGCGTGCCCGGGCTTGGCCTCGCCGGCGGGACGCGGGGCGGCCGGCGCCGGGGCGGGCGCCGGTGCAGGGGCAGCGGGCTTGGGACGCTCACGTACGGCCACGCTCGCGGGGGCGGGCGCACCCGACGGCGCCGCGCCAAATGTGCGCGAACCATCAGGGGAGCCGGGCGGGCGTTTGCCGAACATGGATGCTGCCTTCAGCCTTTCGAGAACAAGGAGCCGAACAGGGATTTGCGCTTGACCGGCGCAGCGGCGCGTCCGGCCAGCACGCTGGCCAGATGGGCGAAACCCTCGGCAGGCCGGGATTTGGGATCGACCTCGCTGATCATCTGGCCGTTATTGGCCGCCTTGCCGAACAGCGCCGGGTCAAACGGCAGCAGCGGCGCCGCGCCCAGCGCATCGGCGAAATCCTTCAGCGGAATGTCGGGCTTTTTCGGGCAGCCGGCCATGTTGACCACCACTTTGGGCGGATCGTCATTGGGCCGGGCCTGACGCACCAGATCGAACAGATTCTTGGCGTTGCGCAGGCAGGCCAGATCCGGCGTCACCGTGACGATCACCTGATCGGCTGACAGGATCGTGCGGCGCACCCAGGGGCTCCAGGCATGGGGCACGTCCAGCGCAATGAAGGGCGCCTGGCGGCGCACCTTTTCCAGCACCAGGTCAAAACTGTCGGCGTCGAAATCCCAGTCGCTTTCCAGCGTCGCGGGCGCCGAGAACAGCGACAGGCGCTCGGTGCATTTGACCAGCAGACGGTCCAGCAGGGCGTCGTCGAGGCGGTCGGGCTGGGCCAGCGCCTCGGCGATGGTCTGGGCCGGGTCCTGATTGAAATCGAGACCCGCCGTACCGAAGGACAGGTCCAGATCGACCAGCACCGCGTCGGTGCGCAGCGATTCGGTGATGTGCCAGGACACGTTATGGGCCACGGTGGACGAGCCCACCCCGCCCTTGGCGCCGACAAAGGCCAGGGTGCGCCCGGCGAACGGCGCGTCGGGATCGAGGAACAGGCCGGAAATGGTCTTGATCAGGTGCAGCGGCGTCATGGGCGGTACGAGATATTCGCTCACCCCGCGCCGCATCAGCTCGCGATACAGGGTGATGTCATTGGCTGCGCCGATGATCACCACCTTGGTGTCGGCATCGCACACGCCCGCCAGCTCCTCGAGCTGGGCGAACAGCTCGCGCCCGCGCATGCCCGATTCAACAATCAGAAGCTCGGGCGTCTGGGCGTCGTGAAAGCGCTCGATAGCCGCGGCCAGACCGCCCAGCTCCACCGTCAGATGGGCGCGCGCCAGGCGCCGGTCCGCGCCGGTCTGATGGATAAGCTGGCCGGTTTCAGGCCGCTCGCAGAAGGCCTGGATCGCGATGCGCGGCACCGGCTGATTGATCAGCGCGTCGTCCTCGTCGCCGCCGACCTCGCCATACAGCCCGCCATCAATCGGCGTCATCGCCGCGACCGGACGCGGCGCCGGCGCCGCAGGGCGTGCCGGTGCAGGGGCCGGTCTGGGGACGGCCCGTGCGGGCGCCGGCTCGGGTTCGGGCGCCAGATTGGCCTCGGCCAGGCGCGCCCCGAACGGGCGCAAGCCGCCATCATCCGCCCCGGCGTGGCCCGGCATGGAGGCTGGCTCGGGCTCGCCCAGCATGCGGCGCTCGACAGCCGACGCGTCGAGGAAAGGATCGGACGCCACAGCCGGATCGTCGAGGAAGCTGTCCCCGGCGTCGAAATTGTCGTCCTGGAAAGCGTCTGCGTGTCTGGCCATGTCCGCTCCCCTAATCGCCCACAGCCGTTGACACATTGCCGCTTTCGTCCGCCGTGCGCTGGGTGGAGGTCGGCAGGCCCTGACGGTAAAGCTCCAGCACGGCGGCGCGGCGCGCGGAATCGGCGGGGTCAATCGATCCCGCAGTCAGAAGGTCGCGCGGATCGGCGACCTGAACAGCCAGATTGGTCGCGGTGGCGCAGCCAAATTGCGGCCAGGCCTCGCCGGGACGGGTATTGGTCAGGTCCGGCCAGCTGCGGTCGCATGCCGGCACGACGGCGCGGTAGCGGTTGAACGAGAAAATGATCGGCGCCCCGGCCCGGCCGCGGGCGTCATAGGCCCCGCCGCCAATGGCGCGCCAGTCCAGGCCATGGGCGTAAAGCTGGGCGCGCGCTTCGGCGATGACCGCGATCGCGGTTTCGGAATCATGTGAATTCTGCGGATAGGAGATCACCAGCGGGCCATGGCCGCGCGCCTTATACTCGTTGGCCACCGACGCAATCAGGTCCAGCTGGCGCCAGGTGAGGCCATTATCGCGCATGTCATAGGCCATCTCCACGCGCACGGTTTCAGGCGCGGCGGTGGCTTGGGGCAGGGGGCGCGGCGCTTGCGCCGAGCAGGCCGCCAGCAGCGCGGCGCCGGACAGGGCGAGGATCACATGCTTGATAGCCATCACGATTACTCCAGCACAAAGCCGACAGGGCCGGTCCAGCCACGCCCGTCCACCCGCGCGCCCGGCGCGGCGTAGACCCGGTTGAGGCGGCCCAGCACGATGTTTGACGCCATGGAGGCGGCCACGAAGCCGTCACCCGGCTCCTCCAGCGCGCCCGGATTGGCGGGATCGACCAGATAGGGCGTGACCAGCACGACCAGCTCGGTCTCGTTATTGGCGAAGTCGCGCGAGCGGAACAGCGCGCCCAGGACCGGCAGGCGGTCAATGCCGGGCACCGAGTCCATCGCCTGGCGGGTTTCTTCCTTGATCAGGCCCGCAATCACCAGACTGCCGCCGGACGGCAGCTCCACCGTGGTTTGGGTGCGGTTGACGCTCAGCGCCGGGATGGTCAGTCCGCCCGTGGTGCCGATGACATTGCCCTGGCCGTCAAACTGCGGCGTGGCGCCCAGCGAAATGGCGCCTTCATTGGACAGTTCGGACACCTCGGTGGAGATGCGCAGCGAGATGCGCCCTTCAGACAGCACCACCGGCGTGAAGCCGAGGCCGACGCCAAACGGCTTGAATTCGATGGTGACATTGCCGTCGCGATCGCGCCCCACCGGCACCGGGAACTCGCCACCGGCCAGGAATTGCGCCGCTTCGCCGGAGATCGCGGTGATGTTGGGTTCAGCCAGCGTACGCACCAGGCCGATCCGCTCCAGCGCGGTCAGCGTGGCGCCCAGGCGCGTACCCGCGCCCAGCGCGTTGAGCAGGTCCATCTGACCGCTCAGCCCCCCCAGCGCCGAACCGGACAGACCAAAGGCGTTCTCGGTATTGATGCGGTTGACCGTGGGCGTGTTGCCGCCGGTGGACATATTGGCCGACAGATTGACGCCCAGCTGACGCACGATGGTGCGGCGCATCTCCACGATGCGCACGCGCAGCATCACCTGGTCGCGGCCCTCGATGGCCAGGAAGGATACCACCTGATCGGGATCGTCGGCCCAGCGGCGCGCCACCTGGATGGCGGCGTCTGCTGCCGACGCCGACGGTACGGCGCCCGACAGCACGATGTTGGAATTCATGCTTTCGGCTTCAATGCGCGCGCCCGGGACGAAGCGGGCCAGCGCCTCGCGCAGGCCCTCCATGTCGCGCTCCACGCGCACATCCAGATCAAGGATGAGCTGACCGTCGCGGTCAAAGAAGAAGATATTGGTGCGGCCCACAGACTGGCCCAGCAGCAGCGCCCGGCGCGGCGTGCGCACCACGGCGTCGGCCACCGAGTCATTGGCCACCATCACCTCGACCGCATCCACGGGCAGGTGCAGGATCGCGGCCTGGCCCAGCGGCAGGTTCAGGCGTTCGGACACCCGGCCCTCGCCCGGTGAGCGGATCACCACCTGCATGGTGTTGGTGCGTTCAAGGTCCGCCTGGGCCTGAGCGGCGCCCGTGCAGACGGCGGCCAGCGCGGCGCCGGCCAGACACAGATTACGCAACAGGGTGATCATCATGGCGCGCTGCCTCCCAGCGCCACGCGCTGCTCTTCGCCATAGCGGAACACGCGCACCACACGGGCGGTCCCGGCCTCGTCCACACCGTCGGGCAGGCGGGCGGCGCCTTCCGTGTCCGCGATCGAGCGCAGCGCCAGCGACACGGTGCCGGAGGCAACCGCCATCGACACGGCGCGCGCCTGGGACGGGCTCAGCTCCAGCGTGGCGGTGGCGCCCACCAGCGCGCCGTCGCGTGATTCGGAATGGCTCTGGTCAATGGCCAGGACCCGCACATTCTCCACTACGGTGCGCGTGGCGAAATTCTCGTTGGCCGGCAGGGTCAGAAGGATGTCCACCCGGTCATTGGGCAGGATGAAGCCGCCTGCGCCCGAACGCGCCGAGGTCGGCACGGCGACGGCGCGCATGCCCGGATCGATCACGGCGGCCATGAAGCCGGCCTGACCGGGCTGGACCAGCCGGCGCTCCAGAATCGGCTCGCCCGCCACCATGGCGGTGCGCGACACGGCCCCTGACAGGCGCTCGATGGCGTCTGCATCGCGCGCCCGCACCAGATAGCCCGCCACCACAGCCTCGTCCGGCCAGGGCGCCCATCGGAAAGAGCCGGCGCTGACGCGTTCACCCGGCGCGATGTCACGGGCGGCGACCAGAACACGCGAGGTCTCCACCACTGGCGCAGGCGCAGGTGCGGGTTCACCGGCCACTTGAACCGGAGCCGGTGGCTGCATGGCCCCGCGCACCAGCACAGCCGCGCCGACGGCGGCGACTCCCGCGACGGCGAGCACGATCAGACGCACAGCATTCATGGCGGTCAGGGCCCCTTCAGACTGCAGGCGCGCGCAAGGGCGCGTCCTGAGCCTGATGTGACCGCGAAATCCTCAAGGCCGCGTTAATGCTTCAGACGATCGCAATCAGAATGAACAGGCGGTTTACGCCGCCTGTCACAAGCCGGGCATGGCGAAGGCCGGCGCGATGCGTCAGCGATAGCCGCCGACGCCGCCGTCCAGCATGAGGGTCATCGAGGAGGCCTCGGCGACCATGCTGCGCTCCACCGTCTCGCTGTAGCGCTCTTCCCAGCGCCTGTAGACCAGCATGGCGCCGGGCCCGTGCAGGCGCAGCAGGGAGCGCTCATTGCAGTCGCGCTGCGGGGTGGCGCGGGCGCAGAACACCTCGCCGCCCGGTCCATGGCGCAGGGCCTGGCCCTTTTCGCACATGATGGTTTCACCGCCCTCGAACCGGTCCTGCCCGTCCTCGCGCCAGCCCAGCGTCGCCTGCAGGGCCGTACCGGCCACGCAGCGGTACAGCTCGCCGTCAAAATCGGGATCGACCCGGTCGAACGGATTGGTCCGTGCGGCCGGATGGGGCGCGCCGCGGTCATCGATGCAGATGGCGCGGATCAGGCGCCATTCCTCGCGGATGCGCGTGCGCTCTTCCTGAATGCGCTCGCTCATGCCCGCCAGACGCAAGCCTGTCAGCGCCGTCGCGCCCGGCGCCGTGCCGCCGGAGACATAACCGCCGCCGGCATAGACGAAGGTGGACGCGCCCGCGCCGGCCTGGCCGGACGCCGAAACCATGGCATTGGCCGACGCACTGGCCTGCACGTTCACATTCACATTGACCGAATTGTGCACGCCCACATGAATGCGCGGCCCGCGCACATGAATGTTCGGCCCGCCGATATGGACGGAGGGGGGATGGATGTTCGGACCGCCGGGATGGCCGCAGCACGGATGGTGCGACGGCGGCGGCGGCGACGGCGGCGTCAGCGACCAGGCAGGGGCGCTGGCGGCGATGACGCCGGCGGCGACGGCGGTGATCAGGGCGGCGTGCCGGGATGATACGCGCATGACGGTCTCCGAATCTGTTCAGAGCACCCTCATGCAAGCCCGGGGCCGGTTGCGTGAAGGAGATGCGTTTGGCCCGCACGGGGCTGCGCCAGGCTGCGCCATTGTGACCGGGACGGCGCGCGCCCTTCACCCTGATCCGCGACACGTCCCGCGCGCCGGACGCTCCCGCCCGGTTTTGCAGACTCTATAGTGCTGCCGCCGTCCTGCCCCTGAAAACACAGCCCCGGACACGACTGGCAAGGCGCTTGCAGACAGCGGTTCCAGGCTGCACCCGCGCCGTATCATCGCGGGCCTGCCGCCGGTGAGGGGAATGACAGAAGGACGCGTGGCTCGTGCGGCATCCCAATTCAAGAACCTTGCATGCCTATTGGGATGCAAGACGGCGCGGCGGCTCGGCGCCGGCGCGCGCCGACATAGCCCCCCAGGATCTGGGCGCGCTGTTGTCGAATCTGTTTTTATTGCGCCGCATGGATCAGGACCATCACGTCTTCCGGCTCGCCGGGACCGGCCTGTGCCGCCTGCATCAGCGCGAGTTCCGCGACCAGAATTTCCTCAGCCTGTGGACCGGCCATGACCGCACCATGATGAGCGCGCTGCTGGAAGGCGCGCTGGGTGCGCCGGCCCCGGCCACCGCCGTGGCCGACGCCATCACGCTGGACGGGCGCGCCTGCGCGGTGGAGGTGACCTTGCTGCCCCTGCGTGGCCCGGAAGGCCAGGTGGACCGGGCGCTGGGCCTGTATCAGCCGCTGGACGCCAGCCGGCTGGGCGGCCGCCCTGTAGTGCGCCACCGCCTGGCCCTGCTGCATCCCGCCCGCCTGCCCGACCCCAGCCTGTCGCTGTTCGCCACGCGCGAGCGCACGCCGCGCCGGGCGCTGGCGGCCAATGACGGCTGATATAGCGAAATCTTAAGCCCTCTGGCGCCAGATTGGCCCGGTGTGTTTCACAACGGCGTGCCATGGCGCAGATCAGTGACATCATCAGCCGGCTGGACCGGCGCAAGATCAAGATAGCCGCGCGCGGCGCTGAAGAGCGCCGCCGGCATCGCCGTGTACAGCTTGCCATTCCCGGCCGCGCCCTGTGCCCCAGCCAGGGCGAGTTCCTCTGTCAGCTGGTGGATGTCTCGCCAGGGGGCGTGCGCGTGACCACCACCACGCCGCCCAAGCGCGGCGAGCGGGTGGTCATTCTGTTTGACGGTCTGGGACGGGTCGAGGGTGAGGTGGTGCGCGCCGGACAGACCGGATTTGCGGCCCGTCTGGCCGCCACCCAGCGCAAGCGCGACCGCCTGGCTGACGCCATCACCTGGCGTTTCAATATGGAGCGCCTGGGTCTCAAGGAAGACCGCGCCGCGCCGCGCAAGCCCGGCCAGGGACGCGCCACCGTGCATCTGCGCGACGGGGTGGTGATCCAGGCCGATGTGGTGGACGTGTCGGTCACCGGGGCGAGCTTTGCCTGTCTGGAACGGCCACGGATCGGCGAGCCGGTGCGCGTGGGCGGCATGACCGGGCAGGTGGTGCGCTGGCTGGACAACGGGTTCGCCGTGCGGTTCGATCCGCCGCCTGACCGGCCGGACCCCGGCCAAGCGGGGCCTGAAAAATAGCCTGTCGGCGCATGCAGATGTCACGCATGACACCCATATATCACCGGCGGCCTGATTCTTGCCTCTAATGGAGGTGAAGCTGGCCCACCTGAGGGATTTTGGGCCGGGAGGTGGAAGCAATGCCGCGCGACGACGGAATCATTATGTCCTGGTTTGTCAAAGTCGAAGGCCGTGTCTACGGCCCCTATACCGGCGCCCAGATGCGCGCCTTCATCGGCGAAGGGCGCGTGGCGGCGCATTCATCGGTGTCTGACCGGCGCGAGGACGGTTTCAAATCCGCCCAGGATATCGCCCAGCTCAAGACCTGGCTGGACGAGGCCCGGCGCAGCCCGGGTGAAAAGCGCACCGCCCCGGCTGACGCACGCACAGCCAACTTCATCATTGTGGCTGAACTCTCCAGCGCCAGCGCGCCCGGCTTCGAGGCCGCCCTGGCCGATCATGGCGACGCCGAACCCATCACCCAGGGCGTCTGGATCCTGCGCGGCGCGTCCAGCGCCTCGCACCTTCGCAATGAGCTGAGCCATTTGCTGGCCCGCGAGGACAAGCTTCTGGTGGTCGACGCCTCGCGCGACCGCACGGCCTGGTTCAATCTGGGGCGTGAGGCTGACGAGCGCATCCGCACTCTGTGGGGCCGCCGGGTCTGAACCCGGCCCGCCTCACGGGGCGCTGACGACGGCGCGCGGCCGCAACCGGCGCCAGACGAACCAGGCAGCCCCCGCCAGGATCGCCACGATCAGCGCGGCAAGCAAGCCTGCGACAATCAGGCTGGCCAGGGTGATCGCCACCCCGCCCAGCACCCATAGGGCGGCCCCAGGGCGCGCGCGCAAATCGTCCACCACAATCACGTACGCTGGCAGTAGCAGCAAAATGGCGATGGAGGCGAAGATCAGCCCCACGCCCAGGCTGACCACCATGGGCACCAGGAACTGCGCCTGCGGGCTGGTTTCGGACATGATCGGCAACAGGCCGAGCGCGGTGGTCAGCGTGGTGATCAGCACCGGCCGGAACCGGCGCGCACAGGCCTCGGCGATGGCCTCGCGCGGGTCGCCGCCATTGGCCACGGTGCGGTTATAGCGGTCGATCAACACGATGGAGGCGTTCACCACCACGCCTGACAGCGCCACCATGCCGAAAATCGACGGAAATGACAGGTCAAAACCGAGCAGGAGATGGCCCAGAATGGCGCCGGCCACCCCGTAGGGAATGGCGATCAGGATGATCAGCGGCTGGACATAGCTGCGCAGTTGGGTGGCCAGCAGCGCGTACATGATGATCACCGCAAACATCAGCCCGATCAGCAGGCTGGCGAAGTCCTGGGCCTGCTCGCGCCCGGCGCCGGCCAGCGCAAAAGTGAGCCCCGGATATCGCTCGACCAGTTCGGGCAGGAAGGCCTCGACCTGTTCACGGGCCGAGCCCGGCGTGGTCACCGCAGTGTCCACATTGGCCGTCACCTCGATGATGCGCCGCCCGTCTATGCGTTCGATGCGGGTATAGCTGCGCGTCTCGGTGATCTCAGCCGCGGCGCCGAGCGGCAGGGCGCTGCCGTCGCGGGTGCGCACGTGCAGATCGGACAGGCCGGCCAGATCACGGCGGTCGGCTTCGGGATAGCGCACAAAGACCCGCACCTCGTCGCGCCCGCGCTGGATGCGCTGGACTTCCTCGCCGAAAAAGGCCTGGCGCACCTGACGCGCCACATCGCCCGGCGTCAGACCCGCCGCCTCGCCCGCAGGGGTCAGGGTGAAATTGAGCTGCCGCTTGCCCAGATCGAAGCCGTTATTGATGTCGCGCGAGCCGTCGATCTCACCGATAAATTCGGCCAGTTCCAGCACGGCGCGCTCCAGCAGGCCGTCGTCAGGATGGGTCATCTCATAGGCGATGTCGGAGTCCTGCGGGCCGGCGGTGGAAATGATAGTCAGGCGCTCCACACCGGCCAGCGGCCCGAAGCGCTCGCGCCACAAGGCCTCGATCCGGCCCGAGCGGATGGAGCGTTTTGAGGCGGGCTCCAGCACCAGCTCGATTTGCGCCAGATTACCCGCCACGCTGGTGGTCACTGTCGATCCCGGACCGCCGAACTGGCTGGTGCGCCCGCCAATCGTGGCAGTGATGGAGCGGATCACCGGCTCGCCGCGCTGTGCATACTCGCTCTGGATGGATTCCGCTGCGGCGATCATCGCTTCGGCTGCGGCGCGCGTCTCCTCGAAGGGCGCGCCCTCAGGCAGGCGCAGATCGGCGCTGATCAGTTCTGATTCGATAGCCGGGAAGAAGACGAAGCGCACCAGGCCCGATACCGGGATCGCCATGATCGCAATCAGCACCGCAATGCCCGCCACGCTGACCAGCCAGCGCCGGCGCGCCGCGAACAGCGCCCAGCCGGCCACCGGCCCGTCGGCGAAACTCTGCATGTGACGCTGCACCACGCCCTGCACCCGCGCCAGCGGTCCGCGCGACCAGTCCGAGCCTGACGAGAGCTGCGAGGGCAGGATGAGGAAGGCGGCCACCAGCGAAACCGCCAGAATGGACACCACCACAATCGGGATGGGGCGGGTAATCTCGCCAAACGTGCCGCCGGTGAAGATCAGCGGCCCGAAAGCGGCGATGGTGGTCAGCACGCCCACCAGAACCGGGGCGGCCACGCCGGTGACCCCGGCGATGGCGGCGTCCTGGCCCCTGCGGCCCTTGGAGCGTTCCCGGTCGGTGTTCTCGCCCACCACGATGGCCGCATCGACCACGATGCCCAGCACGATGATCAGGCCGAACGTGGTGATGAAATTCATCGTCACGCCCGCCGCGCCGAATACCGCAAACCCGCCCAGGAAGGCGATGGGCACGCTCATGGACACCCAGAACGCCAGGCGCAAATCCAGCATCAGCACCAGGAACACGAACACCAGGGTGAAGCCCAGAATGGCGTTGCGGGTGATCAGGGCGATGCGGTCGGCGAAGATCACGCTTTGATCAATCACCACCGTGACATCCACGCCCGGCGGCAGAACGGCGCGCTCCAGCCAGTCATTGACCACGCGGCGCACGGTCAGCAGGTCTTCGCCGGGCCGGTTGAGCACGTCGAGAAACACCGCCGGCCGGCCCTGATGCAGCGAGATCAGCGGGTCTTCGCGAAACCCGTCCGTGACCGCGGCCACATCACTCAGGCGCACCCGCGCGCCCGACGCATCCGAACGGATGATGATCGACTGAAACGCCTCGCCGGTGACGCGGCGCGCATCGGTGCGCAAAAGGATATCGCCGCCGGCGGTGCGGATCTCACCGCCGGACAGGTCCACCGAGCCCGCGCGCACAGCGTCGGCGACTTCGGAAAAGCTGATATTGAAGCGGCGCAGTGCGTCTTCGCTGACGGCAATGGCGATCTCATATTCGCGCACGCCGCGCAGCAAGGCCGTGGACACGCCGTCCAGCGCCAGCAATTCGTTCTCCGCGTGCTCGCCCGCCCGGCGCAGCGAGGCCTCGTCCACCGGGCCGCTGATCGCCAGGGTCAGAACCGTCGTGGTGGGCACCGGCACGCGGATTTGTGGCTGCTCGGCGTTCTGGGGCGGAAAGTTTGCAATGCCGTTCACCGCGGTCTCGACATCGGTCTTGACCACCTGAGCGTCGGCGAAACTGCGCAGGATGACCGTGATGGTTCCGCGCCCTTCCGCCGCGACCGAGCGCACCCGCTCCACCCCGTCCAGCCCGCGCACGGCCTCTTCCACCCGCCGCGTGACGCTTTCCTCCACCTCGCCCGGCGTGGCGCCGGGATAGATCACCGCGATCTGGACCGTGCGCGGCGACAGGCTGGGAAATACTTCGGTGGGCAGGGTCGCTGCGGTCAGCGCTCCGCCGATCAGGAACAGGATCATCAACAGGTTCGCCGCCACCGGATTGCGCACGAACCAGCCTGTCAGGGCCTTGCCGGGCCAGTCCTCGACCAGCGAGGCCGGGATGTCGTCCGCCTCGTTCATGACCGCTCCGCAGGCGCGGCGACGATCTCGGCGCGGCGGCCCAGCAAGATGTCAGGCACGGGCGAGACGATGACGCCCTCGCCCGCATCGAACGGCTCGGCGAACACCGCGTCCGCCGTGCGATCGCGCACCGTGATGCGCGTGCGCTCGATGCGGCCATCACTGACGCGGTGAATGGTGTCCAGCCCGGACACCGCCGATGCGGGCAGGCGCATCACGGCGTCCAGCTCGGACCCGTCCAGCGTGATCGTGGCGAACAGGCCGGGGCGCAGATCAACCGGGGCGGCCTCGTCCGGCGCAATGAAAACATCAATGAGACGGGTGCGCGCGTCCAGACGGGCGCCGACCCGGGCCACGCGCCCGGACAGCGCCGTCTCGCGCCCCTCGATCCGTATCTGCGCAGGGCGGCCGTCCGCGCCCTCCAGCCGGGCGAGATCAGAAGGCGAAGCGGGCGCCACCAGTTCAATCTGTTCAGCGGCATAGACCTGGCCATAGGACTGGCCCGGCGCGACCAGCAGGCCCAGCTCGATCCGGCTTTCGATCACCGCGCCGGCGAACGGGAAGCTGACACGCGTGCGCTCCAGATTGAGCCTGGCCTGGGCGAGCTCGGCTTCTGCGGCCAGAAGGCGGGCGCGGGCGGCTTCGAGCTGGGGCGCGCGCGCGGCCAGCGGGGTGATCTCGCGGCCGGGGAAGGTGCGCTCCCATTCGCGCCGGGCGATCGCGGCTTCCGCGTCCAGCTGGTTGAGGGCGCTGCGCGCCTCGGCGATGCCGGCGCGGGCGCGGGTTTCGGCGATCTCGTAATCACGCCGGTCGATCTCGAACAGCACTTCACCGGCCTCGAAGGCGCCGCCGGCGCGCACGGCGGGCGACACTGCAGTGATGCGTCCGCCCACCTGCGGCGCCAGGTCGATAAAGGCGCTGGCCGTCACCGTCCCCGTCAGCTCCACCTGCACGCTGTGACGCACGGTTTCAGGCTGAACCACCCGCACCGGCGCGGCGGCGCGGGCCTCGGGCGGCGCATCACTTGCGTCGTTACCGTTCATGAGAGCAAAAGTTGCAATAAGGGCGATGAGGACCACCGCCGCGACAGCCGCAATCTGCAGCCATCCCGCCAGCTCCCGGCCTGATCCGCTCTGCGAAGCCTCGTCTGCGGACATGTTCGTGCGCCCTCTTCGCCAGCCCGCGCACATGCGCCTGCCATCCCGGCAAACTAATGCCTGCAATGTGGCTGGCCAGCAGTTTCATGCCATAGGGAGGAGTTTTTGCACACGCGGCGCGGCTGGCGGCTCGCACACAGGCGGTCACCCGGCTAGTCTGCGCCGCGGGGGCAAGATAGATGCCCGGTGCTGACCACAACATGATTCGCGCAATACGATTTCTGACCGCCCTGCTGGCGGCCCTGTGCGTCGGCCTGCCTGCGGCAATGGCCGAACCGCTCGCCCGGATCGAAGGGGTTGAGGACGCTGCACTGGCGCGGGCCCTGGCGCGCGCCATCGGCGACGCCGACGCACGTCCCTCCGGCGAGCCCGACGCACCCTGGCGGGCCCGGGCGCGGGCGCGCGAAGCGGCCGAGATTCTGGAGCGCTATCTCGATTCACAGGGCTATTACGGCGCCGTCATTGATCCGCGGGTGGACGATAACGGCCAGGCCGTGGTGCGCGTGCGCCCCGGCCAGCGCTTTGTCTTCGGCGCCATCGCCATTGACTGGGCCGGGGCCGGGGCCCCCGGCGCGCCCGGCGGCGAAGCGCCAGCCGCTCTGGGCATATCGCAGGGCGACCCGGTGGTGTCGGCCAATGTGATTTCGGCGCGCGGGCGCGTGGTCACCCTGCTGCACGAAAACGGCTATCTCGAAGCGCGCGAGGGTGAGCACGACATCATCGTCGACCACGCCACCCGGCGCGCCGACGCCACCTTCCGCTTCCATCCCGGCCCCTTCATCCGCCTGGGCGCGCCGCAATTCGCCGGTGGTCTGGCGGATCTGCGCCCGGGCTTCATCGAACGCCTGGCCCCGTACGAAACCGGCGATCCGGCCAGCCGCAGCGCGCTCAATGAATACAGCCGCCGCCTTCAGGTCCTGCAGTCGGTGTCGGTGTCGGATGTGCGCCTGGCCTTCGACGACGAGGACGGGCTTCGCCCGGTGGACGTGCGCGCCGACCCCACGCCGCGCCATCGCATCGAGGGTGCGGTGCGCTGGTCCACATCCGAAGGCGCGGGCGCGGAAGCGGGCTGGACCCGGCGCAACATGTTCCGGGGCGACGAGACCCTGTTGATCGGCGGTCAGGCCGCCGAGCTGGTTCAGGGCCTCACCACCCGCCTGACCGTGCCGCACTGGCTGCGCTATGGTCAGGACCTGACGCTGGGCGCAGAGCTGCTGGCCGAACGCACTGACGCCTTTGATCAGGACGTGTTCCGGATCTCGGCCAGCGTGGCCCGGCAGATCACCGACCGGCTGAGCGTCACCACAGAAACCCGGCTTCAGACGGCGCGCGTCACCGACGTGCTGGGCACGCGCTCGGCGACGACCCTGTCCCTGCCCAGCGGCGTGATCTGGGACGGGCGCGACAGCCTTCTGGACCCCCAGCGCGGCTTGTATCTGAACGCCACCGCAGCGCCCGGCTGGTCCATCGGCAGCCGGGAAACCCGCTATGTGCGCGTGGAAAGCGGCGTGCGCGCCTATTTCCCGTTAAATGACCGGCTGGTGCTGGCGGCGCGGGTGCGCGCCGGCGCCATTCTGGGCACATCGCCTGACGCTCTGCCTGCGGACGAGCGCTTCTATGCCGGCGGCGGCGGATCGGTGCGCGGCTACGCCTTCCAGTCCCTCTCGCCCGAGCGCTTGAATCCCGCTACCGGACTCAACGAGGTGTTCGGCGGACGGTCGTTGGCCGAATTCAGCGCCGAGGCGCGCTGGCGCCGGTCAGAGCGGCTGGGCTTCACCGCCTTTGTCGATGGCGGCGCGGCGGGCCGGGAGCTCACCCCCAATCTGGATGATATCCGCTATGGCGCGGGCTTGGGCGTGCGCTACTACCCCGGTTTCGGCCCGTTGCGGTTTGACATCGCCACCCCGCTGGATCGGCGCTCCGGCGAGTCGCCCGTACAGATATACATCTCCATCGGGCAGGCGTTTTGATGACTGATCTCACGCCTCCCTCCCCCGCTCCGGCCCCCGCTGCGAAACCCCGCCGGCGCGGGCGCGGCTGGATCATCGCCATCACCGCCAGCCTGATCACGCTGCTGGCCCTTCTGACCATTGCGATTGTGTCAGGCCTGCTGCTGATGAGCGGCCCGTTCGGGCGCGAGCTGGTGCGCGAGGCAATTAACGGGCGCGACATCGCCGGTTATGGCGAGGTGGAAATCGGCGCCGTCAGCGGCAATGTGCTGGGCCGGTTCGAGATCGACCGCATCCGGGTGCGCGATTCTCAAGGCGTGTGGCTGGAGGCGCGCGATCTGTCGCTCGCCTGGTCGCCCTGGGCGCTGCGGCGCTATGTGCTGCGCATCGACGCCGTCAGCATGCGCGAGGTGACCGTGTCGCGCGCGCCCGCGCGGGCCGAGCGCGCGGCGCCGGAAGAGCCGTTCGACCTGTCCCGCCTGCCCGGCATCCGGCTCGGCGAGGCGCGCATCAGCGCCATTCGCCTGGCCGAAGGGATCGCCGGACCGGCCGCCGTTTACGCCCTGTCCGGCGAGTTGCGCCATGATGACGGCCGCTGGCGGGGCGCGCTGGACGCGCGGCGCACGGACGCTGTGGGCGACCGCCTGCTGGCCCAGATCGATGCCGCCGGCACGATCGCGCTGGACGCCCGCTTCGATGCGCCGCCAGGCGGCCTGCTGTCGCGCCTGCTCGACGCCGAGGCGCAAGGCGCCACCGGCGTGGTCACGGCGGCCGGCACGCCGGACACAGGGTCGGGTGACGCGGAAATCTATATCGGGGGCGAGCTGGCGGTGGACGGACGGCTGAGCTGGGCGGACCGCGAGGCGCAAGCGTCGGCCCGGGTCCGGCCCGACGCCTGGACCCGGCTGGCGCGGATTTCGGAGCTGCTGGGCGGCGCGCTG